>NZ_JBMDIX010000001.1:0-520959 GCF_057808915.1 Rhodococcus sp. FG69 | reverse complement strand
AACGGGGCCGCGCACCCCTAGACGGAGTCCCTCCGCAACTAGTACGCGCGTCAGTTGTTGCGGCCGTTGCCATTGCCGTTGTTGCCATTGCCATTGTTGCCATTGCCATTGCCGTTGCCGTTGCCGTTGCCGTTGCCGCTGCCACTGTTGCCGGGCGCGCCGTTGTTCGGGTTCGCGGTTTCCGCCGGCACTGACTCGGTTGGCACTGATTCGGTGGGCACTGGTTCCGTCGGCACGGGGAGGACGGGCGCCGGAACGAAAGCGGGGGCAAGCGACACCGACTCCGGCGCCGGCTCAGGCGTCGGCTCGACAGTGGCCTGTGCGGTTGTCTGCGACGGCAGAATCTCCGAGGTGGACGGCGCCGTCGGCTCGAGGAGTGGAGACTCGTCCGTCTCGAATGCCGACCACCCGAGAGCGAGGGCCAGCGCCAAGGCGGCCACGGCCACGATCGGCAGAACCCAAGCGCGAGTTGGTCGGCGACCGTCGTCGTGTTCGAACGGGACGGCCGCTGGGACCGCAGCCGGGACTACCATCACCGCGGTAGCCGTGGGCGATCGGGTGTCGACCATCCGCAGACGGAACGCAACATCGGCTGCCGACGGCCGGTCCTGCGGGCGTCGGGACGTCATGTCGGTCAGTAGCGAGGACCATTGACTGCCGAACTCGATCGGGACAGCTGGGTCGTGATGCAACCTGGCCACGGCCGCCGCGACCGCACTGCCCTCGAACACCATCCGACCGACCAGGCACTCGATGAGCACAAGACCCAGCGAGTAGACGTCGGACGGTGGGCCGGCAGTGACGCCGGTGGCTTGTTCGGGGCTGACGTAATGTGCTGTGCCGACGGTTGTTCCGTGTTCGGTCAGCCTTTCGGCATCGACGATACGGGCGATTCCGAAATCGGCGAGCTTGACGGTCGGCTCCTCGGGTGAGCCCGCGAGCAGAATGTTGGCCGGTTTGATATCGCGATGGACTACTCCACGAGCATGTATGTACGACAGCGCCTGGGCAAGGTCGTGACCTATGCGGGCCACCACTGCAGGCCGAAGCGCATGTCCGGACCGGAACGTTCCGAGCGTGTGGCCGTCGACGAATTCCATCACCAGGTATGGGACGTCGGATGCAGTTCCTGCGTCGAACAAGGTGACGAGCCCCGGGTGCGACAGCGCAGCGAGAGTCCGGGTCTCGGCGTCGATGCGCGGTGCGCTCAGCGGCTGACCGTGCCTGAAGATCTTCACTGCGACCGAACGACCGAGCACCTGGTCGTCGGCGCGATACACGTCGGCCATCCCGCCGCGTCCGAGCACCTCGCCGAGCCGATATCGGCCCGCGAACAGATCCGTACCGAGAGGAGGCTCCCCGCCTGCCATCGTGAACTCCCGTTCGTTGCCTGACGCGTAGTCGGCACTCTATCGCCCGGCGCTGTTCCTGTCCTCGACGGCTTGGCATGATGATGCGAGCTGGGGGGCTGCTCGAATCCGATTCGAAGGAAGGCGCAACGTGAGCCAGCCACTGCCGCGGTCGACGGTGACGCCGCTCACGGTGGGGATCGAGCCGGTCTATCAGCCTGTTGTCGCGCTCGACAGCCGAGCCGTCATGGGCTACGAAGCGCTGACCCGGCCGTGTGCGGACAGTCCGTGGACCAGCCCGATCGAATTGCTCGAGGCCGCCCACGTGATGAACGCGACGGTTGCCTTCGATTGGCGGTGCAGACTGGCAGCTCTGCGCGGGGCACTCGACGCCCACATGCCTCCCGACATGGTCTTGTTCGTCAACGCGGAACCGGTCGCACTCGACGCCCCGCCTCCGGCCGACTCAGCGGGCCTGCTCCGCGCGGCCGGCGCATTGTCGATCACGGTCGAGATCACCGAGCGCCACTTGATGCGCAACCCGGCGGGCCTGCTGCGAGCCGTCGAGCACGCTCGTCACCTGGGGTGGCGCGTCGCGATCGACGATGTCGGTGCCGACTCGTCCAGCCTGGCGTTGCTGCCTCTCATCCGGCCGGACGTCATCAAGCTCGATATGAGAATGGTCCAGGGCAGATCGACGTCCGAGACTGCGGTGATCGTCTCTGCAATCGCCGCGGAATCCGATCGGACGGGCGCGCGCGTTCTCGCCGAAGGAATCGAGACCGAAGAGCACGAGCGCACAGCGCTGGACATGGGTGCGACCGCGGGACAGGGCTGGCTGTACGGCGCCCCTGGTCCGTTGCCCAATTTCACGCAGATATTGACTCCTCATCGCCCTGCGCACCCGGAACCGGCCGTGACGGTCCGCGTACCGACGGCAGTGACACCGTACGGAGTAATCAGCGCGCTCGGAGCGCCACGACGTAGCGGTCGGTCGCTGTACGACGAGATGGAAATGGGGCTGCTGCGCACTGCCGCCGCGATGGGGCCGTCAGCGATCGTCATTGCTACCCGGGGGCCTGATCACGGCGCCCGACACTCGTTCGATGCCATCCTCGACGAGTTGGCCGGTCGGACGGCGTTGACCGCGGTGTTCGAGCCCTGCCCGGCCAGAGAAGCTGCGCGCTATCGCGCCGTCACCGTCGACGCATCCGATCCACTGGCCCTGGAACGATCGATCATCGTCGTCGCCCCATTCCAGACGGCGGCGTTGGTCGGCTTGGAGCGGGGCACGAGCGATGACGGGCGGCACTCGTACAGCTACCGGCTGACATACGACCGAAACGTCGTGCTCGACGCAGCTACCGTCCTGCTACATCGGTTGAGTGTGTAACGCCTGTACGTACGCCGAGACGAGGCCGGGGACGATGCGGCGGTCCCCGGCCTTTAACGCCTACGACGCTTCGATGGTCCGTCTGGACTCGGAGTTCTCGGACCGCGCGATTTCGATCCTGCGCGGCTTCGCCCGCTCGGCGAGCGGAATGGTCACGGAGAGCACACCGTTGTCGTACGAGGCGGAAATTCTTTCGGTGTCGATCCCCTCCCCGAGTGAGAGCTGACGACGGTACGTCCCGGCGAACCGCTCGGAGGAAATCCACTGCACGCCTTCACTACCCGGTGCAGTTCGGTGCGCTGTCAGCGTCAGGGTGCCACGGTCGACGTCGACATCGATCGATCCAGGGTCCACGCCGGGCAGGTCGGCGCTCAGAACATAGTGGTCATCGACCTTGTACAGGTCCATCGGCATGAAACGCGGGGCACGGTCCGAACCTGACGACGCACCGAGCATCCCTGCAGTAAGGGAATCGAGGTCACGAAACGGATCGAAGCGAAGCACAGCAACCACCTCCTGTACTGACGTTGCACCCGCCCCTGTAGCGGGCTGCTACTTCACTGTGCGATGAAGAAATTAGCACTCTCACCGGTCGACTGCCAAGTGGTTTCCTCGAGAATTTTCGAGCGAATAGTGCTGCCCGACAGTAGGTCCGAATCCAACCCTGGAACCAGCAGTTTGGATTCCTGCAGGACGGGCACCCGGCAAGCGGCGGGCGTCGCACTCTGCGACATTGATCCCGGCAGAAGGGGCGAGAACATGGCAACAGTTCGAGAGACCACGGCAAGTTGCGAAGAGGTATGGAGCGTGCTGTCCGACGGCTGGAACTATGCGACGTGGGTGGTCGGCGCGTCCCGCATCCGGGCGGTCGATCCGGCCTGGCCGTCCGAAGGATCCAAGATTCACCACTCCGTCGGCGTATGGCCTGCAGTGTTGAGCGACTACACGAGGTCGTTGGGCGGTCACGACGGTCGCGAGCTCGAGCTGGAAGCCAGGGCGATGCCCTTCGGCAAAGCACATATCACCCTGCGGCTGACTCCGCTCGCCACGGGATGCCGAATCGAAATGATCGAGGATGCGTTGACGCCGCCGTTCAACCTGATCCCCGACTCGGTCCAGCACGTACTCGTCCATCCACGAAACACCGAAGCCCTGCGTCGGCTCGCATTGCTCGCCGAGAGAAGTGTCAGCCCGGGCTGATCGACACGATTGGAACACCTCGGATCGGGTACAACGTCGAGGCGTGGTTGAGCAGTAGCCGCAGTCGGAAGTCACGACCAGATGTTCTTACGGTCGATCGATCGATTCCGTCCCCGAGCGCCCGCGAACCCTCCCAAACGAAAGTTGGCGTCCATGCCTCCGCTACCTCGACCAGACCAATCTGCGCCCGCACCCGTCGGCCCCACCGGGTCGCACGACAGCCGCGCGCAGTCCGGAGACTTCCTCACCACGGCCCAGGGTCTGCGCCTTCCCGACACCGATCATTCGCTCAAAGCCGGTGATCGCGGGCCCACATTGCTCGAGGATTTCCATCTTCGCGAGAAGATCACCCACTTCGACCACGAGCGGATTCCGGAGCGCGTCGTACACGCCCGCGGCGCCGCAGCGCACGGAACTTTCGAGTCCTACGGCTCGGCAAAGACGGTCACCAAGGCTGGTTTCCTTGCCGACCGAGGCCGCAAAACGCCTGTTTTCGTGCGTTTCTCGACGGTTCTCGGCTCTCGTGGATCTGCGGACACGGTGCGCGACACCCGCGGCTTCGCCGTCAAGTTCTACACCGATGAAGGCACGTTCGACCTCGTCGGGAACAACATCCCCGTCTTCTTCATCCAAGACGGAATCAAGTTCCCGGACGTCATTCACGCGGGAAAGCCACAGCCGGACATCGAACTCCCGCAGGCACAATCGGCACACGACTCGTTCTGGGACTTCGTCTCTCTCCACACCGAGGCAACCCACCACGTCATGTGGAACATGAGCGATCGTGGGATTCCGCGGTCGTATCGAACGATGGAAGGCTTCGGCGTCCACACCTTCCGGCTCGTCGACGCCGACGGCAAGACCTCGCTCGTCAAGTTCCATTGGAAGCCTGTCGCCGGCGTGCACTCGCTGGTATGGGAAGAAGCCCAGATCGCTGCCGGCGTCGACCCGGACTTCCACCGTCGTGACATGGCCGACGGCATCAAGGCCGGCGCCCCGCTCGAGTACGAGTTCGGCATCCAGGTCATGCCCGACGACGGCACCGACACCTTCGAAGGGATCGATCTGCTGGATCCGACGAAACTCGTTCCGGAAGAACTGGTTCCGGTGCAGCCGATCGGCAAGCTCACCCTCGACCGAAATCCCACGAACTACTTCGCCGAAACCGAGCAGGTCGCGTTCCACACCGGACATCTCGTCCCCGGCATCGAGGTCACCAACGATCCACTGATGCAGGCACGGCTGTTCTCGTACCTGGACACACAGATCACCCGCTTGGGGGGACCGAACTTCTCGCAGCTTCCCATCAATCGGCCCCACGCACCGGTCAACGACATGCTGCGAGACGGTATGCACCAGACCGCAGTGCACACCGGACTTGCCCCGTACCTGAGCAACACAGTCGACGGCGGTGAACCAGAAGTAGCAGGGGCCAGCGATCACGGCTACGTGCAGACCGAACGCATCATCGAGGGTAGGGCAGTGCGGGCGAACCCAGCGTCCTTCGACGACCACTTCACCCAGTCGACGATGTTCTACCGCAGCCTCACCGCGATCGAGCAGGACCACGTGGTCGAAGCCTTCACCTTCGAACTGGGCAAGGTATACGAGCAGTCCATCAAGGAACGCGAACTCGCCGTCCTCGCCAACGTCGATACCGACCTGTGCGCGCGCGTCGCCGCCGGACTCGGGCTCCCCGCACCGACCGGAACGCCGCTGGACGACGTGTTCATCTCGCCCGCGCTGTCACAGGTCATCGACACACCCGGGCCCATCGCCGGCCGAAAGATCGGTGTCATCGCCGACTCGGGATCCGACCTGTCGGGCATCGGCAAGCTCCGCACGGCCGCCGCGCGGCGCGGGGCGACGGTACACGTCATCGCCGCGGCCGGTGGCGTGCTCGGCAAGGGCGTCAGGACCCAGGTCGTCGAGCGCACGTTCTTGACGGTCCGATCGATCGAATTCGACGCATTCGTCGTCGCAGGCGGAACAACGCCGTCGACCGACATCAAGTTGATGCTGTTGCTGCAGGAAGCATTTCGTCACTGCAAAGCGATCGCAGCATGGGGTGACGGAACAGCGATCCTCGAACGAGCGGGCATCGGGACGACGGATCCCGGCGTCGTCGTCGGCGATACAGCTGTGAAGGCATTCAACGACGCGGTGCTCTCCGCAGTCGGCCTGCACCGGGCGTGGGATCGCGCTGCAGCGGTGATGGCATCGGAGGTCGCGCCTGCGAAGTCGAAGCCGGCTGTCGGGGCCAAGGCTTCCGTCAAGGCTGCAGTCAAGACGAAGCCTGCGGTCAGGGCGAAGCGGACCCGAAAGTAGGACATGGCGCACCCGGTGAGTGGGCAGTTGCCGTCGAACGCAACTACTCACTCGCCGGGCTGAGCAGCGCGGCCATCTCGGGCAGATCGAAGAACTGCGCAATCGCGTTCGCCGACCGGGCTCCCGCTGCCGGGTCCGCCCCAGCGTCGAGCAGGGCACCGACGATCGACTCGGATCGTCGAAACACAGCCGCTGCCAATGCTGTCTGGCCGTTGTCGTTGACCCGGTCGACCTCGGCATCCAGTTCGAGCAGCACCGACACCGTGTCGAGCTGGACGTGATAGGCCGCCAGTATCAACAGAGTGTCGCCCTTGTCGTTGGTCAGCTCGACCGACCCACCCGCATCGACGAACGCCCGCAGCCACAGGGCATCTCCGCTTCGTGCACTGTCGAACGCGCGGTGAAACACAGCCAGAAGTTCGTCGTCCATCACGAGGGCCTCCCACGCGAGACGAAGCCCCGCCGGCCGAACGAACGCACTCGGTCCGCGGTCGTTCTCTTGCGCATCGGCGGGCTTGCGGCGTGCGCGCGTTCCCGCATGCCGCGCACCGTTTCTCGCAGCACTTCGGGTCCGTCGACGGTCGGCGTCCACCCGAGTTCGCGTTGCGCTCGGGCGGTGTCGAGCAACGGCGTCGCGAACGCAAGATCGACCCAACCGTGGTGGACAGGTAGCATGTGCGCCGCGAATCCTGCTCGTACAGCAGCGGACAGAATTCGATGTGACGTGGGAACGATTCGCGCGCCCAAAGCATCTGCGACATCCTCGGCACGTACCGGAGTCGGCGCGGCCAGATTGAACGGCCCACTCGCGCGTCTGTCCAGTATTCGGACCACCGCGTCGGCGACGTCGCCGGAGTGCACGGCCGGGACCGTGAACGTGCGGTCGATCGGCACGACGGGAAGGTGGTCCACAACCGAGGAAGGAACGATGTCGGGAAGCGCGTATCTCAATATGGCACTGCCGAACTCGTACTGACCGATCAGCCCGGGACGTAGTCGGGCCACCGTTACTTCCGGGTGTGCGCTCCCGAATTCGTCCAGCACGAGCTCGGCCGCCGCTTTGTCCATGCTGTACGTCGACGTCGGTACTCCCGATCGTGGCCAGTACTCGTCGACCTCGACGCCGTAGGCGCCTGCGGCGTAGATGCCGCCCGAGGACAGGTGGATCAGCTGCGTCACGCCCGCTGTTGCACATGCACGCGTCACCCTGGCCGTGCCGCCGACGTTCACCCGTTCGAGATAGTCGCGGTCGCGCATCGGCTGAAACGCGACGGCCAGATGTACGACGGCGTCGACCGTCGAAAATACCTCTGCCAACGTGGTTTCCGAGTCATCTGAAGCCAAGTCCACCGACACCCAGCTCGCCCGGTCGTACGGTCCGACGAGCGCAGGTGGGCGGCGCACGAGACCGACCACATCCGTCTCGGCGCCGACCTTGCGCAACAGTGCGGTGCCCACATTTCCGGTCGCACCCGTCACCGCTATCCGCACGGTCTCACCTGGTTCTCACGCACTTCGACGCCTTCGTGGTTCATCCTGTTCGGATCCCCGCTGCCCGATTGTCCAAACCCGTGTTGTCCATACTTCCGTGTTTCCGGTCTTACTGTCCGGGTATGAAGCCCAAGTGAAAGAAGATTCGACGTCATCCGCACCAGTCGACGCCGATCCCGACGACCCGCGCAAGCCCGACTCGCCGACCGACCTGACCACACCATCGTGGTTGTTCGTGTTGAAGAAGACCGTGCGCGAGTTTTCGCGTGATCAGTGCACCGACTTGGCTGCCGCACTGACCTATTACGCAGTGCTGTCGCTGTTTCCGGCGATACTGGCCATCGTCTCGCTGCTCGGAGTCTTCGGGCAGGGGCAGGCGACGGTCGATGGGGTGTTGCAGATAGTCGGAGACCTCGGTCCGTCGTCGGCCGTGGACACGTTGCGTGGGCCGATCGAACAGTTGGTCCAGGCACCCACCGCAGGACTTGCATTGATCATCGGTGTCGCGGGTGCACTGTGGTCCGCCTCTGGGTATGTCGGGGCGTTCGGCCGGGCGATGAACCGAATGTACGAGGTCGACGAGGGCCGGCCTGTGTGGAAGCTGCGGCCGGTGATGCTTCTGGTGACATTGATCGCGTTGATACTCATCGCCTGCGCTGCCGTGATGCTCGCGATCAGCGGACCCGTCGCAGCTGCCGTCGGTGACATCGTCGGGCTCGGTGACACGGCGCTGACGGTGTGGAACTTTGCACGGTGGCCGCTCGTGCTCGCAGTAGTGGTCCTCGCCGTGGCGATTCTGTACTACGCCACACCGAACATTCAACAGCCGAAGTTCAGGTGGATCAGCTACGGCGCTGCAGTCGGCATCGTCGTATGGATTCTGGCGACCGCCGGATTCGGGTTCTACGTTGCAAACTTCTCCAGCTACAACAAGACCTACGGATCGCTCGCGGGCGCAATCATTTTCCTGCTGTGGCTGTGGATCACCAACCTGGCGCTGCTGTTCGGTGCGGAGTTGGACTCCGAACTCGAACGGGGACGCCAGCTACAAGCCGGGATCGTCGCCGAGGAGCGGTTGCAACTTCCGCCCCGCGACACCCGGGTGTCGGACAAGAACGACAAGAAGGATGCGGACGTCGTCGAGCAGGGGCGTCGGCTGCGTGAATCGCAAGCACCCGAGCGATGACACCCCTGAGTGTGATCGGCGTTCCGAGCAGCGCGGGAAGCTACGCCGCAGGACAGGATCAGGCACCCCGGGCTCTCCGTGACGCCGGTATGTTGACGGCGCTCACCGAGGTGGGCATCGACGTGCACGATCTCGGTGATCTGCCGCAACAGATCTGGACCCCCGACCCCGCACAGCCGCGGGCGCAGAATGCAGCTCAGGTGATCGAGTCCGTCGTGCATCTGGCCGACACAGCCACGACCACGCTGGGGGACGGACGTCGTCTTCTCGTGCTGGGAGGCAACTGCACGATCGCAACCGGCGCAGTGTCGGCGCTGAGGCGACACACCTCTGGTCCGTCCGGCCTGGTCTACGTGGACCGACACTTCGACATGAACACCCCCGAGTCGACGGACGAGGGAGCACTCGACTGGATGGGATTGGCGCACGCACTGAACCTGCCGGGCGCGCTTCCCGCGTACGTCGATGCGCTCGGACACGCGCCGCTGCTCGACGCACGGCACCTGAGCTTCCTCGGCGTCGATCCCACGCAGTCCACGGAATTCGAGCGGGAGCATCTCGCGCGTCTCGGCATCTCCGTCACGACGCAGCTCGAACTCGTCGACGACCCTTTCACCGCCGCCGACGCCGCGCTCCGTGCACTACCCGACGAGGTGTTCGCCGTTCACCTGGACGTCGATGTCCTCGACTTCACCGACGCTCCACTGTCGGAGAACACCAGTGGACGAAACGTCGGTCCCACGCTCGATCAACTCGCCGATTCGCTGGCTGTGCTGATCGCCGACCCTCGATGGCGAGTCCTGACGATCGGCGAGATCAATCCGACCCGATCCGCCGGAGTACCCGAGTTGCTCCCGCGGTTCGCCCGCACCATCGCCGATGTGTTGAGTGCGCATCCCGCCCTCTGAGCTGGGCCGTCACGTCCCACAGAATGTCTGGAACCCAGCACTGAATTCGTCCGGTGCGGCACCGGCGTAATCCGACCACGCGTCACGGCGTTCGAAGGGGTGGGTCACGACGTCCAAGAGCGCCTCGAACGGGCCCAGATCGCCGTCGGTCGCAGCACGAAGCGCAGCGTCGACACGGTGGTTGCGCGGTATGTACACCGGATTGACCCGGTCCATGGCGTCGGCGACGGTCGAGATGTCCTGGCCGGCGAGCTCTACGCGCCAGCGCTCGAGCCATGGCCCGATGTGCTCGCGGGCAACCACCGCATCCAGCGGGATCGGATTGCCTCGAAGTTCGTCGGCAAGTGCGCGGAAGGTGGCGGTCCAGTCGGCTCGGTTGTCCTCCATGATCGTCAGCAGATCGTCGACCAGTGTGCCGGTATCGACTCCGACACCGAGCTTGGCGGCCATCCCGGCCGCGAAGTGGGCGTCGTAACGCGTGGAAAAGGACTCCAGAACCGCCGTCACCGACGAGATGGCGTCGTCCGGGGTGGTGGCCACCAGTCCGAGAAGAGTTTCGCCGAACCGAGCCAGGTTCCACGTCAGCACCGCAGGCTGATTGCCGAAAGCATAACGGCCGCGCTGGTCGATCGAACTGAACACCGCGGCGGGGTCGTACGCGTCGAGGAACGCGCACGGCCCGTAATCGATGGTCTCACCGGAAATGGTGGTGTTGTCGGTGTTCATGACGCCGTGCACGAAGCCCACCAGCATCCACTGCGCCACCAGCGACGCCTGCACTTCGACTACCGCTTCGAAGAACGCGAGGTAGCGGTCGGGCCGATCGGCGAGCTCGGGGTAGTGACGCGCGATCGCGTAATCCGCGAGTGGACCCAGTGCGCCCTCTCGGCGAACCGCGAACTCGAATGTGCCGACGCGAATGTGGCTGGAGGCGACTCGGGCAAGCACAGCCCCGGGCTCGACACCGTCGCGCAGCACGCCGCGTCCAGTCGCGACCACCGACAGCGAGCGCGTCGTGGGGATACCGAGAGCGAACATTGCCTCACTGATCAGGTACTCCCGGAGCATCGGACCGACCACCGCGAAACCGTCGCCGCCACGCGAGAACGGTGTCCGCCCTGAACCTTTCAGATGCAGGTCCACGCGACGGCCCTCGCTGTCGTGCAGTTCCCCGAGTAGCAGAGCCCGACCGTCACCGAGGAGCGGTGCATACCCACCGAACTGGTGTCCGGCGTACGCCATCGCAACCGGCGTGGAGCCTTCCGGTGCAGTCCCGCCGGACAAGATCCCCACTTCCTGGCGCAATGCGTCCACGTCCAGCCCGAGCAATTGCGCGAGTTGTTCGTTCACCACCAGCAGTGTCGGATCGGGCGTCTCGGCGCCCTGCCAGGGCACGGTGAGGTCGGCGAGCTCGTCGGCGTACGTGCTTTCCAATCCGGACAGGGGGTGGTTCTGCAAAACGGCCATACCCGAGGGTAGCTGCGTACATGACATCGACGCCGCCCTGTGACGATCGAGGCGTCGGGTCACTGGTTCTGGTGTGGCTGACGAAAGGATGTGCACATGCTGGTCGTCAACGGTGCACCCAGCCTGATCGTGTCCCTGGCCCATAACTACCGGCTCGGTACCGGTGCGGGCCCGGACGTGTCGTCTCTCCGCTAGCCCCGATTCGCCTGTCTCATCAGTACATCCACTTCGCAGCCTGGCGCGGTCGGATCGAAACCGTGTCCGACCAACCATCGGACACCCCTCAAGCTGCGCAAGGACCACCATGCGCGGATGACCTCGCGGTCGACGTCTGTGCCATAACCGGCGACGACGTCTCCAAGGCGTTCTGGGTGCCCAAGTGTCACAGTTGCGAGGTCATAGAGAGAATCGCCCGGTACCGCCTCGGACCAGTCAAGGATGCCGGTGATCTCGTCACCGGAGACGAACACATGCGAAGCTTGAAGGTCACCGTGAGTGAACACCGGCGTCCACTGTCTCAGTGCACCTTCGGCAATGCGGCGGTTGTAGTCGACAACGCCGGTTGGGACTATCCTGCGCCTGTTCAGCCACGCACATTCGCGGTCCAGTTCGCAGAGAAGCTCATCGAGGCTGCGGCCAGGCCATGGCGGCAACGGCGCATCGTGCAGCTTCCGTATCGCATGTCCGGCAGCAGCCCACGCCGCCGACGAGGCTGTGGACGGTTCACCGAGACGGGCAAGCGCAGTACCCGGAAGTGCAAGAAGCGCAAGCACCGGCGGCGTGCGCCACAGGATCTTCGCAGTCGGGACGGGTGCCCGGCGCATAGCGTCGACCTCGATGTCGGTGTTCGACTGGTCGGCGTCGACCTTCAAGAACACCTCGCCGACACGTAGAGTCGCGCGCTCTTCGTGGGCGACGACTACCTCGACCGTTGTCACGTCGGCAATTATGGCTGCGATGACGTCCACTGTCGCTGAATTTACGTACCACCGAGTGCATCGACGATACGACGAGCTGCCTCGGACGAACCGATGCCGGACGTGTCGACTACCTCACCGGTGGTATGCAGCCACGTATCGGCGGCATCGACATACTTCTGCAGATGACTCAGTCGAAAAGACGAAGGCCCCATGACCTCGTCCTCCATGATCCGCCGACGCAAACTGGCCTCATCAGCGTGCAACACGAAGTGCTTCACGGGAATCCCATGTTCGGCAAGGCCCCCGCTGATCTCCTCCCAATACGCCTCGACCAGAACAGTCATCGGCATCACCAACACACCGCCCGTGTACTCGAGAACCCGACGAGCTGTATCGACCACCAGCGGCCGCCACGGTGGCCAATGCTGGAAATTGTCGGTCGTCGGCAAGCCGGGCTTGATGTCCATCAGTGTCTCCCCGACCTTTTCTGCGTCGAACACTCGCGAGTCGGGAATCAACTGCTGAACCAGCAAACTTGTGGTCGACTTACCGACACCGTGAGTCCCGTTCAACCAGATGATCACTGCTCAACAGTAGACACAGCGCAACGACTTCAACGTCCGTGGTGTTCTCGACATCGAGACAACCTGGCGATCGGGACCGGCAAAGGGTGTAAGGACCCGTGGATCGAGCCCACTCTTCACAACCGAGATGTTCGTTTACAACGCTGATCGACGTTGTAAACGAACATCTGGGTTGTAGGAAGAAACTGAAGCTGGTCGTGATCACCAACTACAGGGGTCTGCGTCACCGGGTGTACGGACCCGTCGGCCTGTCGTGATACCCCTTTGCCCCGATGAGCGACGTGAGCGGGCTGAACGGCGACTCCCCTCGTTCGAGCCGCGCAATGGCCGAGGCGAAGTCATGAACCGGCTGCCAACCGAGCTCCCGACGGGCAGCGGTGTTGAGATAGATCCGGTCCAGACTCGGGAACATCCGCCACCCCAGATCGTCGTAGATCTGTGCGTACCGAGGGAAGAGTCGCCGCACCACAGCGGGTGCGTCGACCCTCAGTTCGGCGCGATCCGATTCCCGGAACGGCGTTGTGGCACTGATGATGTACCGGCCGAATCCGATTCGCTGGGCAGACTCCAGCGCACGTTCGTGAGCATCGACGGCGTCGGCGATATCGACCCTCCGATATAGCAACTCGTTCGTCTTCAGATTCGTGTCCGGGTAGGCCTGTCGAACATCCGGTCTGTCGTCCGATTCCGGAAAGAACCGCGAGGTCCGCAGCACGACAACCGGGAGCCCGTGATCCTGCGCGAACAGCCGACACAGGTCCTCCGCTGCCGTCTTGGTCGCCCCGTATATGTTTCGCGGAACAGGGACGACGTCCTCGGTGATCCACGACGCGGGCGCACCGGCGGGTGGCGTCATCGCCCGGCCGAAGGTCGTCGTAGAGCTCGTGAACACGAACCGTCCGACGCCTGCCCTCACCGATTCCTCCAGGACAACCAGCGTTCCGGATACGTTGACATCGATGAAGTCTTGCTTCGAATGACTGTCCACGTGCGGTTTGTGCAACGTCGCGGAGTGCACGACCGCGTCGACGCCGCCCACCGCCTCACGGACCGCCGCGCGATCGGCAATCGACGCGACGTGCGTGGTCCACGGCGACGCCACGATGTCCAACCCGACCACGTGGTGGCCGCGCGACCCGAGCACGCGAACAAGCGCCTCGCCTAGATGGCCGGAACTGCCCGTCACAAGAATGCGCAGTGGAAGCGTCACACGGGACACGCTAGTGCGCACTCCCCCGCGCCTGCCACCGATTTTCTCCCCCGGTGGCGCAACATCGTGAACACCCCAACCAAGAGTGCCAACACAGCTGCCACTGCTGGAAACGATCAGCGCCCGACGGTAGTCGTCGATTCCTGGAGTGCTGTGGCCACCGGCCACAAGCACCATGGTGGCCAGTGAAATGCCCAATGCCGCAACGAATTGGAAGCCGGTGTAGACGATCCCGCCCGCAACGCCGTGCACCGACTCCTCGACACCTTCGACGGACGCGGACGTCAACGGACCGTAGATGAACGCGAAGGCCACACCGAGTAGCAAGAGCGAGGGCAGAAGGTCTGCAAACCCCGACGTTGCATCCAAGCACAGTGACAACAGAAATCCGACGGCGACGGCAACGAGACCTGTGATCATCACCGCGCGTCCGACGTCAGCTAGCGAGTGCAGAGCTCCCGCTCGTACCAGCGATCGGAATACGGAGCCCTCACTGGACCCCGACGTCACGCGTATCCCGAAGCCCGGGGTGAACGCTCGGTTACTCGCGAGGTCGCTGCGACCGACCCGAAGTATCGTGCACGGTCGATACGACGCCGATGCCTTCGTCTCCGCCATCGACGAGTCGATCTCGGATGTCTATGTGGCAGAGCACAGTTACATGGCCGAGCCGTTCATACGCTCGGCGAAATACGGTTCGCCGTTCGTCATCAACACCGTGAACACCGAATCCCAGGTGTGGAAGGTGACACGTGGATTCGCCGGACGCATCGAGGCGCCGCGTATCCTGCGTGACGAGATCCGCGTCGCGCGCGCAGCAGATGCCGTCGGAACCTACGATGCCGAAGAAGCAGAGATGTACCACGCCAACGGGGTACGCGACGCCCGCTGGATCGACCTCACTCTGGAACCAGCTCCGCGACTCGACTCGAGCGAGACCGAGAAACGTCTGGTGTTCATGGGCACTCGCGGGTGGCCGCCGAACCAGGAAGCGTTCAAGATTGCGCTGCAGTACTGGCCGGCAATCTCGGCTGGAATCGAGAGCGCCGAGCTCTGCATCATCGGCGCGAAAGCCGACGGCGCAACGGATCCCGACTACCCCGAGGGTGTGCGCGATCTCGGATTCGTCGACGACCTGCAGGAGTTACTCGGCACCTGTCGCGCCCTCATCGCGCCGGTCGCCACCGGAGGTGGAGTACGCGTCAAGATTCTCGACGCTGCAAGCAAGGGTCTACCGGTCGTCGGAAGCTCCGCTGCAGTGGGATCTCTCGGCTCGATCTTCGAGCTACCCACATTCGACGACCCGGAGCAGTTCGTCGCGGAATGCCGTCGGTATCTCCTCGACCGCAACACTGCTGTCAAAGCAGGTGAACGGTTGCACGACCTGAACGCCGAACGGTGGGACGAACGCGCCCCCGTCACGTTTCTGCAGCAGATGTACGCGGCAGGTGCCGCTGGGTTGATGGACGCAGTCGCGTTGCACCCGTACACATTCCCCTTCACCGTGGAGAACGACCCGAACGGTCAGTGGGCACAGGTCGATCAGGCGTACGGCACCATGGCCGCCAACGGCGACGGCAGCAAGAAGATCTGGATCACCGAACTCGGTGCACCGACCGGCAACGGACCGATGGCGGTTTCCGAGGACGCGCAGGCCGCCATCATCGGAAGCAGCGTGGCTCAGGCGTCGAAACTGCCGTATGTCGGGCCGGTCTTCGTGCACTCGTTGCGCGACTCGGGCACCGACGCGTCCGACTCCGAACAGAACTACGGACTCTTACGCGCCGACTTCAGCCGAAAGCCGTCGTTCGCCGTCGTACAGGGTTCGTGAAGCTAGACGGATACCAGTTCACGGTCGCGCTGCGGACTTCGGATCACCGCGGTGTGAACACCGACAACCAGTGCGGCGGCAGTGGCCGTCCACCCGACTGTGGCACTGTCGAGATCACCTGCCAGGCGGCCCTGTGCGATCCACATCAGCCCCCAGCCGATGCCCAATGTCGGGGCGAGCGCGCCGCCAGAGTACGTCGCGAGACCGACACCGACACCCGCGGCAATCACCACCATCGCGACGGCCCAGAACGTCGCGCCACCGGTGACACCTACGGCGACGAGCCACGCGGTGACGTTGGCGATCGTCGCGACGCACACCCAACCCAGGTACAGGCCCATCGTCCCGTCTGTGACGATCGCGTCGAGCGTGTTCTCGGGAGGCGTCGCCTGGGTCAGCACGAAAACACGAACCAGGACTGCCAGCAGCGACGCGATGATCACGACGCTGAACCACAGAAGATCCGCCTGGATCGACAGAATCCACGCCGCGTTCAGGAGCATCGACAGGGCGATCGGTCCGCGAAGGGCAGTGTGCCGGGGACCGGCGAAGAACTGCCAGAGCGCGTAGGCGAGGAAACCCGCGTAGATGAGGGACCAGATCGAGAACGCAGGGCCGGACGGGGCAACGAGCGTCGACGTCGCACCGAGGGCACCGCCAGCAGCCTCAGCGATGGGCGTTCCCACCCAAGCGCCCGACCCGACGAACGAACCCGCCACCGCGACGACGGCACAGACTGCTATCCCGACCTTCATGCAGCGGGGAATGCCCCGAGTCGATCGTCCGCAAACCGATACGCTGTGCCGACGATCCGACGGCTTGTGATCGTGGTCGTCGCGGTCGCATACACCGGACCACTGCTTGAATGGACCACCCGCGCTATCTGATCGTATGGGTGAACCATTCAAGCGATGGGGCCGAGCGATGGGAACCCGTGCCCTGGGACCCGAGCGCTGGGACCCGAGCGCCCTACGCCAACGTGACTGTCGCGGTCGCCCGGTGACCGAAGATCCGCTTACCCTCGAACGTGGCGTTGAGAGCGACGACGGCCGTCCGCGACTCGGGGTCGAGCGACTTGATCTTGCCTTCGAACTTGATTTCGGCGGCGCGGTGGCCGTCGACGGGGATCGGCGCGGTGAACCGGACGGTGTAGTCCTTCACGGCACCGGGATCGCCGAGCCACTCGGTGATGTAGCCGCCACCGAGGCCCATGGTCAGCATCCCGTGCGCCAACACGTTGTCCAGGTCGATGAGCTTGGCGAACTGCTCGCTCCAGTGAATCGGGTTCGCGTCGCCGGCGACACCGGCGTAGTTTACGAGATCGCCACGGGTGAGCCGGAAGGTCTTGCTCGGCAGAGTATCGCCGACCGACACGCTGTCGAACGCCACCGTGGGCGAGGACGAGGTGTCCACGACGACGAGTGGTGGATGCTCGACCTGCTCGTCGTCCTCGTGCGCCGCTGCGTCCGCGCGGGCGGCCAGCGACGTTGCGCCCTGCATGACCAGATTCTCGGCTGCTTCGACGATGCCCTTGTCGACGTCGCCCTCGCGGCCGATGAGTAGCGTCGTATACGTCGTCTGGACCAGTTCGTTGCGCTGGTTGGACACGATATTCTTGGTGACCATCATGTCCTTGCCCATGACCTCCTTGTAGGAGTCGAGCGAGACGTCGCAGTACAGATGGTCACCGGCGACGATGGGCTGGTGGTACTGCAGGATCTGATCGGTCTGCAGCATCTGGCTGAGGTCGAATCCGACGGCGATCTTCTGCAGCAGACGCTTCTGCGCGAGTGTGCCCACCAACGACATGAACGTCAGGGGCGCGACGACGTTCGGGTAGCCGAGGGCTTTCGCGGCGTCGCCCTCCCAGTGCACTGGATTGAAGTCCTGCACGGCGCGGGCGTACTCACGCACCTTCTCTCTACCGACCTCGTAGTAGTCCGCGGCCCGATAGTGACGCCCGACCATCTCTCGCACGTGCTCTGCTGGGTCGAAGGTCTCGGTGGCGGTCACATTCTCACTCATTCGTGGCAACCTACCGGGCCGGGCGCCGACAGTACATGAGTGGGACCGGGCTTGTGTCACGTCATAGCAGCCCCAACCTGCCACCTGTTCCTCTACCCAGGGTCAGGCGGACCTGTGACGAGGCACCGAGTCGTAGGAAGTTCCGACGAAAACGGACTGGGCCGCCATCGTCTTGATGGCGACCAGTGGTCGCCTCGATCGGCCTCGTACCTCGTCGGAAGCGAGCAACGCTGCACCGTGCGCGGTGAGCGACTCGGGCATCGCTGGAACGAGAACGGGTAACCTCAGATCGCGACGGAACACCCGCCGCAGCAACGGCAGGTGGGCACATCCACCGACCATGACGAGGGCGTTCACCGCGTGGGGAGCGTCGACGATCACGCCGGCCGTCCAGTCTTCGACGTAGCGAACCGAGCGCTCGACGATATCGTCGAAAGAACTGCGCCACAACCGAACCGGGCCCCCGACGAAAGGGCCGGGGACTTCTGCGACACGCAGGCTCGACAGCTGTTCGCGGGCATCGCCGATTGCGACCATGAGACTGTCGAGCGCGGTACTCGTGATCAATTCGTCGGCGCCATAAGTGGACAGCAGGTAGTTCTTGATCGCCTCGTCGCACACGGCTGAACCGAACGCAGTGGTCCGCCTGGAGCAGAAGACGTGCCCGGTGGCGGGGTCGGCGATGGATACCGTCGTCCCGGAGGCACCCACGTCGCACACCGCGACGGTGCGGAGTCCGTCCAACTGCCCGGTTCCTCGAAGGAACCGCAACTGCGCACCCAACTCCGACACCACGCCGAATCGATCGGAACGATGAACCGAATACGCAGAGTTTCGCACTCGTGACGCCGGGTCGTCCGGCACTGCCAGAACGGCGTCCGCAGGCTCGACGTGCTGCGCGGCCGCCATGGACCCCAGCAGCTCGAGTGCCGCTGACACATGCTCGGACGGGAGGAACGAGCGCGCGACGCTGGCCGAACGGACAGAATCGTCGGCCGAATCGAGGGCAGTCGCGCGAGCCGTGGCAGAGCCGACGGACACTCCAAGCACCGTTCTCATGGCTTCCTCGACCTTTACCCGTACCGATCCGACTTCTGTGAATGATAGCGCCGAAATCGATCCGAGGGTAGGTCAAAGCCACATTTTACAGTCCTTTGGTTTGTTTGTGTCGCCCGCGACCAACTGTTCCTCGCTGCTCAGGCGACGTTGTCGACGCGCGCCACCGGACGCCGTTCGGCAAGCAGTCCGCCCCACTCACGTTCGGTGGCATCGACGGGTAGCGAATCGACTGCAATTTCTCGTGCGGCCGCAACAAGCGAGCGCGCTGAATGCAGCAAGCTGACATCGAACGTATAGCTATGCGAAACCAATTCTCCGAAAGCCTGTTCCGGGGAATATCCCCGTAAGGCGATGAGAACCCCGACCGCCCAATCGATACTTGTTCGAGAATCGTTCATCGAACCTACCTGCAATCCTTGAGAGATGTGAATGTGCGTCGGTAACAACAACTTCGAGAATGCGCCGTAAAGAACGATGCCGAGTTACGAACAACGCATACAACACACGCGCGGCTCGAGCCCGGCGGGTAGCCGAGGTCGTTCACCACCGAGGATCATGCGACCGATGGTAGCCCGGCATTCCGGCACCGGGCCACCGGAATTCGGTGACAATTCACTACTCCAGGAATAATTCACACGCGGTTCACACAACCGAATTGCTACGTAATCACGCCACCCGAGACGGGGCGGTGAGGTCGTGTCGGCAGGACCTCACCGGCTCTATCCCGTGGATTCCGCCGGCTCGGGCTCGGGCTCGGTCGTCGGCTCCGGCTCCGTCGTTGGCTCCGGCTCCGTCGTTGGCTCCGGCTCCGTCGTCGGCTCCGGCCGGTCCGGCCTCGTCGGCTTGTCGGGCTCCGTGGCGTCGCCGGCTTCGGTGGTCGACGGCGCTGGCGTCGCACTCGGCGTGGAGGTGATCTGCACGTCGGATTCCGGGTAGCTCTCGAACATCGGCTCGGGAGCAACCGGGGGCGCTAAGACGACGTCCACCGGAGCGACGTCGGGAACCGCATCCGGACGTGCTCGATCCTCGCTGGTGGTCGCAGACACGACGCCGACCGGGGCCGCACTGTCGGCCGTCTTCGGCGCGTCGGCCGTCGGATACACCATCTCCGACGTCGTGACGAGTTCGCCCGCAGGCGCAGGCTGCGACGTCATCGCCCACGCGGTGACGCCTCCTAGCGCCGCCAACACGCACGCACCGACCGCAGCGACCGGCCATATCCCGCGATGCTCGTCCTGGCGCACGTGCACAATCGCAACGACGGGTTCGAGGTGCCCGACCAGGAGCGCCGCAGCTACGTCGGGTTCGAACTCCTCGGACAGACGGTCGTCGAACATGTCGATCACCGGTGGCGGGTCGCGTTCCGCCTCGGCGAGCGCGCGGGCGACGATCTCACGTTGCGCCGCGCTCTCGCAGACAACTGCACCGTGAGCTGGTGCTGGAGCGCCTGCACCCTCATGAAGCCGAGGGCCGCAGACACCGCTCCGCCGATTCCTCCCGGTGCGGCGGCAATATCGACCGTGCGCGAGCAGATGGGACCAAGCTCGGGGAGGGAGATCTCCACGAGTGACGCAGTGGCCTCGTACGTACTCACGTGCACGCCAAGTGCAACACGCATGCCGCTCGCACTCCCCCCGGTTGCACGTGACCCCCGCCCGACATTCGGGCAGTAAGTCGGTTTCTCCGGCGATCAGAGTACTCGTCCGCTGGAAAATTCGTACTTTTACGAGTCGGCCGCCGTCATCGCGGCCCGTGCGGCCGCCGCCGCGTGAACCTCCTGGGCGTACAGCAACCCGAATGTGAAGCCGTTCTCGCCGGGGGTGACGCCCGCCTTCCTGCCCAACTGCAGCAGCGTCGCAGCTGCCACGACGGCATCCTGATGCTCGCCCAGGATCTCCTGGACGTTGGTGTAGCGCCCTATCCGTGCTTTCGCTTCCTTCTTACCGATGACGGGCTTGACCAGTTCCGCGGCGTACCGCGCCCGCTTGCCCGCCTTGCGCGCTCGGTGGAGTGCCCCTTCCTCCGCGCTCGACGTCGCTGCGGCCACTCGCTTGCTCGCCTTCTTGCCCGCCTTACGAGCCAATGCGTCGAGATCGTCGTCGTCGAGCTTCGACGCGCCAGGAGCGAGTGGAAGGCCGCGTGCCCATTCGGCGAGTTCGTGCAGCAACGCGCGGTATCGCTCCCCGTCGATTTCGGTGGCCACGGCTGCCCGGAACCTGAGCTGCTCGGCGAGGAGATCGTTCTCGATACGCGCGGCGACCGGCCCCAGAACCAGGTAGTCGGGTAGTTCACTCAACGAGTCGGCGAACCTTGCGCGCTGCACCTGACGATCTCGGACCTCGCCGAGTAGCCCTGCATACCAGGAGAGTTCAGCGTCCAACACGGATGCACGGCCTTCGTCGAACATGTCCCCGAACACCCTGAGCGTGCTTCGGTAACGCCGAATCGCCACCCTGGTCGGGTGGATCGGATCCATTCCACGCCGGAGATAGACGTCGCCGGCGAAGATTGCCTGCGTCTGCTCGTTCAGATAGTCCGCAACCACCCCGACCGTGCCCGTATGGACGGGCTCCGTCGAGGACCGCACAGCGCGGTGGAACTTCGACGGATGCGAACCTGGGCGTGCCCCTGCGGCCTTCAGCGTCTTGCCGACCCTCTCGAGCACCGACTCCGACCCCGCAGGGCCCAGTTCGACTTCCACCTCACGCCAGGTGTGCCCCTCGGCACCCGCCAGATCGACGGAGACGCTGTCGTCGGCGAGTTCGGCCACCACGTCACCGCCCTGATCCGCCAACACGTGCACCCGTCGCACCGAGGTCAACGTCGCAACCGGACCCAGTGGCTTTCCCAGCGACACACCGACGAGGAGGCCGGCGAGCTCGTCCGGAACGGACGCATCCTCGCCCGATCCGAGCGGAAGCCGAATTTCGGTGCGCGCCTTGTCCGCGGGTACCTTCGCATGCCAGCCGGTGTCGGCGTCACCTCGCCGGCGCCGCAGAGTGATCCCTCGCTGCAGAAGGTCGAGATCCTCGGTGTCGAAGTAGGTGCTCACCAGCTCCACCTCCGAAGTCTCGGCCGAGCCGCCCTTCGGGATCAGCTGTTCATCCGAAGGCAGGATGAAATCTGAGTCCACATCGAACTTGTCCTCGCGTTCGGTCTGTATCGAAACCATCCGCCAAGTCTGCCGGAAGAATATGAACGCGCGGCTGAAGACACCGATCTAGCCCAGAAATTTCGGTCACCCTGGGCGCGACGGGCTCCTGGTGCGTGTCGGCGAATTCGTCGCCGTGGCGGGCTTGCTCGTCGTTGTCGGCTTGCTTGTCGTAGGGATGGCTGTCGACGGCGGGTTGCTCGTCGACGGCTGGGAATCGGCGTCCTTGGTCCGCGTCGGCTTCGTACTGGTCGTCAGGTCCGGCGACGCGGTGGTGGTCGACTCGGTTCGTCGTCGATCAGCCCTGGCACTGTCGGTCGTCAGGCCGTCCTCCGACGTGCTCTGCGGTGTGCTGCTTGGTACGGACTCCGTCGACTCGGGTTCCTCGGACGTCGTGGTCCCGGGAAGAGATGAGGGCGACGGGGCGACCGCTGGTGCGGACGGGCTCACTTCGGCCGGTGAAGACGTGATGACGGGTGAGTAGACGATCCCTGGTGTCGGGTCGACGTCGTTGCTCGACGCTGCCGCAATCGACACCGCTACCCCTGCCGCCACCAGGGCGACCACAGCTCCGCCGAGGTACCGCGACCCTCGAATCCTGGTGAGTCGACGCGAGGAGGTATCACTGTGCCGCGGGCGCACAGCGTGGCCGGCCGTCCCTGCAGTGGTGGTGGCCGCAACGGTGGTGGCAGCAGCGGATCGGGCGAAGTCGCGCGCCATCCCAGCGGCCCCGCGTGCGGCGAGAAGTTCGGGATCGCGAGGGACGAACACCGGCACCGACAAGCCGTCGATCAGGGACTGCCGGACGATCTGCATGTTCGCGCCGCCGCCCACCGCGAACACTGCGTCGACGCGCGGGACGTCGCCGATCATCGCGGCGGCGAGCGTGACGGCGTCGTAGACGCTCTCGCGGACGAGCTCGTCCAGTTGAGATCGGTAGAGCACGACACCGCCCGAGGTGAACGGTCCGTGTACCTCGACGGCGGTGAGAGTCGACAACCGTTCCTTGGCCGCGCAGACCGCCTCGACGAGCAGATCGCGGACGCTCTCGTCCAGCACCCGCCCGAGGCCATAGTGGTCCAGCAGAAAGGTGGACAACGCGGCGTCGCATCCGTCGCCGGAGAGCACGGCGCTGCGCCGCGAGCTGTACACGTGACCCGATTCGCGGTCCACGATCGACACCGTCACCCCGCCCGCGCCGACATCGAACAGGGCAATGGTCTGCTCACCGGCCAGTTCGCCGGCCTCCTGCAGGGCTCCGATCTGCGCGCCCAGATCCGAGATGAGCGCCAGCCCATCGTAGTGTTCGACGCCGTACGCCTCCGTCGGGTTCTTGTCGCGCAGCGCCAGCACGGGCGTGGCGTCCGTACCGACGGTCTCACGGGCGAAGTGATGAACGGCCCATGTCACCGCCCCCCACGGGTCGGTGGAGGACTCGGGAATCTGAAGGTTCGACTCGCTGCTGTGCGGCGGACGCGTGGACAGGTCCGTGGACACTGTGTGGATTCCACTCACACCAAGCGATGCGCCGAGAACGGCTGACAAGAGAAACCTCGCTCCGGTAGGCCCCAACCCACATTCGGCAAGGGACTACTTTAGCGCTGAAACCAGATTCTTGTCGCGGTAACGGGCCTCAAACCGACCGATAGACCATTCAGTTCACCGGTGACTGGATGAAGTTCAGGTATGCCTTCGACGGCGTAGGCCCACGCTGGCCCTGGTACTTCGAGCCCACCTGTGCACTGCCGTAGGGATGTTCGGACGGGCTCGACAGTTTGAACAAGCACAGCTGTCCGATTTTCATGCCAGGCCACAGCGTGATCGGCAGATTGGCCACGTTGGACAGTTCCAACGTGATGTGACCGCTGAATCCCGGGTCGATGAAGCCTGCCGTCGAGTGCGTCAACAACCCGAGACGACCGAGCGAACTCTTGCCTTCCAACCGTCCTGCCAGGTAGTCGGGCAGCGTGGTCAGCTCGAGCGTGGATCCGAGCACGAACTCCCCCGGGTGCAGAACGAAAGGTTCGCCCGCCGCCGGCTCGACGAGCGACGTCAGCTCGTCTTGCTGCTTGGACGGGTCGATGTGCGTGTAGCGGGTGTTGTTGAACACCCGAAAGAGCTTGTCGAGCCGGACATCGACGCTCGACGGTTGCACCATCGACGCGTCGAAGGGCTCGATGCCCAGGTTGCCGGCGGACACTTCTGCACGGATATCGCGGTCGGAAAGCAGCACTGCGGAAGGTTAGCGCGCCGGAGCCGCCGCCGTTCCCATGGCACCGCGCGTTCTGCCAAAACAGCGAATACATCGGGGAAACAGCCGATTTTTGCGCACCGATTTCCAGTAATGAGCCGTGATAATGATCTTGATCGATGTCCAATGCCCACAAAAAAGGGCGTTAGTAGAAAGATAAACAATGAATTCGACCTTCGAGTTCGATCGGGGAGCCGGCAAACCTCCTCGGCGCCCCCTTCGCATCACCTCGGATTCGAGCTACTTCGACCCGGAACTTCGGTGCACGGTGCTTGCGACGACGCCTGCGCAACGACCGTCACTGTGGCGGGCGTTCGTCGACGGGGCGCTACGCAGCTACTCGCACTTCGGTGTGGAGAAGGCCTTGGAGTACGACCGGATAGTCGACGGCTCGACGACGTCGATGTTTCTGGTTGCGCTCGACGATTCCGGCGAACCGGTCGGCGGTCTACGCGCACAGGGCACCTACTCGAGCCCGCATCAGACGCACGCCGACATCGAATGGTCGACTTCGTGGAGCGGGAGGGCTGCGCTCCGACGGATGGTGTCGGCCCGACTGGCGAACGGTGTTGTCGAGATGAAGACGGTCTGGTCCGCCGTCGACCGCACTCGACACGGCGCACCCGGTTATTTGGGCGCAATCGGTGCGTCTCTCGTGGCCGCAGCATCGGGCTGCCGGCACACACTCGCGACAAGCGCAGAGCACGCTGTGGGTCCCTATCTCGACTCGGGTGCCGTGATGGCGACCCACATCGATGCCGTCGCTTATCCGGACGATCGCTACAGAACCCGCATTCTCTGGTGGGACCAGAACACGGTTCCCCTGTTCGCTACAACCGAGAAGCTCGCCCAGATCACCTTTGCGGTCGAGTCGCTTCGGGGCCGAGAACTCGCATCGACGGAGGCAGAAGCATCGTGACACATCGCAACAAGCTGGACTGGCAGGCAAGAGTGCTCGACGAGAACGACCCCGCAGACCGTGCAGAACTGGATCGGCTTCGAGAAGACCCGGTCATCGAGTTCCTCGACCGACTCGACGAGCAGCGGGACGGGCTGTCTCGCCTGACGCCGCCGCCCCCGGCGGAACTCGTCGACGAGCCGATGCGGTGGATCCACTATCCCTGGCGCCGAACCGTTGTCGCGACGCTGGGGCCACGCAGCTTCCGGCGCCTCCGGCTCGACCGCAACCGAAACAAGATCACCGCCGAAGAACAGGACAAGTTGGCCGAGACGACGATCGGAATCGTCGGACTGAGCGTGGGCCACGCGATCGCCTACGCATTGGCGCTCGACGGTGTCTGCGGCGCACTGCGTCTCGCCGACTTCGACGAGATCGAACTCTCGAACCTCAATCGGATACCGGCCACGCTGCTCGACCTGGGTCTGAGCAAACCCGTCGTCGCGGCCCGCCGGATCGCCGAACTCGACCCCTACCTTCCCGTCACGATCGACGACCGAGGCGTGACTGCGGAATCCGCCGATAGTTTCATCGACGGAGTCGACCTACTCATCGAGGAATGTGATTCGCTCGACGTGAAGATCCTGGTGCGCGAACGCGCCAGAGCACTGGGCGTACCGGTCATCATGGAGACGAGCGATCGTGGTCTGCTCGATGTCGAGAGATTCGATCTCGAACCCGACCGTCCTCTGTTTCACGGCCTACTCGGAGATGTCGAGTCCAGCACTCTCGCGAATCTGTCGACGCACGACAAGGTTCCCTACGTGCTCGCCCTGCTGGGGGCCGAGGACATCTCCGCGCGGATGGCGGCATCGATGATCGAGGTCGATCGCACGACCACGACATGGCCTCAGTTGGGCAGCGAAGTCGGACTCGGTGGGGCGTCTGTCGCAGGCGCAGTACGTAGATTCGGCCTCGGCCAACGTCTCGATTCCGGCCGGGTACGGATTCACATCGACGAGCACCTCGACATGCTGGTCCCACCGCCTTCCCCGGTCGAATCGACGGAACCGAACCGGAGTTCCGACGGACACCCAGAATGCGACAGCCCCCGATCCGCGATCGTGCACGCCGCAACCCGGGCACCGTCCGGCGGGAACGTACAACCGTGGACCATCACCACAACCCCCGGATCGGTCCGTCTTACGATCGATCGCGACCGAACCTCGGGCCTGGACGTCGCTTATCGCGGCAGTCATGTCGCACTCGGCGCAGCCCTGTACAACGCGCGTAGTGCAGCCGCCCATCACGGGGTTCTCGGGGACGTGACCGTCGCACCTCTCGGCGAGTCCGTGGACATCGTCGTCGAACTGGGAGCAGGCACCGATCCGGACCTGGCGAAGACATACGACGCACTACTGTCGAGATCGACGAATCGCACCGTGGGATCCCCACGCGAGATGCGCCCGGAGGTGCTGTCGGATCTCACCGCTGCACCGCTGCCCGAGGGTGTTCGGGTAGCTCTCGTCACCGATCGGCCCTCGATCCAACAGATCGCCGAACTAATCGCCGAATCGGATCGCATCCGCTACCTGACGAAATCGCTTCATACAGAGATGATCTCGGAGCTCAGGTGGCCGGGGCAACCCGATCCCGACACCGGGATCGACGTCCATGCCCTCGCCCTGGATTCGACGGACCTGGTGAAGCTCGACGTCTCCCGCAGGTCCGATGTGATGGAACTGCTCGGGGACTGGGACGCAGGTATCGCGTTGGGGGAAGACAGCTACGACCGCGTGGTGTCCAGTTCGGCTGTCGCCGTTACGATCGTCGACGGCAACGGCGCAACCGACTTCGTGCGAGGCGGCGCCGGAACGCAACGCCTCTGGCTCGCCGCCGAGTCGCACGGGCTGGCAGTGCATCCGTCGTCGCCGGTGTTTCTGTACGCGCAGAGCCCGTCCGAGTTCGAGCAGCTGTCTCCGCACTACGCCGCTGCGCTCGCCGAGCTTCGCCACCGGTTTGCCCGGATAGTCGGAATCGACGTCGACGAATCCATCGCTTTGGTACTACGGCTGTCGCACACAGACGGTGCCGCACTGCGAAGCAGGCGTCGCGCAGAGGGATAGACGGCCTCCGAGCAGGTACAGTCGATTTTCGGGTCAGGTAGGGGGTCGAGTCGATGGGGGAAAACATGCGTCGAACTCGTAGTCTCGATCGTCTGGTCACCGACGTTGCATCGGACCTCATGGGGGTCGATGCAGCGTCGGTGTTGCTCGCATACACCCGTGTACTCCGCTCTCTGGTGGAGTATTTCGGGGTCGATGCCGGCTATCTTCGACATACCGACCACGAGAATCGGTCGACGACGATGGTTGCCGAATGGCCGGCCCGACCGGATGCACCGGACCCCGATCCGCTCGGCGTCATCTACTTCGCGGATGCCGATCCTGTCTTCGCGGCATGCGAGCACCTCGTGCAGCCGAGAGTGTTCAACCCGTCGATGGCGGAGGAGTCGTATCGCCGACGCGTGGAGGCTGCATCCGGGTACTCCGTCACCTCCATGGCGGTGGTTCCGCTCGTCCACGAGCGATCCATCGGTTGGGTCGGATTGATCAAGGGCGGTGACCGTGCCTGGTCCGAGGAGGAGACCAATGCACTGGTGGCGATCGCATCGATGTTCACCCAGGTTCATGCCCGGATTGTCGCCGAGGAACTGCTTTTCGAAGCGGCGCAACACGATGCACTGACCGGTCTTTCCAATCGTCGAGGGGTGACGGAGGACCTGGAACGTCGGCTCGGAGCGGGGTCGGAGGGCAGTCCGGTCGCAGTGTTGTTTCTCGATCTCGACAGATTGAAAGCCCTCAACGATTTCTACGGCCACACCGCCGGCGACGCATATCTCCTTGCGCTCGCCGACACGTTGCGTGAAGTGCTCGACGACGACGCCACGATCGCACGCTGGGGTGGAGACGAATTCGTGATCGTCATGCAGCCTTCTGCAATCGAGGGGAAGTCGACGTCGCCGTACGACGTCGCGCTGCGGATACTCGACGCCGTCGCCACCACCCGCGTCAGCATCGCCGGTGATGCCATCACTCGCACCGCGAGCATCGGCGTGACGACTGCCTATCCGGGAGTGGACAGCGTCGACGAGGTGATTGCCAATGCCGACCAAGCTGCTCTCGTCGCGAAACGAACCGGCGGAAACCATGTGGCGCTGTTCGATTCGGCGATTCGAGCCCACAACGCGTTGCGCAACGACGTCGAACTGCATCTTCTTGCCGCCATACAGGGCGGCGACCTGGTGCTGCACTTTCAACCGGAAGTGAACCTCGAGGACGGCGCGATCACGGCCGTCGAGGCGTTGGTGCGATGGCAGCACCCGACACGGGGCCTGCTGCCACCGGCCGACTTCATCGACATCGCCGAGACCTCCGACCTGGCAACCGCGCTCGGAGCCTGGGTTCTGCACGACGCCATCCGCTGCTACCGCGAGTGGGCCCACCACCTTCCCGAGCTGGATATCATGTTGCGTGTCAACGTTTCCCCGGCGCAGCTCCTGGCAACCGAGTTCGTCGACATCGTCAGCCAGGAACTCGCCAGCGGGCTGGTTCCACACGGCAACCTGTGCTTGGAGATAACCGAGAACGCCGTCGTTCAAGACACCGGCCAGGCAGCAAAGGTTCTGAGCATGCTCCGAGAATTGGGGGTACGCATCGCGATCGACGACTTCGGTACTGGATTCAGCTCATTGGCGCACCTGAAGATGCTTCCGGTCGATGCGCTGAAGATCGATCGCGAATTCGTCCAACACCTCGACTCGAATCCCGGCGACCAAGCCATCGTTCGCGCGATCGCAAGCCTTGCGGACGCGTTCGGACTCGACCTGATCGCCGAGGGACTCGAGACCGAAGCAGCTCAGACCTCATTGTTGGCCGTCGGCTGCACACGGGCTCAAGGCTATCTGTTCTCCAAGCCCGTCCCAGCGGATTCGATGCAGACAATGCTTGCCGGACGAACACTGCCGTCGGCGTCGGCCGAGTAGAGTCTCGATTCGACTCGCGCGACCTTCAGGCAGGAGACCACGCTGAACCAACGCCGAAGGTTGGACACTGTCGTCACGAACGCCGCCACTCTGCTCATGAGTGCCGATGCTTCGAACGCCGCTACGGTGTACGTCGCTGTTCTCCGCGATCTCGTCAACAGCTTCGAACTCGACATCGCGTTTCTGCGCCACAACGACTTCGAGAATCGAACGACGGTACTGATCGCGGAGTGGCCGCCGCGCTCGAACGTGGCAGACCCCGACCCGCTGCACGCCGTCCCGTTCGACGGTGCCGACCCGATATTCGCCGCGGCCGAATCACTCGACAGCATCCTGACGGTGCGCGTCGACGGCGGTGTCGCCGACTATCGCGCCAGAGTGGAGTCGGCGTCAGGTTTCGTGCCGCAGTCGCTGATCGCTGTCCCGTTGATCGCGGACACCATCACCGTCGGAGTACTGGGCTTCGGCAAACTCGCCGGCCGCGACTGGTCCGAAGACGAATTCAACGCCTTGCGCGCAATCGGCGCATTGACGACCCAGGTACACACGCGGGTCGCGGCCGAGGATCGATTTCGGTACTCCGCCACACACGACGAGCAGACCGGACTGCTCAACCGTCGAGCGTTGCTCGACTATCTGCGTGACAGGCTCGTCGATCACACATCCGGACCGGTCGCGATCCTGTTTCTCGACCTCGGACGACTCGAGGCGATGAACGACTTCCTCGGCCACCTGGCAGGCGACGAATTCATCGCCGCTGCCGCACGCGCGCTGACCCGAGACGTGGGGTCGACCACATTGATCGCGCGGCTCGGCGGCGACGAGTTCGTGCTGGTTCTTCACGGCCCGAGCAACGCACACCATGCGCATCTCACCGCACGGACAGCACTCGACTCGATCGCCCTGCTCGACGCGCCCGGACTCGACAGGTCACGGCGAGCCACCGTCGGGATCTCGATCGCCCACCCCGGGCGTGTCTCTGCGGACGACGCGCTCCAACGGGCCGACCAAGCTGCACTGATGGCAAAGGTCAACGGCGACAACGATGTCGTGCAGTTCACCGATTCGGTACAACGGCAGAGCGTACTTCGCAGCGATATCGAAGTTCATCTCCGAACCGCCATCGGAAACGACTCCCTCGTCTTGTACTTCCAGCCTGAGATCGACTTGATCACCAAGCGCATCACAGCCGTCGAAGCCCTGGTGCGGTGGCAGCACCCCCACCGCGGACTGCTTCCACCGGCTGCCTTCATCCCGGTTGCCGAGGCGACCAATCTGGCGAGCGAGCTGGGCAGCTGGGTGTTGGAGCGGTCGCTTCGGACGCTCGGTGAATGGGCCACCTCACTACCTGATCTGGACATTTCCATGCGAGTCAACGTCTCCCCCGCTCAATTGGTCGGAGCCGGTTTCGTCGACGAGGTCGAGACGCTGTTGCGCCGTCACTCGATCGAGGGTTCTTCACTGTGGCTCGAGATCACCGAGGTCGCCGTGGTACGCGATATCGATTACACCCGGCGGACCCTCGCCGGACTCCGGAGACTCGGCGTGCGCATCGCGATCGACGACTTCGGGACCGGGTTCAGCTCACTCTCACATCTGAAAGCACTCCCGGTCGATGCATTGAAGATCGATCGAGCGTTCGTGACCGATCTGGGGTCCGCCGGCGGCGGCGATCTTGCCATCGTCGACTCCGTTATCGGACTGGCTGCATCCTTCGGACTCGACGTGATCGCAGAAGGTGTGGAGACCCTGGACGTCGCAAACACCCTGATCGACCGCGGATGCACCCGCGCCCAGGGTTATCTCATGTCCCGGCCGGTCTCGGCCGTCGATACTCTCGCGCTGCTTCGCGTCGGAACCATCGAGATCTGAGCACCTGCTAGAGTGGTCCGGCGCGGGCCTCCTGGGCCCGCCGCGCCGGTGTAGTTCATTGGTAGAATGCGACCTTCCCAAGGTTGAGAGGCGGGTTCGATTCCCGTCACCGGCTCTCCCTCGGCTCCTTCCCTACCTTCGGCCAAAACAGACCGAAACATGGTCCAGGCTCCGAAAACTGGAGATAGTGACCGTAAATATCTGGGCGTTTCCCAGGACGAGATGAAGAATTATTCGAATTTCCAGTCGAGATCAAAAGCGCCTCTATTTTCGTGCTAGAAACCTCGTTATGAATTTGTTTCCCCCGACAAATTGACATGACAGGAAAAAGCGATGAAATTGATGCCACTTCTGATGGTTCCCCTAATCTGGACTCCGTGGGGCCCACCCGCTTTTCCGCCCCAAGCGCCGACGACGCCGCCTGCCACGACGACGCCTGCACCTACAACGACGACGGCACCTCCCACGACGACGACGCCACCCAGCACGACGACCCAACCGTCGAACCCCGGGCAGGTGACGCTCCTGTGGGAGGACCAGTTCAACTCGAACGGCGCAGTCGATCCCAGCAAGTGGGGGTTCCAAACCGGAAGGTGGGGAGCAAGTTCGGGCGAACAGCAGTACTACACCAACTCGACGAACAACGCGAATGTCGCCGGTGGATCACTCAATATCACCGCCCGCAGGGAGAACCCGCCGGACGGTAAGGCATCGCCCAACAACTTCACCAGCGCTCGGGTGGTCAGCTTCGGAAAGCAATCGATCACCCCGCCGGTACGACTCGAAGCCTCCATAAAGATGCCCCGTGCGGCAGGCCTGCTACCGGCATTCTGGTTGTTGGGCTTGGAACCAGGAAACGAGTACAACTGGCCACGGCAAGGCGAAATAGATGTTATCGAAATACCGGGCACGAACGGTCCGTCCTTCAATATGCACGGCCCGGCCAAGAACAACTCGAGCACGGACATCAAGACCGGCGGAAGTATGAATCCACTCTCGGACGGATTCCACACTTACCGTGTCGATTGGTATCCGGACCGCATCGCTTGGTTCGTCGACGGAGTACAGGGATTCGCGGTGACCAAAGCACAATACGAAGCGATGGGCGGCAACTGGACGCCATTCTCGGGAGCCTGGCCGCATTACGTGCTCTTCAACGTGGCGGTGGGTAACGACTGGGTAGGCAAAGCACCCGCCGCGACGACTTTCCCCCAGACCATGAGTGTCGACTGGGTCAAAGCGAGCCGCATCTCCTAGGACCGACTCGGGCGCCTCCGGTCCTTTCCCGCGCCGAGCTAGTGCGGCCGCTGCGGTCGCCGTAGCTCGGCGTCACGGGACTGTTGTGTGAAATAACAGATGAACCGGTCGTTCACTGTTACATGCCACAGCATTCCGGCATAGAGTTCGTGGCGTGAGCTTCCGAATCCCGGTGACACTGTGTGGAGTGTGCGCACTCCTGGTGTTCGGGGGCGCAGTGGCGACGGCGACGCCCGTGATCCCGGACGTTCCAGGCCCCGCGCAGAACAACCACGCCGATGCCATCCGATACGCGGCGGACAACCCCGCTGCTGTACCACCCGGCATGAACCAAGCCGGGTGCACTCCGTCGCCCGATCACCCCGACCCGGTGATCCTCGTCCACGGCACCGATTCGACGGCCTATTCGGACTGGGCGGGACTGGCACCCGTACTGGCTGCCGCCGGCTACTGCACCTACGCACTGAACTACGGCGAATCACCCGATGGTTCCACGTATGGGTACAGCGACATACGCGACAGCGCAGCCGAGCTCGAGCAGTTCACCGAGGGCGTGTTGGCGTCGACCGGTGCTGCTGCAGTCGATCTGATCGGTTACTCGCAGGGCGCCGCAGTCACCCGCTACTACACCAACCGGCTGGGTGGGGCAGACGCGGTGAACAAGTGGATCGGTATCGCGTCGCCGACGTACGGCGGAACTGCGTACGGCGTATCTCCTGCGCTGCAGGCAGTTCCGAGTGCAACCCGGCTGGTCTCCGCCGAGTTCGGGCCCGCCCTGGTCCAGTTGATGCAGGGATCGGATTTCCTCACCGAATTGAACTCGGGCGGTGACACCGTCCCCGGCGTCGAATACACCAGTATCGCCACCGAGGTCGACGAGGTGATTCAGCCGTACACCAATGCCCTGCTGCGAGATTCAGGAGCACGCAACATCGTGGTGCAGGACCTGTGCCCGGAGACCAAGGTCGCGCACTTCGCGTTCACCTACGATCCGACCACGATCGCACTGGTGCTGGCAGCCCTCGACCCCTCCGCGGCGATCGACCCGCCGTGCGATGCCGTTCCCCTGGGCTCTGGGATCCTCGACGTGGTCATCGCCAGCAACTGATGCGGCTTCGCCCGTTCTAGGACGTGCTGACCTCACTGTCCAGTTTGAGCACTCGCTGCCCATCCGCTTGTTCGATGAGGTACGCGGGCGTCTCCTTGCTTCCGTTGCGCGTGATCTCGCTACCCGAGATCTTCCGGGTCACCTTGTCGGTGTGCACCTCGACGATTTTTCCTTCGCCGGTGCCCTGGCCCCAGTTCCACTGGACCGTCGTGCCTTTTCTGTGTGTCATGTCGTCGGGACTACCCCGCCGGAGCACAATTGATACGCGCACAGGCCTACATACAGTTCGGCCGCATGAACCGGGTTCAGAAAATCCCGACCGGTCAGCTCGCCGATCCGGCGCAACCGATACAGCACGGTGTTGCGGTGATAGTGCAAACCGTGGGCAGCCTCGGTGGTGGACCCTTTGGCCCGGAACCACGCGTCCAGCGTGCTCAGCAGGCTCGCACGTTCATCCTCGGGCAGATCGAGCAGCGCGCCCAGTATCTGCTGCGCCGCGGTTCGACCTGCCTCGGGACGACCGGCGAGTAGGAGCGGCACCGGGACCGCGTCGTACCGCGTCGGCGAGGCGTCGTCGACGGGAGCACACTTCCTGGCGAGACGTGCCTGGTCGACGGCCTTCGGAATTCCTGCCGACGAGAAGAACACAGCGCTGATCCCGACGTTTCCGCCGCCGACGGCAACGCCGTCGAGCACAGTCTCCAGCAGCACGTCGGACTGGGTGAACAGCAGCCCGACCACCCCGTCGACGGCGCTGTCCCACACTGCTTCGACTGCGGGTGTCGTGACATCGGAACATCGAGCATCGGCGGAGACGACAACGAAACAGCCGCGATCGGGGATTCGGAAGGTCCGCAGCGCGTCGGCCACTGATGCCGGGTTCGCGACGTGGTCGGCGAACAGTGCGCGGACCAACCGCGTGCGCTCGTCGGCGTCCTGCTCAGCCCTGGCGTCGACGGTGACACGATAGGCCTCGGCCGCTGCGTCCGAACACACGTCGACCAGCGCCCACACCTGCGCTGCCATGCCGAGCAGCGTTCTCGGCGCATCGGTATCGGATCGCGCCATGAGTTCTTCCCAGATGAGGCGGCCGCCCAAACGGAACGCGTGCAGGAGCGCCGCGAGAGGTACACCCTGCTCTGCTTTCAACCGACCCGCGGCCTTCGCCGACTCCAAGTTCAGAGGACGGACACCGGCCAGGTCCTCGACCATGTCGGTGATGTTGGCCAGACATGCCTCGCGCAGCTGCGTTGGACTGAGAAGGGTCGATTCGGCGTACGCGTTCTCGGCCGCCATGATGCGGCGAACCAACTCATCGGCAAGTTCCGGGGCGACCGCCATCAAGGGTGCGGCAAGCTCGGTGGAGTCGGGAGCGCTGAGAGTGACGGTTTCCGGCATCCGACGACAATAGCGGTACCGATGTAACCGACGCCACATTCGCTTTGTGCGGCGGCACAATCTCACGGTTGCGTTGCACAGCGTCGGCCTATGGCGCAGACCACACGAAAAGACGACAATCACAGGCACGACCGCTGACCCGACCGAGAGAAGAGCGAGCCGAGTGACCGAACTCAACGCGCCCCACCCACCCGTTGCGGACAACTCCGACACCGAGGTCCGCGCTCGCGTCGATACCGCACTCGCCGAGCTTCGAGCAGGTGAGCAGACGTGGGCAGCGCTCTCGCTCTCGCAGCGTCGCCGGCTGATCGAGCGTGTCCGTGACCTCACCGTCCAGCACGCGCAAGAGTGGGTCGCGGCGGCAGCGTCGATCAAAGGCCTGGAGTCCACCTCACCGCTCATCGGCGAAGAATGGATGTCCGGCCCGTACGCGTTCACTGGAGGAACCGCCACGATCGCCCGAACACTGGGCGATCTCGAGCAAGGAAAACGACCGCTCGAGGACGCGACATTCGGAACCGCACCCGGTGGCCGCACCACGGTTCAGGTACTTCCCCACGGTGTATTCGACCAACTACTGCTCAGCGGATTCAGCGCACAGGTGTGGCTGAAGCCGGGAATCGACGCGGCAACCGCACAGCGCACCGCCGGTCTCGCGCAATTGACACCCGACCACACCAACGGCGTCGGCGTCGTTCTCGGCGCGGGAAACATCATGTCGATCGCGCCGCTCGACACCTTGTACGAGTTGATCGCCAACAATCGCGTCGTGGCGCTCAAGCTGAACCCGATCACCGATCCGATGCTGCCGGTGTTCACGAAGATCCTTGCACCGCTGATCGAGGTCGGTGCCGTGCGCATTCTGACCGGCGGCGCCGAAGTCGGTGGCTATCTCGTCGGACACGACCTCGTCGACCACGTTCACATGACCGGAAGCTCGATCACCCACGACGCCATCGTGTTCGGTCCTGGCGAGTCGGGTGCCGCCCGCAAGGCTGCCGGGGACCCGCTTCTGACGAAGCCCATCACCAGCGAACTGGGCGGAGTGTCTCCGACCATCGTCCTTCCCGGCGAGTGGAGTAGCGCCGACATTCGTTTTCAGGCGGAACACGTTGCGACGCAGCGCCTTCACAACGGCGGGTACAACTGCGTCGCCTCACAGGTGATCTTGCTGTCGTCGGGATGGGCACAGCGCGACGAGTTCCTCGCGGCAGTACGCGACGCACTGGCCGCCGCGCCGCAGAGACGCCCCTACTACCCAGGAAGCGACGGGCGCGTCGAATCGGCCGTCGAGAGTTACCCCCATGCCCGACGCCTTCCGGGTGGACGGGTGCTGATCGACGATCTGAACCCGGGAGACGAAGCCACCCTGCTGAACACCGAGTACTTCGCTCCGGTTCTCGGCGTCGTCGAACTTCCTTACGAGGGCGAGCAATTCTTCGCCAAGGCGGTCGAGACCGTCAACGAGAAGTTCGTCGGCACCCTCGGCGTCAACGTCCTCGCGCACCCGAAGACGATCGAGAGCTACGGCCGGCGGTTCGACGAGTTGTTGGCCGAGCTCCGGTACGGCGCGATCGCCGTCAACGCCTGGACCGCCTTGGCATTCCTGTCCGCTGCCGCGACGTGGGGCGCTTTTCCCGGTCATACCCTGGCCGACGTTCAGAGCGGGATCGGCATCGTGCACAACGCGCTGCTCATCGACGGCTCCGAGCGCACGGTGGTGCGCGGCCCGTTCCGACCGTCGCCTCGATCACTGGTCAACAGAGAGTGGGCGATCTCGCCGAAACCGCCGTGGTTCGTCAACAACCGCACAGCGGCGACGACCGGGCGTCTGCTGACTGCATTTGCCGGCAAGCCGTCCTGGGCGAAGTTGCCCGCCATTTTCGCTTCTGCGCTGCGCGGATAGGGGCCTTTCGTTGCCATCGATCGTCGATTACGTCGTAGTCGGAGCAGGGTCGTCGGGAGCGGTGTTGGCCAACCGCCTCAGCGCCGACCCACGCAATTCCGTCGTTCTGCTCGAAGCAGGTCCCCAGGACAAGAACAAGTTCGCGCACATTCCTGCTGCCTTCTCCAAGCTGTACCGAAGCGATGTCGATTGGAACTACGACTCGGAGCCGCAGCCGGAACTGAAGGGACGAAGCATCTTCTGGCCACGCGGCAAGATGCTCGGCGGATCCTCGTCGATGAACGCGATGATGTGGGTACGCGGGTTCGCCGCCGACTACGACGAGTGGGCGACGCTCAGCGACTCGTCGTGGTCGTTCGAGAACATCGTGCCGTACTTCCGCAAGATCGAGAGCATCGAGGGCACGACAGCCCTCGATGCCGGCCGAAGCGGACCCATGATCGTGTCGAATCAGCGCAGCCCCCGGGCGCTCACCACATCGTTTCTCGACGCCGTACGACAGGCCGGCTACCCCGTCGAACCAGCGAACTTGCCTGAGCCCAAGGGCTTTTCGCAGACCATGGTCAACCAGAAGCGTGGCGCGCGCTGGAGTACTGCAGACGCATATCTCGCGCCGATTCGGAAGCGAGCCAATCTCACCGTACTCACCGAGGCTCACGCGTCGAAGATCGTGTTCGAGGGGTCCGCAGCCGTTGGTGTGGAATACATGTCCGACGGTCGGACGCACTCCGTCCGGGCCGCCCGTGAAGTGGTCCTCGCCGGTGGTGCCGTGAACACCCCGCAGCTGCTGATGTTGTCGGGCATCGGCGACAGAGCGCAGCTCGAATCACACGGGATCGCGGTGCGGCATCACGCACCCCAGGTCGGACAGAACCTGACGGATCACCTGGCCGCATTGATCGGATGGAGCGTCGAGAACGATTCACTCTTCTTCGCCGAGAAGATTCCAGAGCTGGTGAACTACCTGGCTCGACGGCGCGGAATGCTGACCTCGAACGTCGCCGAGGCATACGGGTTCATCAAGAGCCGCGAGGATCTGTCGCTTCCCGACGTCGAACTCATCTATGCGCCAGCACCGTTCTTCGACGAAGGCCTCATTGCACCCGACGCCCATGCTGCTGTCATCGGGTCGGTTCTGCTGCGACCCGAAAGCCGCGGCGAGATCACACTTCGATCATCCGATCCGCTCGCGAAGCCGATCATCGACCCCCGTTACCTCAGCGATCCTGACGGTGCGGATCGGCAGGCGATGCTGGAGGGCCTGCGAGTGTGCACCGAGATAGCGTCGCAGCCTGCGCTGAAAAACTTGCTAGGCACCATTGTTCGCCCCAAGGGTGCCGGGGACCTGCTGTCCGAAGCACTCGAGCAGAACGCCCACACGCTCTACCACCCAGTGAGCACCTGCCGAATGGGCAACGACCCATCGAGCGTCGTCAGCCCTGACCTGCGGGTTCGCGGGGTCGACAAGCTGAGGGTCGCGGATGCGTCGATCATGCCCACGATCATCCGTGGGCACACCCACGCTCCGAGCGTCCTGATCGGCGAGAAGGCGGCGGATCTGATTCTCGGCTAGCGACGCATCAGGGATTCGGTCCCGTCGCGACGGGACGGGACGGGTCGTTGGACCATTGCGACCACGAGCCGGGGAACAGTGCGGCGTCGATGCCCGCAATGGCAAGCGCCGCAACTTGATGGGCAGCCGTCACACCGGATCCGCAGTAGACGCCGACCGCTTCGATGTCGCCGAACTTGCGGCGCAGAACGTCGGCCGGGAGGAATCTGCCGTCGTCCTCCAGATTGGTTGTCGTCGGCGCACTGATTGCGCCCGGGATGTGGCCTGCTTTCGGGTCAACCGGCTCGGTCTCGCCGCGGTAGCGTTCGGCCGCCCGGGCGTCGAGCAATGTTCCCGACTCCGCCAGCGCTGCAGCCTCGTCGGCAGTCAGGACCGGAAGGTGACCTGCACTGAGCTCGATGTCACCGGCCCCAGCGGCCAATTCCTCACCCTCGGCGGTGTCGTGCCCGGCCGCAATCCACGCCTTCAGGCCACCGTCGAGAAGTGACACCTGTTCGACGCCTGCCCACTTCAACAACCACCATGCCCGCGAGGCCGCCAGATTGCCCGTGTTGTCATAGACCACGACAGGCACACCGACGCTGATTCCCCACCGTCGCGCCGACAATTGCAAGTTCTCGATCGACGGTAGCGGGTGGCGGCCGAGCTCAGGTGCACCATGCGCGGCCAGCTCGGTATCGAGGTCGACGAACACGGCACCGGGGATGTGCGCCTCGAGGTAGTGCTGATGCCCGGCGGAGTCACCGAGGGCCCAGCGGACGTCGAGCACCACGGGTGGAACCAGGCTGCCCAGCGCGGACTTAACGTCGGCGACGTCGCGGGTGACACTCATCGGCATTCTCCTTCGAAAGCATCGGCGTCTGGCGGGGTTGGGGTTGGGGTTGGGGGCCCAGCGTAGTGACCGAATGTCTGTTTGAGTCACTCAGAGTGACCGAATGTCTGTTTGAGTCACTCAGAGTGACCGAATGAGCCATTCGGTCACTCCGAGGGGGCCGCGACAACCAAACCGAACCCCCGGTTAGTGCCGAGGGCGGCGCGCTAGGTAACGGACCAGACTCGGCCGGATCACGGATCGGTCACGGGCCTACTACGAGTGTTGAAAACGGACATTCTGGTCACCGAACTGGGCAAAAAGGTGAGAGCCTGTGTCTACCAACGCGATTTGACGCACGGTTTTTTGGAACGAGACGCCTCCTGCGGCCGACCGCTCCTTCTCCACGCCGAATCGATTCGCTGCCACGAACCGGCTTCGTACCGGAACCAATCCAGATCGGCACCGGCGGCGAATCACCCACAACGCTCAAGAGATGAGCAACGAAAGGTAGATCCGACATGATCTCGATCCGTAAAGTCATGGCCGCCACTGCAGTTGGCGCAATGACGCTCGTGCCACTCGCTGCATGCTCCAGCGACGACTCCTCCACCACCGAGAGCAGCACCAGCTCGGCAGCGATGGAAACCACCGAAGCGATGCCCGAGCCTGCCGCCGAGGTCGACGACCTCAGCAACGGAGTCAGCACCGCGGTCGCTCTGGACCCCGGCTTCACCGGCGCACTGACGACGCTCGGCCTCACGCCAGGTGTCATCGGAACCGCCACTCTCGCAGACGGTTCCATCATCTTCCCGATCACCGGCGGCAACGTGAAGTACTGGGAGCCCGGCACGGTCGATCCCTACGTTCAGGGTGAAATCATGCACGACGGGAGCGGCTTGTCGCTCACCGCAGGCGAGACCGTCGTCGAGCTCACCGATTTCGACATCGATCCGGGCACGTCACTGCTTACCGGCACCGTCTCGGTCAACGGCGAGGTCGCAGCCGAAGACGCCGTCATCTTCGACCTCGACGGACGCACCCTGAACCCGTTGGCAACCGGCCCCGACAACACGGCCATCCTTCAGGGAACCCAGGTCAAGATCTCCGAGACCGCAGCCGGCCTGCTGAACGACACGTTCCAGACCGACGCTGTCACCCCCGGCCTGCTCGTCGGCGTTGCGACCATCACTGTCGCTACTGCCTAAATGTCCGCAGAACCCGAGCGCGCGCGGTCACCGCATATGGTGGCCTCGCGCGCTCGGGCGCGTGGTCGGCTCCGCTTGCATAGCCCCCGGAAGCTCCGCTTCCGCAGCCCACTGAGAGGCCCGTGGCTCACGTCGGTGTTCGGCGCTGTCCTGCTCGCCGGGTTGCCGATAGTGATCGTCACGGGGCTGTTGTCCTACATCGCATACGGGCCGCAGTTCGGTCAGGCGATGCCTGCAGATGTCGGGTGGCTTCGGCTTCCTCAGTTCGACTGGCCCACCGACCCTGCCTGGCTCTATCGACTCACCCAGGGACTGCATGTTGGTCTCGGGCTTGTTCTCGTTCCGATCGTCTTGGCAAAGCTGTGGTCGGTCATTCCGAAGCTGTTCGTCACACCGCCGATTCCATCGATAGCCGGTGCACTGGAACGTCTTTCACTGATCGCGCTCGTCGGCGGGGTCCTGTTCGAGATCGTCACCGGAGTACTGAACATCCAGTACGACTACCTCTTCGGATTCAGCTTCTACACCGCCCACTACTGGGGCGCATGGGTCTTCATCGCCGGATTCGTCAGCCATGCAATCTTGAAGGCTCCGTTGGCGATTCGCACCCTACGTCGACGTTCGTTGATACAGGTACTGCGAGACAAGCAGACCGAGCAAGAAGTCGGTGATTCCGATCTCATCGCCGCAGATCCTGACAAGCCCACGATCAGTCGCCGCGGCGCGCTGGCTCTCGTCGGTGGTGGCGCGGTGTTCGTCGCCGTACTCACGGCAGGACAGACCACCGGCGGGTTACTTCGACACGCCGCGATTCTGCTGCCCCGCGGACGTACGTACGGCGACGGGCCGAACGACTTCCAAATCAACCGAACAGCCGTCGCCGCAGGTATCGACGACGCGAACACCGGTGCGGACTGGGCACTCGAACTCATCAGCGGCGATACGAAGGTGACTTTCGACCGCGACGCATTGCTTGGGATGGAGCAGCACACCGCCGAGCTCCCGATCGCCTGCGTGGAGGGATGGTCGACGGTGCAGACGTGGACGGGTGTGCGCCTTCGGGACCTGGCCGCGTCGGCGGGCGTCGGGAACCTCGATTCGGCGCTGGTCTCCTCGATCGAGGAGAACGGGCCGTTCCGTCAGGCCGCACTGCAGTCCAATCAGGTTCTCCATTCGGATTCCCTTCTGGCGCTCCGTGTCAACGGTGCTGACCTGTCTCTCGACCATGGCTATCCAGCCCGCATCATCGTCCCGGCAATGCCGGGTGTGCACAACACCAAATGGGTCGCGGCCATCGAGTTCAGGTCATCGTGATCAGGCGACTGTACGGGGCGAGTCCGCTCCACCTACTCACACTCGGTTTCGCCTTCGCTCTCGTGGGATATGTCGTGTACGTGGCTGGCATTCAGACGTTCTGGAACAAAGACGTCTGGTGGCAGTCGATTGCTGTGTGGTTCGCCGGAGCAGTAGTCGCACATGATCTCGTGCTGTTTCCGCTGTACGCGATTGCCGATCGCTCACTCCGATTCGGGCTCGGTCGAACACACCGCATGCGCGTCTCGCCACTGAACTATGTTCGCATTCCGACAGTGGGGACTGCGCTGACCTTCGCGTTGTTCTTCCCCGGAATACTGCAGCAGGGATCGCAGACCTACGAGGCCGCAACCGGTTTGACTCAGGAGCCGTACCTCGGTCGCTGGCTGTTGCTGTCCGCGGCTCTGTTCGGAGTCAGTGCAGTCGCCTACGCCATCCGCCTTGCATCCTTCAGGAGAGACACATGACCGTTACGGCTGACGAGCTGTTTCGTCGGGCCTCCTCCGGCCTCCCGTGCTGGATGGGCCATTCCGACGGCTCACGGGAATCGCTTCCGATCGCACGATGGATGGGCGGCGACGCGTCGACCCTCGAGGACCGAATCGCCGACTTCTCGATGATCGATCAATGCACGGGGCCTACCCTCGACTTGGGCTGCGGTCCAGGTCGGCTCACCGAAGGGCTTGCACGACGCGGCATCTCGGCCCTGGGCGTCGACACCTCTCGCAAGGCTGTCGATCTCACCGTCAACCGCGGGGGGCGTGCGGTACTACGGGATCTGTTCGAGCCCTTACCGAATGTAGGCGACTGGGACAGTGTGTTGCTGGCCGACGGCAACATCGGTATCGGGGGCGATCCGGTTCGATTGCTTTGCAGGGCTGCTGAGCTGATTCGGCCGGGCGGGTCAGTGATCGCCGAGGTCGACGCACCGGGCGACGACCGGGTCCTCACACAGACTGTGCGTTGGGAGACCGACACGACGGTCGGCGACTGGTTCGCCTGGGCGCGTGTCAGCGTGGATGCGACATCCGGGTTGGCGCAGGCCGCAGGGCTTTCCGTCGTCGACATCGCGCCGATTCACGGTCGGTACTTTGCGCGGCTACGCTCTTCCCCGGTGAGCGGGTAAGTGGTGCGCGCACTTCGGTCACCAGTTCGTGAACAAGAGATGATTGATCGCGAGCGCAGCGGACACCTGCAGCGTCAGCCAGAACTTGTGCGTGCGCTGCGGCAGAACGGCCGGAGCGAGCAGCATCCACATCGCGAAGGGCAGCCAGATACGTTCGGTCTCGGCCTTGCTCAGTTGACTCAAATCCGCCATCACGACGGCTGCAAGCGCTCCGATGACCAGCAAGTTGATCGGCTCGGCCCTGGTGAAGATCCGTGGGAACGCCGCCGGTACCGCCACCCCTACTGCACAGAACAACGCGGCAATGTTCGCCCATCCCCAGTACTCGAACGGCCTGTCCAACGCGATGCCCTGATAGTAGCGTTCCTGGACCAGCTCGTAGCCGTCGAACCACCAGAACCCGTACACAGTGAAGATGGCAGTGACCACCAGCGCTCCCGCCACGGCACCGATGAGCGGCCATGCCGTGCGTGCTGCGATCAGCACTGCGATGGCGGGCAGTCCCATCAACACGAGCCCGTAGTTCAGATAGATCCCGAACCCGAAGAGCAGACCCGCCGCGAACGATGCCGGCCACCGGTGCGCTCGGGTGGAGATGGCGAGCAGCGCGATGCCCCACGCCACGACACCCATGTAGAAGGCGTCGGCGGACACGGCCACCCAGATGGCCGCCGGCGCCAACACTGCGAAGGGCGCCGCTCGACGAGCCATCGTCTCGTCCCCGAGTGCACGCACCGCGACGATGACGGCGACGGCCGCGCTTGTCCCGACGACAACACACAGAGTCGCAGCCCAAGCGCCTCCACTGAGCCCGAGCCGGTCGAGCCACACGAACGTCAACAACGCGCCTGGCGGATGTCCGGAGACGTGCGTGGTCCACGAGTCTGCCTGGTAGTCGAGAATCCTCTCCGAAAATCCACGCAACGTCGCCGGGATGTCGGTGACACCGGGCACCTCGTGCAGGTACTCGTCCGTGGACGCAAGCCGGGTGGTGAAGCCACGTCGCCAGCCGTCGATCATCGCCAGCGACATCGTCCAGGCAGCAGAGGCGGCCCACACCAGAGCAAGGAGTCGGCGCCACGGCAATCTGCGCGCAAGATCCGGACCCCACAGAACGCCGGTCACGGCGATCAGGATCGCGAACGGCGTCCCCCAGCCGTAGTGGAACTCACGAAAGCCGAAAAGAGGTGCAGCATCCGCGAAATCGCGTACTTGCTGTGGTGTTCTGTTGATGATCGGAGTGACCAGTTCGTTGCCCAGGTACGGCACGACGAACGCGACCGCCACGAGCACGAGAGCCACTGTTGCGGCGAGAGACTCTCTCCAGTAGCGGATAGCGTTCACCTTTTCCCTAGTGCGACTTACTCTCGCGCCCAGCATAGAAGAGAATGACATCATGACAACAGCACTCACGCCGGGGCATCATCGCGCGGACATCGCCGTGATCGGCGGAAGCGGCTTCTACTCGTTCTTCGGCGAGGACGCCGAGAGCATTCAGATCGATACTCCTTACGGATCGACCAGTGGCCCGATCACCATCGGTGACGTCGCCGGCCGGCCGGTTGCTTTCCTGCCACGCCACGGCGTCGCCCACGAGTACGCCCCGCATACGCTGCCGTACCGGGCGAACATGTGGGCCCTGCGGACGATCGGCGTTCAACGCGTGTTCGCCCCGTGCGCCGTCGGAAGCCTTGTCCCTGAGCTCGGTCCGGGAACCGTCGTCGTGCCGGATCAACTCGTGGACCGAACGAACGGACGCATCCAGACGTACTTCGACAACGGCGGCATCCACGTCGAGTTCGCAGATCCGTACTGCAGAGACCTTCGCGACGCCGCGCTGCAGGATGGAGTCGTCGACGGCGGGACGATGGTGGTCGTCGAAGGTCCACGCTTCTCCACCCGCGCGGAGAGCCACTGGTTCGCCAGGCAGGGGTGGACGTTGGTGAACATGACCGGACATCCCGAAGCGGTGCTGGCGCGCGAACTCGAACTCTGTTACACCCCGATCGCACTCGTCACCGATCTCGACGCGGGAATCGAAGCAGGACAGGGTGTTCGAGCAGTAGATGTCTTCGCAGAGTTCCAGAAGAACATCGAACCCTTGAAAGCTCTGGTTCGAGGAGCGATCGGGGCCGCGCTCATGGGACCGTGCGAGTCGTGCCGCGTCCACGACGGCGTCGCTCTACCGATCGACCTACCATGACGCGTGTACTTCTGACCGGTGCAGCCGGTTTCATCGGAGGCCATATCCTGACTGCCCTCTCTCCGACATTCGACGTCGTCGCCATCGACGCGATGCTGGCCTCCGCCCACGGGACCGAGAACCGACCCGACGGAATCGACCGCGTGGACGTTCGCGACCACGACGCTCTCGTCACGTTGCTCGAGAACACCGATGCTGTGTGCCACCAAGCAGCAGTGGTCGGCGCAGGCGTCGACGCCGCAGACGCCCCGGCCTACGCGAGCCACAACGACTTCGGTACCGCGGTTCTGTTGTCCGCCATGGCCGAAGCTGGCTGCAGACGACTGGTTCTGGCATCGTCGATGGTGGTCTACGGGGAAGGTAAGTATTGCACCCCATCCGGACGCGTCGTGACGCCAGGGCTCCGCACCGAGCTCGAGGTCGGACAGTTCGACAACACCGATCCCGACACCGGCGAGGTGTTGGATTGGGCTCCGGTGACCGAGGATTCGGCGTTGCGTCCACGTAGCACGTACGCCGCGAGCAAAGTTGCGCAGGAGAACTACGCCCTGGCGTGGTCGCTGGCGACAGGCGGGTCCGTGACCGCACTGCGCTACCACAACGTGTACGGCGCCCACATGCCACGCAACACACCGTACTCGGGCGTCGCAGCGATGTTCCGGTCCTCACTCGAGGCCGGGCAACCCCCCCAGGTCTACGAGGATGGCAAACAGGTCCGAGATTTCGTCCACGTATCCGATATCGCTGCCGCGAACGTGTTGTCGATCTCGGCCGATCTCCCCGGATTCACAGCACTGAATGTGTCCTCGGGACAGCCGATCACGATCGGCGAGGTCGCACAGGCACTATCCGACGCATGTGACGGACCCGCCCCTGAGATCACCGGAAAGTACCGATCCGGCGACGTTCGGCATATCGTGGCGAGTCCCGAACTGGCTCGCGACACAATCGGCTTCAGTGCGTCGATCTCGCCCAACGACGGACTTCGCGAGTTCGCGACGGCACCGCTGCGCGACGCCGAGGGCACGGGCGCCCCACATGTCTGACGTGACCGTGATCATCCCATGCATGAACGAGGCGGGTTCGCTGCCGGGGGTTCTCGCGCGGATTCCCGACGGCTATCGCGTCCTCGTCGTGGACAACAACTCGACAGACGAGACGGCGAATGTAGCGGCGAGCCTCGGCGCCACCGTGATCCATGAACCCGTCCCAGGCTATGGATCTGCGGTCCACGCGGGCGTCACCGCTGCCGACTCCGAGGTCGTGTGCGTTCTCGACGGCGACGGATCGATGGATCCGCAGGACCTGCCGCCTCTCGTCGCTGCCCTCGATCACGCCGACCTCGCAGTCGGACGACGCAGGGGCGGCAACTCACCTCTCCACGCTCGGCTGGGGAATGCTGTTCTGTCCATGAGGCTTCGGACCAAGTACTCGCTCCCGGTCCATGATCTGGGTGCCGTTCGTGCGGTGCGCAGACAAGCCCTTCTCGACTTGAATATCAGCGATCGACGCTCCGGCTACCCCTTGCAACTGCTCGTTCTCGCATCGAGGGCGGGTTGGACCGTCACCGAACTGGACGTGTCGTACAACCCCCGCACCGCGGGGGTATCCAAGGTGTCCGGTTCGGTCAGAGGGACTGTCGTTGCGGTACGGGACTTCTGGAAGGTACTGAAGTGAAGGTCACTGCACTTGTCGTCGCGAAGGCGCCCGTCGCCGGTCTCGCCAAGACACGGCTCGCGGCAACCCTCGGCGACGAGGCAGCCGCCGACATCGCAGCGGCCGCCTTGCTGGACACCCTCGACGCCGTCTCCGCAACCGGCTTCGACACCCGAATCGTCGCGATGACAGGCAATCTCGCCAACGCGAGTCGTCGAGAAGAACTGGAGGCGGCGTTGGCGTCGTTCACCGTGGTGGAGCAGCGCGGAGAGAGCTTCGCCGAACGGCTGCGGTACGCGCACGAAGACGCGGCGGGCGACCCGGTGTTCCAGATCGGCATGGACACCCCGCAGGTGCATCCAGCGCTACTGGCATCGTCGGCCGTGCTCCTCACTGGGACCGGGCGCTCGGTTCTCGGTATGGCCGAGGACGGCGGATGGTGGGCACTCGGACTACCCGATCCGACGCTGGCCCGGGCGTTGCTCGGCGTCCCCATGTCGACACCGGACACCGGGGCGCGCACGCGGGACGCGTTGCGTGCTCTCGGTGCAGAGATCGAAGCGCTGCCGGTCCTGCGCGACGTCGACCACGAGAGCGACCTGCACCCCGTCGCGGCCGAGTGCACGCCGGGCAGTCGTTTCCTGGACGCGGTGCAGCGGTACTCGACGTGAGACAGGGTCAGGGAAGAAATGGGAGCGTTGCGGAGCTGTGCGCGTTGGCTGGGGCTCCGCCCCAGTGGCACGGTTAAGCGCACTCCCGTGCACTCAACCGTGCCACTGCGGCGGAGCCGCAATACGGTAGTTTGAGGAACTATGGGGAATGATTACTACACCGCCGAGCAGGTCGCCGAGCTCCTCGGACTGCACGTGCGGACGGTACGCAACTACATCCAGGACGGCCGGTTGCCGGCGGTGCGGATCGGAAAGCAATACCGGATCACCCCTGACGGACTGGCCGCACTGACCGGCGGCGAAGCCCCGACCGCAGCCATCCGCGTCTCCGTCACTGCCGTCGTCGATGTGGAGAACATCGACGAACAAACCGCATCACGGCTCGCACTCTTTCTGTCCACATCGGCGACCGGCCGCGGCCCCAGCGACAGACGTCTGAAAATCGACACCGGATACGACGCGAATGCCGCCACGTTGAAGGTGATCGTCATCGGCGGCGGAAGCGATACCTCGGAAGTTCTTCGTCTGATCGACACCTTCGTCGAGGGCAGTCGATGAACATCCTCTACCTCGACCGGTCGGGAACGCTGCTGGCGTCCGAGTCCGACGCGCTCGATCTCGTCGGCGACGCATACGGGATGGACGCCTCCGTTGTGGTTGTTCCCCTCGCGCGCCTACATCCGGACTTTTTCGATCTCAGCACCCGGATCGCAGGAGAATTTGTGCAGAAGCTGGTGAACTACCGGATTCGACTCGTGATCGAGGGCGACATCAGCCTGTTGACAAACACCAGCGAGTCCCTCCGTGCATTCGTGGCCGAGTCCAATCGGGGGCCACACATTTGGTTCGTTCCCGATCGGTTATCTCTCCAGGACCGGATTGCAACAATCCAATAGCAGCTTTCGCAGCTTTTTCACAGGACTGAGTGCTACAAACGACGTGTGACCGGGGTACTGATTGGCGTAGCGATATGGCTGGCGGTGGCATTGCTCGTTGCCATCGTGCTCGGCCGTGTCTCGCGGCGTGCCGACAGCGAAGAACTGGGCTCTACGTTGAATTGGGACACGGAGGACATCGAAGAGTCCATCCCGCACGATCGCTAGCCCCTATTCGATCCGCTCCACCATTCGAATCAAGATGTCCGACGCCTTGGCCAACGCAACCCGTTGACTGTCGGTGAGCGACTCCAGCTGCTCGGCGAGCACTCGCTCTCGCTCCGCGACATCGTCACTGGCAATTCGACGGCCTTCCTCGGTGAGTGTCAGCATCACCTGCCGCCGATCGGTGGGATGCGGAACCCGCTCGAGCAAGCCCATTTCCACCAGCGCATGCGATGAACGTGACACCGACGGTGGCTTGATCCGCTCACGAGACGCCAGCTCGCGCGTCGTCATCGGCCCTTCGCGAAAGATGGTCGTCAAAATGGACAGCTGCCCGACGGGGATTCTGTCGCTGGTGTGCCGCAGCCGAAGCCTCCGATTCAGTCGCAACGCCGAGACGGAAAGGTCCCTGGCCAGGTACATGTCCGATTCGGAGCTCATTCGCTCAGGTTAGCGCGCCTTACCATCGACCCCCGTTCCCGGCCGTGACAACTCGCTCCATCGAACTTTTTCCCCGTTAGTACCGCACCAAACAATCTATTGGGCTACTATTCCCGCGGTTCAAGACCTTGCGACCGGATTGTGCCTGGGGGGCTTTGTGAAGCGTTCGACGACGATGCTCATCACCGTGCTGGTGTCGTCTCTGGTCGTTGCCGGCCAGGCCGCAGCCAACCCCAATGCAATCAATCCAATCCCCGTACTCAACGGGACCTTCGGGGTTCCCCAGCTGAGCGGACGTACGGTCGCCGTCGCCCAGACCACCGGCATGTCGAGCACGAACGAGACACAGAACTTCAACATGCTCGGAACCGATCTCGGCATCATGTGGGACAACGGAAACGGTGAAGTCCTGACAGCCTTCGGTGACACCGCCGGGCTCGGCGTGCCGAACCTTCTTCAGGGCAGTCTCTGGTCCTGGCGCAGCAACGCCATCGTCCGCAGCCACGACGGCAACCTCGCGGACGGAATGACGTTCGACAGCATCGTCAAAGATCCGATCGGCCAATCGAAAGAAGTGGTTCCGAGCCCCAAGATACCGTTCGTCGAGGTCAGCCGAATCCCCACCGCGGGCGTCGCAGTGGGACCGAATCAGTTCATGAGTCTTATGTCGGTCAACAACTGGGGCACACCCGGCCGGTGGGAGACGAACTATTCCGGGCTCGCCGTGTCGGGTGACAACGGCGAAAGCTGGGCGCCCGTGCAGGAGACTCAGCGACCGAGCGAAGGCGGGAATCGAAATTTCCAGCAAACCGCTTTCCTGAAGGACGGCGGGTTCGTCTACCAGTACGGGACGCCGCCCGGACGGGGCAACCTCGGCCACGTCGCCCGGGTTCCCGAGAAGGACATCCTCAACCTCGGCGAGTACGAGTACTGGAACGGGCACGAATGGAGGAAGAACGACCCCGCGGCTGCCGCTCCCGTCGTCGGTGGCGTCGGTGAGCTGTCCGTTGCCTACAACCAGCATCTCGGGCAGTACCTGATGCTCACCACGGACCCGTTCGACTCCATCGTCATGCGGCGATCACCCACACCGGTCGGTCCGTGGAGTGCGCCGGAGGTTCTTGTCGACACACGTGAACTGCCGAGTGCCTACGCGCCGTTCATCCACCCGTGGTCCACGGGTTCCGACCTCTACTTTCTTGCCACCGTGCACCGCAACTACAACGTCGTGTTACTCCGAACCACGCTGTAGTTACGCGGGTCGATCCGAACGACCGAGACCTCGGCCGCATACTCGACTCCATGGATGCCTCGGCCTGGGACGCCAAATACTCCGCCGCAGATCTCGTGTACGGCGCTCCGCCCAATCAGACCCTCGTCGAGTTCGCAACGACGCTCCCACGGGGAAGGGCATTGGATCTAGCCTCGGGTGAAGGCCGAAATGCGCTGTGGCTGGCCACCCGTGGTTGGGACGTGACAGCCGTCGACTTCTCCGCCGTCGGACTCACCAAGGGCCACCGGATCGCATCGAAGTCCCCGAAGTCCGTCCAGACCCGACTCACTTGGGTTCACGCAGATGTGACCACCGTCCTACCCGAGCCCGAATATGACTTGGTGCTCATGCTCTATCTACATCTGCCCCAGGAGCAACGCCGCACAGTGATCCACAACGCAATCGGTGGCCTGAAACCTGATGGAATCCTCATGATTCTCGGTCACCACGCGTCGAATATCGCCGACGGAGTGGGCGGGCCTCAGGATCCCGAAATACTCTACACGCCAGAGCAATTGGCGGCTGATGTCGGCGAACGCGCCACCATTCTCCGGCGCGAAAAGCGGCTACGAGCCACACCCGACGGCACCGCAATCGATTCGTTACTACTGGCCGGTAGGTCCGGCCTTGGCAGCGGAGCCGATCGGGAGTAATATCGCTCTATGTTACCGACGAGTAGCTAACTTGGGCGGTACTTACGAGACCGCACCACCGACTGGAGAGCGAACACGCAATGGGCCATTACAAGAGCAACCTTCGGGATCTCGAGTTCAATCTGTTCGAACTGTTCGGACTCGACCAGTCCCTCTCGGGCGAGAACTTCGGCGACCTCGACGGCGAGGCGGCCCGCGACATGCTGCGCGAGGTCGTGCGGCTGGCGGAGGGCCCCTTGGCCGAGTCGTTCGCCGAGTCGGACCGCACTCCCCCCGTGTTCGACCCCGAAACACACACCGTCACGCTGCCGGACGCCTTCAAGAAGTCGTTCAAAGCGCTGTACGACGGCGAGTGGTGGCGCGTCGGTCTGGACGAGGAAGTCGGCGGCATCCCCGCACCCCGCACGCTGGGCTGGGCCATCAACGAGCTGCTGCTCGGCGCCAACCCGGCTGCGTTCATGTACTCCGCAGGTCCCGGCTTCGCCAACGTGCTGTTCCACAACGGCACGGATGAGCAGAAGGAATGGGCCAAGGTCATCGTCGAGCGCCGCTGGGCTGCCACCATGGTGCTCACCGAGCCCGACGCCGGATCCGACGTCGGCGCGGGCCGCACCAAGGCGATCAAGCAGGAAGACGGTTCCTGGCACATCGAGGGCGTCAAGCGCTTCATCACCTCGGCCGTGTCCGACGACCTGTTCGAGAACACGATGCACCTCGTCCTGGCTCGCCCCGAAGGCGCCGGACCGGGCACCAAAGGCCTGAGCCTGTTCTACGTCCCCAACACCCACTTCGACTTCGACAAGGGCGAACTCGGCGAGCGCAACGGCGTCTTCGTCACCGGTGTCGAGCACAAGATGGGCCTCAAGGCCTCGACCACCTGCGAGCTCACATTCGGTGGCCATGGAATCCCCGCACAGGGTTGGCTCGTCGGCGAGGTCCACAAGGGCATTGCTCAGATGTTCGACGTCATCGAGCACGCACGAATGATGGTCGGCACCAAGGCAATCGCCACCCTCTCCACCGGCTACCTCAACGCGCTCGAGTACGCCAAGGAGCGCGTCCAGGGCGCCGACCTGACGCAGATGACGGACAAGACCGCGCCGCGCGTCACCATCACCCATCACCCCGACGTGCGACGCAGCCTCATGACACAGAAGGCATACGCCGAGGGCCTGCGTGCGGTCTACCTCTACACTGCCGCACACCAGGATCCGATCACGGCGAAGCAGGTTTCCGACGCAGACGAGGACATCGCCTACCGCGTCAACGACCTGCTGCTTCCGATCGTCAAGGGCGTCGGCTCGGAGATCGCCTACCGCCAGCTGGCCGAGTCGCTGCAGACGCTCGGTGGGTCCGGATTCCTTCAGGACTACCCGATCGAGCAGTACATCCGCGACTCGAAGATCGACTCGCTGTACGAGGGCACCACGGCCATCCAGGCACAGGACTTCTTCTTCCGCAAGATCGCCCGCGACCGTGGCGTCGCACTCGCTCATGTCGCCGGACAGATCAAGTCGTTCATCGACAGCGAAGCCGGCAACGGCCGCCTCAAGGCCGAGCGCGCTCTGCTCGCTACCGCACTCGAGGACGTGCAGGCCATCGTCACCACGATGACCCAGCAGCTCATGGGTGCACAGGAGCAGCCGACCGAGCTCTACAAGGTCGGACTCGCGTCGGTGCGTTTCCTCATGGCTTTCGGAGATCTGCTCATCGGTTGGCTTCTTCTGCGTCAGGCCGAGATTGCCATCGCGGCACTCGACAACGGCGCAGAGGGCAAGGACAAGTCGTTCTACGAGGGCAAGGTCGCCGTCGCATCGTTCTTCGCGAAGAACGTTCTGCCGGAGCTGACCGCAACCCGCGGCATCCTCACCAACATCGATCTCGACGTCATGGAGCTCGACGAAGCTGCATTCTGATTCTGCACTGACAATGGCCGCAACCTTATCCAAGGTTGCGGCCATTGTCGTTTCTCGCGTGTGGAGTAGGTGCGCGCAGAATCGCCAGGTACTGCCCGAATTGCTAGCTACCAGCTGCGCATCTAGCAATTCCGCGCGCGCCTGAGGTCACGCCTGCAGTTTGCGGAACTTACTACCGTGAAAAATGATCGGGTCTATTTCGCTCTGCACTTTCAGGGAATGGATGCGCAGCAGGACGATTGCGTGATCGCCGGCCGGTACCTGCTGTTCGATCGTGGTGTCGAGCCACGCGGTCGCGCCGTCGATGAATACCGCACCTTTGTCCGTGGTCTGCAGATCGAGACCTGCGAACCGGTCACCCGTCTTTGCAGCCAGGGTGCGGGCGGCGTCGTTGTGCGCCTCACCCAGAACACTGACGCCGATACTGTGCAGGCCCTCCAGCTTGGGCCACGTAGTCGAGGTGTTCTGGATGCATACGGCGACGAGCGGCGGTTCGATGGACACCGCGACGAAACTGCTCGCCGCAAGCCCGACGGGAACACCATCGATCTCGGCTGCGATGGCAACGACTCCGCTGGGGAACTGCGCATAGGCCTGACGGAGAGTGGCCTGGTCGAGATCGGTGTGTGTGAGGGTCATACCAGAGTTCCCTTTCGTGCGTCTGTGCAGCTGTGATGACGGGTCCCCATCGCCGCACACGGTCCACGATACGAGTGTCGGTGCCCGATGCGGTGTCGAGCAAATACTGAAACGGTCTTTTCGATCTTCGAAAGCACCTACGACGTTCACCCAACACCGCGATGAGTCCGGAGTAAAGGGTCCGAATCACTCGGATTCTTTACGCTCGAGGTCTACTCCCCATCCTCGTTGGGTGGCGCGGGCGCGTCCTCAGCCGGTTCGTCCCGAGGAGGAGGCTCCGGCGACTCGCATCGAACGATCGGAATGGGGTCGTACTTGACCGTGCGGGTGTTGCGCGAGATCTCGTTGCCCGTCGCGATATCGGTGACGACGCGAGTGTCGCTGGCAGTGAATCCTGAGCCACCACCGGATGCAACGCACCCAGGACCGGCAGGAAGGGTGATGGTGTTCGGGCTCGTCGGATTCGTCCGAGGTCCGGTGATCGACTCGACGTCGACCGTCTTGGTTCCCCAGAGACGCACTGTGACACTGGAATTCGTGGCGAACGACTCGATCACAATTCCGGTTTTCGTCGGGTTCGTGAACTTCAGGTCGATTGCACCTTCGAACACCGTTGCCTCACGCGCCTCGGGGTACCTACTGATGTAGTAGCTGTGTTCGGTATGTCCCGCGTCTTCCATGCCACCGAAGTACGACGCGTTGTACAGCGTCGTCGCGAATTGACTGATACCTCCACCGACCGCGCGATCCGGCCGACCGTTGTCGATGATCCCTGACTCCACGAAACCTTGGGCCGTCCCTCGTGGGCCCGTGTACTCGTTGAGCGAGAACGTTTCTCCCGGCTTCACGAGTGCGCCGTTGACGATGTCGGCGGTAAGTCCGATGTTGACTCCCGACGCGTACTCGAAGCCGCCGGTCGTGTACTCGGCAACGACTTCGTTGATTCCCAGTGCTTGCGCACCTTCTGTCGTCAGCTCGGGTTGGGCCGGCTCGTAGATGGCCGCAGCGGTCCGAGTGTCCGTCGAAGCGAGCAGAGCCGGCAGTTGCTCCAGCGTCTTCGGCCATTGCACCAGCTCGCCCACCACTCCCGGCACTACGGTGGGCGCACCGCCACCGAGAGCGAACGACGCGTCCTTGGGCTGGGTTTCCGTCGATGCCAGCGCAGGGGCGAGGATACCTGTGGCGGCAGCAGTGTCGAGGCGCGTCGCGAGAGCGCCTTCTCCGTCGGGTTCGAACGACAGAATCCGAGCGATTCCATCCGGATCCAACACTGCCTCGGCATTGTCCTGGCCGGTGAACACAACGGGCGCCGATACTGCGGGCGTCGCCACCTCGGCGAGTACGCGGTTCACTTCGTCCTGGTGGACCGTCACGTCGACGGTCTCGACCGGCACCTCGAGGGCACCGAAGGCCCAGTTCGCTTCTATGGCCTCACGCGCGCCCGCCACGTCCAAGGCCTGCCCTGGGGCTGGGGTCACGCCGACGGGGGTGGCGCCCTCGAAGACGACATCTCCCTCGGACGGTGCCCGATCTGTCTGTGCGCGAATCGATTCCACGGCGCCATCGAGCGCTGCAGGGTCCACTGTCGACTGCACACCGATTTCGCGATCGGTGAAGAACGACGCCAGACGAGTGAACGGATTGATCGGTTGTGAACCCGCGCGATCGAGCGTTGCGACCCAGTCGATATCGAGACCGGCGTCCCGTGGAACCAGTTCGAGCTGTCGATCGCCTGCATCGATGTCGACAGCCTGGTCGACGCGGGACCCGAGCTCGGCCTGCAGCCGTGCCTCGGCATCGTCGTGACTCAGACCGCCGACCGCAACACCGGCAACCGATACTCCCCGCGGCACGGAACCGTTGGAGGACAACATATCTGCGGCGTAGAACACACCGAGAATCGCGACGGCCGCACCGACTATCACCGCAATCTTGATACGTGAAGACTTATCATCGGAGACAACGGCGGCCTCGGAAGCATCGACCGATTGACCTTCGTGCGCGGGAGGTTCAGCCGCGGGAGGTTCGGGTGCCGCTGGAGACCCGACGGCGGGAAATACCACGGTGGCAGTGTCACCGATGTCTGCTTCCGGTGCCGCGGTTGCCTGCGCCGTGGTCGCTGGTGCCGTGGTCGCTGGTGCCGTCGGATCCTCGGCGTGAACCGCGTCCACCTCGGTGGTCGAGAGATCAACGGCATCGCCGCCGGTGACTTTCGATTCCGGCGGGAGAGCGTGCGCTTGGGTGGGCTGCTCCTCGTCCAGGACCGGTGCATCTTCCATGTCAGAGCGGGTGCTTGCGTCATCGGCAGGTGTGCCCCCCGCCACGTCGAGATCCGACGTCTCGGACACCTCTGAGCCGTCGGGCTGCACGGCCTCCTCGGGCTGCACGGCCTCCTCGGGCTGCACAGCCTCTTCAAGTTGAACACCTTCGTCGAGCACGGTCTCCTCGGGCTGCACTGCCTCTTCGGATTGCACAACCTCGTCGACGGCGATCTGTCCCGGTGGCGGTTCGTTCGGATCGATCGCGCGCATCACCTCGGTAATCGCCTCGTACGGAGGAACGTCCTCTACGACGGCATCGTCGTCATCGGACATCGCCGCGTTATGCAGCGGATCCGGCACCTTTTCGTGCTTACCTTTGCCGTCTCCACCGACGCTCACGTTCTTGGCCCTCCCGAACCCCCGGACATCTGTTGCGACTTTCCAGCCCGAGCTTACGCATCGGCACACCGGACGTCCGTGCTCAGCACCCGAGGCAAGAAGAAACACAGAGGCCCCACACCGCTGCCGGGTCGGGGGTCGGGCAGCAGTGTGGAGCCACTACGAGTATCGCCCCAGCTTGTGATGCGTTACAACCGAACTTCGAATGTCTCCCAATTCATTCATTTGAACGAACCGCGCGGTGTCGAACTGTCCCCCTGACCGACCGCCCGCACCCAGTGTCCGGTCTTGACCAGAGCCAACGTGAGCAGGAGTCGATCTCGCGGGTCTCCCAGGTCAAGGCCGGTAAGCTCCTCGATCCGGCGGATTCTGTAGATCACCGTGTTTCGATGGCAGTAGAGGATCTTGGCAGCGTTGGTCGGCGATCCGTCGCTTGCCAGAACGTGCGCGAGGGTGCCGAGCAGAGTTTCGCGCTGTGGTTCCGGATGCGTCCACAGACTTCCGAGAGCGTGGTGGACGAGCAATTCGGACGACTGCTCGTCGGCCGCCATGATCACCCGCGGCAACCGGTCCGTTGCCAACGCCACACCGCTGTCCTCGGTGATCGTCTCGGCAGTCAACGCCGCGAGACGGTACGCAGCGGCGAACGACGACACACCATCGGGGGAATGCGCGACGCCGACGGGCCCTACCGCCCGGGCAGCCAGGGCCGAAACGATCGAATTCCATGATCCGCGCGGCAGCGCGACGAGCGCAAACTGATGACCATCACGAATGTTCCAGTGCGAGACGGCGCCGATCTGGTCCAGAGCGTCCTCGGGTGCGGACAGCGGCGGTGACCCGTGCTCGTCGAGCGGGCCTACGACACAGGCAATTTCCTGCGATGCGGAAAGCCCGAGGGTGGCACGCGCTTCGATGACGAACGCGGGATCTCCTCCTCGCCCCGATCGCAGGCCGTCGAGAATCACCAGAACGTTGGCCAGATCGCGCTGCTGCATACGCGCGCTCTCCCGCCGATACGCGTCGACGAGAGTCTCGTACTGACTGTCGAGTGCACGCCACAGTTGCTGCCCGGCCACGAGAAGCAGATGCTCGTCGATCTCCGATCGATGCTGCTCACGTTCGAGCACCAACTCTTCCCACAACGTTCGGCTGCCGAGCGTGTAGGCCTTGAGCACCAATTCCATCGGTATGCCCTGACGTGCACGCTCCCGACCGGTTCGACGCCACACTTCACGTGTGTTGTCGTCAGCTGCGGACGCCCCGGAGAGCGTTCTCAGACCTTGCCTGATGTGCTCGCGAGTGCTGCGTCGAAGCTCGCCTGCGATGTCCGGGGTCGCACTGACCATGTATGCCGGCTCCTGTTCGATCAGCGCCAGCGTGATCGAGTCGGCGATCGCATCCGCGCGGGACGACAACCCCGACCACGCCCGCTGAATCCTCTCCTGATCGACCGTTGTCACAGCTCCCCGGGCAGCGGAGCGCGAGGAAACGTCGCGAGCACCGGGGGTAACCACAAGAACAGTTTTGCGCATTCAGCCCACATGGATGGGCGAATTGACCGGTACTGGTACCGCGGGACTCAAACATTCTGTGCGCTGCGCCCATATCGCGGGTTGTGCGCGGCACCCATAGTGAAGTCACACAGATTGTGAGGTGCATCACTTGAATTCTCTCAGCGAGGTCGCGCCGGTCTTCACGATGACCGACGTCGACGTCTCCTTCGGCGGCATCGTCGCGCTGTCGAACGTCAGCCTCGACGTCCGCCCCGGCGAGGTACTGGGTGTGATCGGCCCCAACGGAGCAGGGAAGACGACGCTCTTCAACGTCGCCTGCGGGCTCGTCCACCCTCAGTCGGGAACACTCGGCCGTCACGGCACACCGTTGACAAAGCTTCGGCCGCACGATCTCCCTCGACTCGGGATGAGCAGGACCCTGCAGGGTCTCGGCCTGTTCGATCGCATGACCGTCCTGGACAACGTCATGATCGGAGCCGACCGTACGGCCCGCACCGGCATACTCGCCGGGCTCCTCGGCCTCCCGTCCAGCGCAGCCGACGACGACACCGTCCGTTCGACCGCAATGGCCACCCTCGAACAACTGCGTATCGATGCCTATGCCCATCGGCTGCCACCCAGCCTGCCGTATGCGGTACGCAAGCGGGTCGCTCTCGCCCGCGCGTTGGTGAGCGAACCGTCTCTACTCCTTCTCGACGAACCCGCCTCGGGACTGTCGGGTGACGAGATGGACGAACTCGCCCGCGAGATCCGCGCTCTCGCCGAGAAGACATCCGTGATGCTCGTCGAACACCACATGGACCTCGTCATGAGCGTATGTGACCGCATCTTCGTCCTCGACTTCGGCAAGGTCATCGCCCACGGAACACCGGCGGAGATACGCGAGGACCCCGCCGTATTGGCGGCTTACCTCGGAAACGAAGTGACACATGACAAGTAACGCGACTCAACTGGTCATCACCGATCTCACCGTTCGGTACGGACCGGTGACCGCGCTCGACTCGGTATCCCTGACAGTCGCCCCTGGCGCGGTCACCGCCGTACTCGGGGCAAACGGTGCAGGGAAGACGACTCTGCTACGCACCATCTCGGGACTGCTCAGGCCCGAGTCCGGGCGCATCGAACTCGCCGGTGTCGATGTGGTCGGCGTGCCACCGGATCGCATGTCCCGAAAGGGCCTGGCACACGTCCCCGAAGGACGAGGCGTCATAGCCGAATTGACCGTCGAAGAGAATCTTCGACTCGGCGCGCTGGGACGCAACAGAAATCACGACGCTGTCACGCTCGACCGCATATACGAGATGTTTCCACCCCTGGACGGTCGTCGTACTTCATCGGCACACACACTGTCCGGCGGCGAGAGGCAGATGCTCGTGATCGGTCGAGCCCTGATGGCCACGCCGTCAGTGCTCCTTCTGGACGAACCGTCGCTCGGTCTGGCCCCGAAAGTCGTCGCGCAGATCTTCGACATTCTGCGCACACTCGTCGACGCCGAATCGATGACAGTCGTTCTCGTCGAACAGAATGCGCGAAGCGCACTGTCCATCGCCGAACACGCAGTCGTCCTCGATCTGGGCAAGGTCGCTGTGGAGGGTCCCGCCGACGCCCTGGCCGAGGACGACGCCCTCCGACACGCCTACCTCGGGTTCTGAACCAACGAGCCGAAAGGACGCCAGCCACAGTGCAGCAACTGCTCACCATCCTCATCAACGGCGTGACGACCGGAATGATCTACGCCGCATTCGCTCTCGCCTTGGTTCTCATCTGGCGATCTACGCGCATCGTCAACTTCGCGCAAGCACCGATGGCCATGCTCACCACCTACGTGGCACTGGTTGTCATCGACGCCGGCTACTCGTACTGGATCGGATTCGGTGTCGCACTCATCTGCGGTCTCGTACTCGGCGCTGCGATCGAACGACTGGTCATCCGGTTCGTCGACAGCTCGTCGCATATCAACCCGGTCATTCTGACGCTCGGGTTGTTCATCATCATTCACGCGGTGGCGGCGATCGTGTTCGGAAATCAATTCCGTTCCTTTCCAGCACCGTTCGGACTCACCGGCCAGCGGATCGGGGATCTGAACGTCGCGCTCACCGGATACGACATTTTCAAGATCATCGCTGTGCTGGTCGTTCTCGGGCTACTGGTGCTGCTCTTCCGATTCACCGATCTCGGCCTGAAGATGCGCGCGAGTGCATTCGAGCAAGAGGTGGCCAAGCTTCTCGGGGTGCGCGTCGGTCGTATGCTCACGCTCGGTTGGGCCCTCGCCGCCGTCGTCGGCTCGCTTGCGGGTCTGCTCATTGCCGGTGGCTCGCTGGTGCATCCGGGGTACATGGACTCGATCGTCGTATTCGGTTTCGTCGCTGCAGTTCTCGGCGGACTGGACAGTCCGGCAGGCGCCGTCGTAGGTGGACTGCTGATGGGGATCGGACTCAGCTTCGTCAGCGGATACCTCGGACAGGATCTGGTTTCGAGCGCGGCATTGATCATCCTCATAGTCGTGCTACTCGTCCGCCCGAGCGGATTGTTCGCAAGCGCAGCGGCGAGGAGGGTCTGACATGAGTTCTCGAATCACGTCCACGCCCGTGTGGGGACGCATCACTGCCACACCGGTTCGGCGCCATTTACTCTGTGCTGTAATCGGTCTCGCAGTCATCGTGCTGGCGCTGGAAAGCCTGAGCACCTTCCGTCAGAGTCAGCTCACCTCCGTTGCTTACCTCGCCATCGCGGCCGGCGGGCTGACGGTGCTCACCGGTCTCAGCGGGCAGCTCTCTCTCGGCCATGGAGCGTTCATGGCCGTCGGCGCATACACCGCCGCCCTGATGCTGCGGGCCCAGGATTCCGGATGGTCCGTGCCGCTGGTCCTCCTGGCGGCAACCGCTGTGGCAGCTGTCGTGGGGCTGGTGGTCGGGGTGGCGGCAGCACGCCTGCACGGACCGTATCTCGCAGGCGCAACCCTCGCCCTCGCCGTCGCGGTGCCAGGACTCGCACTGTACTTCTCGGACTACCTCGGCGGTGAGCAAGGGCTTGTCGTTCCAGCTCCCAAGGTTCCGGACGTCGTCGACAACGTCATGTATTTCGTGACCGGAAGCGACATGGACAGTACGAAATTCGTGTCGTACGTCAGCTGGATTCTGCTGGTGCTGGTGTTCTTCTTGCTGGCGAACGCGTCGTCGAGCAGGGTGGGTAGACGGTGGCGAGCGGTTCGCGACGACGAAGTTGCCGCCGAGCTCGCCGGCATCGACCTCGGCCGAGCACGAATCCTCGCTTTCGTCGTGAGCTCCGCATGCGCCGGCGCGGGCGGTGCAGTGCTCGCAATGTCGGCGAGAATCGCGGCACCGAGCGGCTTCACGCTGACGTTGTCGTTGACATTGCTCTCCGCAGTGGTCATCGGCGGACTCGGAACATTGTCCGGCGCTCTCATCGGAGCAGCCCTGTTGACCTACATACCTCCGGTCGTCACGAACCTCGGGCTGGACGCCGGACTGAGCAGCCTGCAATCGGCCGAACTTGCACCACTCGTCACCGGAGTCTTCACGGTTCTCGTAATCCTGTTTGCACCACTGGGATTGGTTGGAACGTTCAGGAAATGGCGCATCACCAGAAAAGGGGAAAATGACAAGGTTCACTCTTGACGACCGACGACTTCGACGAGGTAGGTCGAGGGCGGTCAAAGTCACCGCTCTCGCAGCCGCGGTATCACTGATCGCGGCATGCGGCGCAGGCGGTCGAGACGAGAGCGCCGAGGCGTCCGAAGGCTCGACGGTCGGCATCACGGATACATCGGTGAAAATAGGCGCGCACTTCCCGTTGACCGGCGTCGCCGCCCCCGGATACAGCGAAATCCCGACGGGCGCACAGGCGTACTTCGATTACGTCAACGCAGCGGGTGGGGTGAACGGTCGACAGATCGAGTACGTCGTTCGCGACGACTCGTACGATCCGACGACTACCACCCAGGTCGTCAACGAACTAGTCCTCCAGGACGAGGTCTTCGCCGTGGTCGGCGGGCTCGGCACGGCTACCCACAGCGCGGTGATCGACTTCCTCAACGAGGAGGGTGTACCGGATCTGTTCGTCTCGTCCGGCGCCATCATGTGGGGCAACGATCCGGAGAAGTACCCGAACACATTCGGATGGCAGCCCGACTATCAGGTCGAGGGCAAGATCATCGGAGACTGGGTCGAGAAGAACCGTCCGGATGCCAAGGTGGGCCTGTTCTTGCAGGACGACGACCTCGGTCGAGACAGCGAAGTGGCAGTCCGTCAGTATCTCGACGACCAGATCGTCGAAGTGGTGCGCTACACCTCGGGCAACACCGACGTCGCGCCGCAGATCGCTGCGCTGCAGGGCGCCGGAGCCGATCTGGTTCTCGGTTTCAACGTTCCGTCGTACACCGCGTTGAGCCAGCTGACGTCCATGAGGCTCAACTACGACCCCGAATGGTTCTACAGTTCCATCGGCTCCGACGTCGACCTCGTCGGTTCGCTGCTCGGACGCTTCTCGCAGGGCGCGGTCACGAACGGCGCAGAGTCGCTCGAGGGCATGATCTCGCTCGAGTACATCCCCGGCGTCGACTCACCGGACAATGCGTGGACCCAACTCTGGCAGAAAGTGTGGGCGGAGAACGGAACCGGAGATCCGCTCACCAACTACCGCATCTACGGGCTCAGCCAGGCGTATGCATTCGTCCAAGCCCTCCAAGCCGCGGGTGAGAACCCCACTCGTGAGGGCATAGTCGCGGCGATTGCGGACGGCGGAATGGACTTCGAGGGACCACAATTGGCGCCGTTCCGGTACTCCGACACCAGCCATCTCGGCATTTCGGGTGCCAGTGTCTTCCAGATCCAGGGTGGAGTTCCCGAATACCTGACGCCGGTCCTGCAGACGGATATCGGCGACTCTCCAGTCGTCGAATACACGGGCGAGGAGTCGACGCCGCCGGAAAGCGGAATTCCCGAGTAAATCTCGTACGGATGAGTGACGTCGGGCGGTGATTGCGCGCGCACGGGCAAACCAGCCCGGGCGCGCGTAGTTACGTTCGGCGAGCTACCGCGCCGCACGGTCGGCAGATCCGTCAACCCCTCGCTGACGGATCCGCCGACCATTTGCCCCCGGTGTCGAGCGCCTGTTTCAGCGCTCGATGATTGCGGTGACGCCCTGTCCACCTGCTGCACAGATGGAGATCAGGCCGCGGCCCGAGCCCTTCTCTGCCAGCATCTTGGCCAACGACGCGACGATGCGGCCGCCGGTCGCAGCGAACGGGTGCCCCGCCGCAAGCGAAGATCCGTTGACGTTGAGCTTGTTGCGGTCGATCGAACCCAGAGCCGAATCGAGGCCGAGACGCTCCTTGCAGTACTCGTCGCTCTCGAATGCCTGCAGCGTCGCGAGCACGACGGATGCGAACGCCTCGTGAATCTCGTAGTAGTCGAAGTCCTGCAGCGTAAGCCCATTTCGAGCCAGAAGGCGCGGAATGGCATACGTCGGCGCCATCAGCAAACCGTCCTTGAACGACGCATTGCCGTGGACGTAGTCGACGGCGGCCGTTTCGGAATCCACCAGGTGCGCGAGCACCGGCAGGTTGCGCTCGGAGGCCCACTCGTCCGACGAGAGCAGCGCCGCGGAGGCGCCATCGGTGAGCGGCGTCGAGTTGCCGGCTGTCATGGTGGCGTCGCCGAGCTTGGTGCCGAATACCGGCTTGAGCGTCGACAACTTCTCGACGGTCGATCCCGGACGCAGATTGTCATCGCGGGTGAGGCCGAGGAACGGCGTCACCAGGTCGTCGAAGAATCCACGGTCGTATGCGGCCGCCATGTTCTTGTGGCTCGCTGCGGCCAGCTCGTCCTGATCTTCGCGGCGTACGCCGAACTCCTTGGCCGTAATGGCCGCGTGATCGCCCATCGACAGACCGGTGCGCGGCTCTCCGTTGCGCGGAATCTCGATCCCGAGCATCGACGGACGCACGTTGCCGAGCAGCTTGAGTCGATCGGTCGTCGACTTCGCGCGGTTGAGCGAAAGAAGGAACTCGCGCAGGTCGTCGTTGACACCGATCGGTGCGTCCGACGTGGTGTCGACGCCGCCGCCGATTCCCGCCTCGATACGACCCGACGCAATTGCGTCGCCGACTGCAACGATGGACTGCAGTCCGGTGCCACACGCCTGCTGAATGTCGTATGCAGGGGTGTACGGGCTGAGCGCGCTACCGAGAACGGTCTCGCGGGTGAGGTTGAAGTCGCGACTGTGCTTGAGCACGGCACCCGCAACGACGAGGCCGAGGCGCTCGCCCTGCAGACCGAACCGGCTGACCAGCCCGTCGATGGTGGCGGTGAGCATATCCTGGTTCGAGGCCAGGGCGTACTTCTTGTCCGAGCGCGCGAACGGGATGCGGTTGCCACCGACGATTGCGACCGGTCGTAGCTGCTTGCTTGTCACTTTTCGTCTCCAAACATCGTGGAAAAAGACCCTGGTGGAGATTCATCTTACTGACGAGTAAGTTGGTTGTCGACACCCGGTCGTGCGCTTCGCACCCGTGAGTGTGTAGTTACGTCAGGCAGTAACTATGCGCGTATGGGGGGCCGCAGGCGCCAAATTCGAAAGGCAGGACAGTGGCAGCCACCAAGGGAGCCCCAGACCTCTACTCAACGTTCCTCGCGTCCGCGCCCGGAGCCTTCATCGCCAAGCAGGCGGGCCTGCCGCAGCCCGAAAAGCTGCGCCGGTACAAGGCAGGCGAACCGCCACTTGCGGGCCCAGTACTGATCGGCGGCAACGGCCGTCTCGTCGAGCCGCTGCGTGCGTTGCTCGCCGACTACCCCCAGGCCCAGGCACACGACGACAAGTACGGCGCCCTCGTGTTCGACGCTACCGGCATCGGCAGCGTCAGCGAGCTCGAGCAGCTGTTCCAGTTCTTCCAGCCGGTCATCCGCAACCTCGCGCCGTCGGCACGCGTCGTCGTGATCGGCACGACGCCGGAAGAAACCGCAAGCGTCGACGAGCACATCGCTCAGCGGGCGCTCGAAGGCTTCACACGCAGCGTCGGCAAAGAGGTCAAGCGCGGCGCGACGGCTCAGCTGGTCTATGTCTCTCCGAAGGCGTCGACCGGACTCTCCGGCCTCGAATCCACGCTTCGCTTCCTGCTGTCGGCCAAGTCCGCATTCGTCGACGGCCAGGTCATCGCCGTCGGAGATGCCGACTCCGAGGCTCCGGCCTCCTGGGACAAGCCCCTCGCCGGAAAGGTAGCCGTCGTCACCGGTGCAGCTCGCGGAATCGGCGCGACCATCGCCGAGGTCCTCGCGCGCGACGGCGCAACTGTCATCGCGGCAGACATCCCCGCCGCAGGCGAGGCGCTGTCGGAGACCGCCAACAAGGTCGGCGGAACTTCTCTCGCGCTCGACGTCACCGCACCCGACGCCGGCGAAGTTCTGTCCAAGCACCTCCTCGAACGCCACGGCGGCGCGGACATCATCGTCCACAACGCAGGCATCACCCGTGACAAGACGCTCGCCAACATGGACGAGAGCCGCTGGAATTCGGTTATCGGCGTCAACCTCCTCGCCCCGCAGCGCATCACCGATCACCTGGTCGAGACGGGTGCACTGAAGGAAGGCGGACGCGTCGTCGACGTCTCCTCCATCGCAGGTATCGCCGGCAACCGCGGCCAGACCAACTACGGCACGTCCAAGGCCGGAGTCATCGGTCTCGTCCACGCGTCGGCGCCGGTCCTTGCGAAGAAGAACATCACGATCAACGCTGTCGCACCGGGCTTCATCGAAACCGCGATGACTGCGGCCATTCCGTTCGCGACCCGCGAGGCCGGACGTCGCATGAGCTCGCTGCTGCAGGGCGGCGAGACCGTCGACGTCGCCGAGTTGGTCTCCTACTTCGCGAGCCCAGCCTCGAACGCCGTCACCGGACAGGTCGTCCGCGTCTGCGGCCAGAGCCTGCTCGGCGCATGAGCGTCGTACAGCTCACGGAGCAGCCGAAGACGTCGGAGATCTACACCTCCGCTGCACTCGGAGCGTTGCCGTTCCTCCGACCGAAGTCCTCGTCGGTGCCGAGCACCGTGTTCGAGCTTCGCGGACTGCGCGTGGACGCCGACAATCTCGCCGGGTACTGCCGCGCAACGGGATTGCGTTTCGGGGACACCGTCCCGGTGACGTACCCGTTCACTCTGGTGTTTCCGACGGTCATGAAACTGATGGTGTCCAAAGGCTTTCCGTTCGCCGCTATCGGTTCCGTGCACGCCGAGAACGTCATCGAACAGTTCAGGAGCATTTCCGCTTCCGAACCGCTCGATATCCGAGTGCACGCGGAGAACCTGCGTGAACACCGTAAGGGCCTGCTGGTGGACGTCATCAGCGAGGTCAGCGTCGGACGCGAACTCGTGTGGAAGCAGACTTCCAGCTTCATGAGCTTGCAGAAGACCTCGCTCTCCGGTGGACCTCGTGAAGCACCTCCCGCCGACGAGGTTCCGCCGCCCCCGACGCGCACGCTGCGGGTCGACCAGAAGATGATCAGCAGGTACGCGTCGGTCTCCGGCGATCGCAACCCGATCCATGTGTCGTCGTTGGGCGCCAAGGCTTTCGGGTTCCCGCGAACCATCGCGCACGGAATGTGGAGTGCAGCATCCGTACTCCAGGTGATCGAGGGCCGTATTCCGGAGAAGGTCACATACAACGTCAGGTTCGGCAAGCCGATCATCCTGCCCGCGACCGTCAACCTGTACGCCGAGTCGGTCGGTGCAGGCTGGGATATTTCGCTCAAGAATCCGAAGAAGGGGTACCCGCACCTCACTGGGACTCTGCGGTAGGTGGGTTGTGTGCTCCTGGGGTGACCGAATGTCTGTTTCGGTCACCCCAGGGGTGTTTCGTGGGACCTTTCGGGTGACCGAATGTCTGTTTCGGTCACTTGCCGGGTGACCGAATGTCTGTTTCGGTCACTTCAGGTGAGCGAATGGCAAGTTCAGTCACTCTGAGTGTGCGAATGCCTCATTCGGTCACCGCCGCACTAGCGAATGTCTCATTCGGTCACCGGGCGCACTAGCGAACGTCTCATTCGGTCACCACCCCAGCCGAACATCCGTATCTGCGACGGACCGAGCGTCGGTCAGACGATCGGCGCGGATTTCTTTCCGGCCAGACCGCGCCACGCGAGGTTTTCCAACAGGTCCGCTGCAGCGTCGACTTCGATTTCGCCACCCGCAACACGGTCCGCGACGGCCTCTCCGGCGCCGACGAGGGCAACGGCCATCAGTGCATAATTCTGATCGGGTTCCGGATCCTTGGTGCTCATTTCGAGCAACCGGGCGGTCAGTTCGATGAGCCTGTCCCGGCTGCTCTGTACCTGCGACGCGAATGCTGTCTGACCGATCGCCTGGCGGTACAACACCATCCACGACTTCCGATTCTCGCCGACGAAACCAAGGAAACCCAGCAGCGCGCGTCTCAGCTGCTCGCGCGGGGCCAAGGTGGGGTCGGCGGCGGGAGTGAGCGCTTCGACGAACTTGGCGCCCTCACGATGGATGCACGCCGCGAACAGCTCGTCCTTGGAACCGTAATAGAGGTACAGCATGGGCTTGGAGATCGCCGCCTTCTTGGCGATCGCATCCATCGAAGTCTCATGAAACCCGTTGTCGGAGAAGACATCGACCGCGGCGTCGAGCATCTGTTGCTCTCGGACGGCGCGGGGCAATCGTTTGGTGCCGCCGGCCATGTGTCCTCCAAAACAACGTAGGACTCATAATCTTACTCCACGGTAAGGAGGCCTGCGTCACTACTACTTGACGCGTCGAAAATCTAGCAGGCACCTTTGAAGCGTGCGACGGTGGCTGCCGACCTGTCGACCTGCGCCGCATCGAGCCGTCCCGTCGCCACAGCATCTTCCAGGTTGTCCAGGACCTGCGGAACGTCGTCGGTCGTCAGCCACAGGGCGACGTCGGCACCTGCAACAAGAGCCGCCTCGACGGCAGCGACAATTCCCAGCCGATTCGTGATAGCCGCCATGCCGCTGAGATCGTCGGTGAAGATCGGTCCGGTGAACGGCGCAGCTCCGTAGCCAACTCCGTCGCGCAACAAAGACATGACAGCGGGACTGATACTTGCCGGCTCGCCCGGTGCCGTCAGTCCAGGCACGTCGAGGTGCCCGACCATGACGCCGACGCCCGTCGTCGACAATTGTGCGAACGGAACGAGGTCCGTCTGAATCAGCTGTTCGACTGGAGGCGTCGTGACTGCGCCCGTGTGCGAATCACCCGAACCCGAGCCGTGGCCTGGGAAGTGCTTGATCACGGGTTGGACCCCGGCGTCGCGCAGGCCTTGCGCGTAGGCACCCGCGTACTGGACGACGACGGCCGGATCGTCCGAATACGACCGGTCGCCGATCACCGAGTCGTCGGGCTGACTACTGACGTCGACGACTGGCGCATAGTCGACGGTCACGCCCAGCCCCCGCAATCCGCGACCTCGCTCCAGCGCCATCCGATACGTCTCGTCCACCGACATCGTCTGCGCCGTCTCTCGCGCCGACGGGTCTGTTCCGAGGAGATCTTCGACGCGGGAGACCCTGCCGCCCTCCTCGTCGATCGTGACCATCGGCGGAACCGCGGCGGCGTCGTTGATCTGCGGCACCTCGCCATTGGCCAGCGTCGTCGAATCTGTCCAGCTGCCGATGAAGATTCCGCCGACCTGCTCGCGCGCCATGACGTCGATCGCATCGGCGGTACCGGTGACTCCGACGGTAAGGAGCTGAGCGAGCCGCTGGCGTTCGGTCAGCGCGTCGACGAACGTCACACATGCATCGACCGGAGGAACAGGCGTGGCTTCGGTGGTCGCCGCGGCAACGGTCGTCGTGACATCGGAGGACGTGGCCACAGCGGCGGTTTCCGTGCTGCCGCCTCCGCACGAGGCGGTGAACCCGACACCGATCACCAGCGCTGCGATTCCTACGGGCGATCGGAAGTTGCTCATGGAATCCGACGGTAGCCGAGTACCCGGTAGCCACGCGATTCGCCGCCCTCCCGCGTTAGCATTGGACAAAAGCGACATCAGGAGGGACACACGATGCCGGCAGACTTGATTCTCATCGCCTACGACGGCTCCGACAACGCCAAACGCGCCATCGAGTACGCAGGCCGATTCCTCACCACCACACGGGCCATCGTCGTGACCGCCTGGGAGCCCATGGTGCGTCAAGCAGCCCGAATGTCTGGACTGTCCGGCGTGATGGCGCCGGAGTGGATTCCCGAGGACGAAGCGGAAGACGTCGCGTTCACCGACGCCAAGGTGACCAACGACGAAGGCGTCCGGCTCGCCGAGGAGGCCGGTCTGCGGGTCGAAGGGCACTGCGCCGAATGCACGACGGCCATCTGGAGTGCCATCGTCGAAAAGGCCGATGATCTCGATGTCGACATCATCGTCACCGGCACTCGAGGCACCACAGGACTACGTTCACTGCTGCAGAGTTCGGTCGCCGACCATGTGCTCAGGCACAGCCATCGGCCTGTGCTGATTGTTCCGCCAGGCAAATAGCAGCGCGTGCGCCCGGCGACGAGCGTCACGGGTGATAGCGTGATCCGCGCACGGGGGATATCGACGCCTCGCGCCCGTCGACGAAAGTGGAGATCGAGAGATGAAGTTCGCTGTCCCGGGAGTTGTTGCTGCGGTAGTCGGTGCGGTGCTCGGCGCCGGGGTTGTGTTCGGAGTGACTGCGGCGGCGTCGGACAATACTCGTCCCGAGATCGATCGCTCCGGCAATGCTGATTCTTCGCTGCTGAACCAGGTTGAGTACGGCAGCCGCTGACGCTTCTGACTCGATCTCTTCCGAACCACTCGGTCGTAGGTGGCTTCTCGGCGTCTCTGTCTTTGCTGTCTTCCTTTCGTTTCTGCAGGTTCCCGGCTATACCGTCGCGGATACCAAATACGATCTGACGCAGAACCCCCTGGGATTCCTTGCGCGTGCCTCGCACCAGTGGACGTCGCAGGCGCCGCTCGGGCAGGTACAGAATCAGGCGTACGGCTACTTCTTTCCACACGGAGCGTTCTTCTCGCTCGGTGATGTGCTGTCCGTACCCCCGTGGGTCACTCAACGTCTCTGGTGGGCGCTGCTGCTGATCGCGGGCTTCTGGGGGATCATTCGGCTCGCCGAGGCACTCGGGATCGGCAGCAGAACCTCACGCATCATCGCTGCGGTCGCGTTCGCGCTGTCACCGCGCGTCGTCACGACCCTCGCGTCGATCTCGTCGGAGACGATGCCGATGATGCTCGCGCCGTGGGTGCTGATCCCCATCGTGTGGGCCTTCACCCCCGGCCGCTCCGCCACTCCCGCCCCCGGCGGCTCCGCCACTCCCGCCCCCGGAGCCTCACCGGGCATCCGCATACTCGCTGCCCAATCCGCCGCCGCGGTTGCACTCATGGGTGCTGTCAACGCCGTCGCGACAGCAGCCGCCGCCCTCGTCGGCGTGATCTGGGTCCTGTGCCACCGACCGAATCGACGTTGGTTCGTATTCAGCGGCTGGTGGGTCGGCTTCCTCCTGCTCGCGACGCTGTGGTGGATCGTCCCTCTGTTGCTGCTGGGTTCCGTCAGCCCACCGTTCCTCGACTACATCGAATCCTCCGGCACGACGACGCAGTGGGCCTCACTCACCGAGATCCTCCGGGGCACCAGCAGTTGGACACCGTTCGTCTCCCCTGAACGTGTAGCGGGCGCTGTCCTGGTTACTCAGCCAGCTGCAGTCGTCGCGACGGGTGTGATCGCCGCAGCCGGCGTGGCTGGGCTCGCCATGCGCTCGATGCCCGCGCGCGGACGACTGACGGTCATGCTGTTCGTCGGCATCGTGGGACTCACCGCTGGATATGTCGGCGGGCTCGGTTCGCCCGTCGCCGACTCGGTCCGACTGTTCCTCGATTCCGGCGGCGCGCCTCTGCGCAATGTCCACAAACTCGAACCGGTCGTGCGAATCCCCCTCGTGCTCGGGCTCGCTCACTTGCTGGCGAAGGTTCCCCTGCCAGGCTCGGTGCCTCGTGCCAGGTGGAAACAAGCGATCGCGCACCCCGAAAAAGATCGGATGGTCGCCCTCGCCGGACTCGTGCTCGTCGCACTCACGTTCTCCACTTCCCTTGCCTGGACCGGGAAACTCGCCCCACGCGGTGCATACGAGAGCATTCCCGAGTACTGGCACGAGGCCGCCGACTGGCTCACCGACCACGCGTCGGGAACCTCGCCAGACGGGTCCGATGCCGAACGAGCGCTCGTCGTGCCCGGTGCACCGTTCGCGCTGCAGACGTGGGGCCTCACGCGTGACGAACCGCTTCAGGCTCTCGCGACTACGCCGTGGGCCGTCCGTGACTCGGTACCTCTGACGCCACCGGGCGCGATCCGAGCACTCGACTCCGTACAGCGCCTCATAGCCGACGGTAGGCCGTCCGCCGGTTTGGCCGATACCCTTCTCGGACAGGGCATCCACTACGTCGTCGTGCGCAACGACCTCGATCCGGAGACGTCACGATCGACGCGTCCGGCACAGGTACACGCAGCCCTCGACGGCTCACCCGGGCTGAACAAGGTCGCAGAATTCGGTGAGGAAATAGCGCCGGGCACCGTGGAAGGCTTCACCGTCGACGGGGATCTCCGCCCGCCGTATCCTGCCGTCGAGATCTACGCGGTGGACTCCTCGGCTGCCGTGTCCGGGCCCTACACCGTCGATCTCGACCGCGTACCGTTCGTCCAGGGCGGTCCCGAGTCGATTCAGCGATCGAACGAGCAGCGCCGCAACGGGGTACCCGATCCCGTTCCCGAAGGGCCGGTGATTCTCGCTTCCGATGCCGAAGCCGCGGGCATTCCGGTACCCTCCGTGACAGTCACCGACACTCCGATGAACAGGGAGACCGATTTCGGGCAGGTCGACAACCACAATTCTGCGCTTCGGTCCGCCGACGAACCACGCCGATCACTGAACGAAGTCGCCGACTATCCGGTGTACGGCGCCGACACCGTCGACGGAGAGTGGGAGGGCGCGCGCATCACCGCGTCGAGCTCGGCCTCGGACTCGACACAGATCGGCGGCACCAAGCCGGGAAGTGGAGTCGCTGCCGTGGTCGACGGCGACCTTGCCACCAGCTGGGTGAGCAACGGAATCGAAAGCGCAGTAGGACAATGGCTTCAGCTCGACTTCGACAAGCCCGTCTCCGGCGGTCTCCTCGAGCTGCGCACCAGCCCCGGCACCATCGGCGACCCCGTCAAATGGTTGGAGATCACCACACCGAACGGCAGTACCGCGGCCCGCATCGACGAGCCCGGCGACCTGATGACGGTTTCGCTACCCGGCGGCTCGACGCCGTGGGTGCGCATCACCGCAAAGAACACCGTCGACGGCACCAGCGGCAGCCAGTTCGGCATCAGCGAGCTGTCCGTCCAGGACTACTCGAATCGTGATGCACCGCAGAAAGTGTCGATCGTCCACCGAGCAGTTCTCCCCGACGTCCCCGACGGCGCGGACGTGACGGCGTGGGACCTCGGACAGGAATTTCCCGGACGATCCGGATGCCTGGACACCGGGGACCGAATCCGCTGCAGTAGTGGACTTTCCGTCGCCCCCGAGGAACTGGGACGCTTCTCGCGCACCCTGTCCGTGCCCGAGGGCACCGCTGTACTGCCCGAACTGACGCTTCGTACCCGCCAGAGTCCCGAGCTCGAGACGCTACTGTCTCAGCCCGGACGCCCGGTGGCGTCGGGCGCATCCGATGTCGGCGACGTCGCGGGGTCACCGTTCGCCGCCACCGACGGCGACGATCGCACTGCGTGGACCGCACCGGAGAAGAGCATCGAGAAGCGAGCAGGCACCCAGCCGACCCTGACGATCACCCTCCCGGAGCCGACGCTCGTCGACGCTCTCACGTTGTCCCCCAGCCTGGGTCCTCTACCTGCGCATCCGACGTCGGTGGCCGTCGATCTCGGTTCTGGGCCGCAGGTTCACGAGGTCGACCCGAACGAGCCTACGACGATCGATCTGTATCCACAGGTGACCGACCGCATCGTGCTGTCGATCACCGACTGGGACGACGTACTCGACAAGAATTCGCTCGGCTTCGTGGTGCCGCAGCCTCCCGGTCTTGCCGAGGTGACCGTACTGTCCGGTGGGCGCGAGGTAGGCGCGCCACTCGACGAAGACCGTCCGATCACGGTCGCCTGCGACGTGGGGCCCATCATGTCGATCGCCGGCCTGACCGTCCGCGCCTCGGTGACCGCGACACCGGCGCAGCTACGTTCGGGCGCACCGGTGCAGGCCACGATCTGCGAGGGTCCGTTCCCGGTACCCAATGAGACACTGAACCCGATTCCGCTTCCGGAGGGCAGGCAGGACATCGTCGTCGACCCGGGTGCAGCATTCGTCGTCGACGGAGTTCGCCTACGCACCATGCCCGTTCCGGCGGTCAGCGCGACCAGCTCGGCACCACGAGCTGCAGGCACCACCGCATGGGGCGCAGGTCATCGGGAAATCACCGTGACCGAGCACGACGGCGATCAAGTCCTGGTCGTGCCCGAGAGCACCAACAGCGGTTGGCACGCAACATCTTCCGACGGTGCCGAGCTGAAGCCCGTTGTCGTGAACGGCTGGCAGCAGGGGTGGATCGTCCCAGCGGGTACATCGGGCACCGTGAGCCTCGACTATCCGTCGGACAAGTGGTATCGACTCGGCATATTCGGCGGCCTCTTCCTCTTGATTCCGTTGATGTTCTACGCATTTCGGCGAAGTCGAAGCCCCACCGGCGATGCCCCTGCGCCTTGGCGCAGCAGAGTACTCGGCTGGGGTCTACTGTTCCTCGCCGTCACCGTGATCGCGGGAATCGGCGGAATTCTCACGGCAGCAGCGGTTGCCGCAGCATTCCTGGTTCTACGACGGCGCTTCGGCGACGACATCGGCGCCAAGACCATGGTCTGCATGGCCGGCCTCGGAACGCTGCTCGCGACGGCGATGCTGTCGAAGGGCCCGTGGCGCGACACGGACGGCTACATCGGGCACTCGTCGCTGATCCAACTGGCTGCCTTGATTGCCCTCGTCGCCGTGGCGGTGAACGCGTTGCGAACACCCGTAGGTCAGGCCGCGCGTGAATGATCTGCCGTGCGAAACCGATTGCGCAACGCACGTCCCGCAGGTTCCTCCACGAGCGCGTAGCTAGCGGCCGCGACCGGGATCGACAGTGCAACAGTCACCGTCAAGATCAGAAGAAAATGCCCGGTGAACGGGATGACTCCGAAGACCGGGAACACCATCGCCAGAATGACCAGGTGCCAGATGAAGATGCCGTAGGACCATCGGCCCAACGCGAGCGTCACCGGATGCTCGAGGACCGCGTGTCTGCGATGTTCGCCGGCGAGCACCAGCGGAGCCAGTAGGGCCATCGCCAGGACCGCTCCGAGCGCGATCTTGACCTCGAACTGCCATGGCTCCGGCCGGACGAGACCCTGTGGCCCTGCCAACGGCGTCGCCGACGCAACGAACGCGACAACCGCGATCGCACCGATCACCAGTCGACGGGCAGCCAACCGATGTAGCCACGTCTCCTGTCGCGTCGAATACTCCGCGAGGATCATTCCCGCCGCGAACCACGGAACGTAGGCCGGCAGCCAGTTGTCGTGGTGGATGGCGTCAGGCGTCGAAATCGGAATGAATGCCCACACAAGACTCACGATGGACGCCGTCAGCAAGACTGGAATGCGGTACCGTGCGGCCTCTCCGCGCAAGCCTGCCATCAGCAGTCCCACGACCGGCAGCATCAAGTAGAACGCCACCTCGACCGACAGACTCCACATCTGAGTCATGCCCTCGGTCAACGTCAGCGGCACGAACACCTGTGTCAGCGTCAAGTTCGACGCCCAGACCCGCCAGCTGCTGCCGGTGTTCGGCAAGAACAGAAGGACGAGCGTCACCACGACCCAGTACGCCGGAAGAATGCGGACGGCGCGGGACCACAGATACCTCCTCACCGGTTGGGCGTGCCCCTGTCCTCGTGCATGCGCAGCGTGAGGCCGCCACAGCAGAAAGCCGGACAGCGCGAAGAAGATGGCAACGGTGAGATCGAAACGCCCCCAGACTCGGCCCATGATGGGCGAACTCGCTGCACCGGTCTGAAACGCGACGTGGGTGACGACGATGCCGATCGCAGCGAACGCACGCATTCCCTCGAGAGATGGAACGAACCCACGGAGGGGTACGACGGAGCGAGGCAGCGATGCGGTCGGCGTAGTCATTGCGTATCCAGTGAAGCATCCCGCTGTGAAACTTGACCATCATCGGGCGTGCCCGCGACCACACAGCGTGATCACTGTTACTGTCACCTGCGACGTGGCGATACCAATCGGACACTCCAGGAATGGGCTCTGTACTGCCCGGACCTGTCGGGGGTGGAAGCAGCGGGGCGCCAGTAACACGACTAAGGAGATTCACACATGGCGGAGCGCTCAGGGCCGAGCCGGATTCTTGCCCTCGTACTTGTAGGCTTGGGCGCATTCCTGCTGGTGGCAGCGATTCTCATCCCGACGTACACGGTACCCCGCCTCGAGAAGACACCGCTGGATCTCGAAGTGACTACGGTGTCCACCGGAACCGGCAGCGTGCTCAACGCAGCTTCCCTCGCAGCAGGCCAGGCCCAGGTCGACCAGAACGTCCCCATGGTGTCGCAGCGATTCGTCACCGTCGAGGACCCGTCGAACGCCGACGAGATCACTCTTCAGGCCGGACAGACACTTCGCCGCAGCGACAAGCAGGGTGACAGCGGACTTCTCACGGCAAGCGTCGACCGCGTGACCATCGACCGTGTCACGTCGATGCCCGTCGAGAATCCCGTCGGCACCATCCAGATTCAGGGCGACAAGCCTGCCGAGGAAGTTCCGCACACCGGACTCCAGTACAAGTTCCCGTTCAACTCCGAGCAGAAGTCGTACCCGTACTTCGACGTCAATGCCCGCGCTTCGAAAGACATCGACTTCGTCGAAGAGACCGAGATCAACGGTACGAAGGTCTACAAGTACGAGCAGACTGTCGGCCCGGTCGACCTGTCCGGCGTGGTCAACCTCCCGACCAACAAGGTGACTCTCCCGGCCGCTACCTGGGGAGTCGAGGGCGGCGACACTCCCGTCACGATGACCCGCTGGTACGAGAACAACCGCACGGTGTGGGTCGAGCCCGAAACCGGTGTGGTCGTCAAGGGCGAGGAGCAGATCCACCAGTACTACTCGCGCACCGCGGGCGAGGCCGAGGTCGATGTGCTGAAAGCACCGATCACGTTCGACGAGAACACCGTCGAGTATCAGATCCAGCAGGCCAAGGACGGCCAGGACAAGATCTCACTGTTCGGACGCACGATCCCGATCATCGCCGGCATCCTCGGTGTCATCGCGTTGATCGCCGGTGTCCTTCTCGGACTGCGCGGCGGTACCGGCGGACCCCGCCACCCCGCACGCACCAGCGGAACACGGCCGACGAACGATGGTGGCGGCGCTGCACCGGCCCAGCCCCGCGACCGCGACTGGACGACGGATCAGACCGAGGTCATCCCTAGGACGAACCTCTCCAAGGAATAGCCCCAACGATCGACGAATGGCGCGGCCCTACGGGGTCGCGCCATTCGTGTGTCAGGGGGTGCATGGAGCTCCATTCTTCGCCGATATTTACGGGATCCCGGAAATGTGGGCGAAGAATGGAGCAAAATTCACGGGCTGCTTGGCTACCGACGATCCGTCAGCGCCACGGCACACACAACTGCGGTGGTCGCCGCAGCCACCGATACCGCAATGGCGACGAACTGCACCAGCGTCGACGCCAGCAACGTCAGCAGCAACACCTCGACGAGCAGGCCGAACCACGCGACGAGAGCGAGCACAGTGCGTTCGCCGGCGATAGCCCACAACAACGCGCTCTGCAACATCGCCAGGCACGCGCCCTGCAGCGCGAAGATGAACAAATATCCCTGGACAGCGGCGTAATCCTCGCCGACCACGATCGGGATCAACCCTGCAGCGAGCGCAGAGCCGAGAACAAGTACCGACCCGATACTGGCCACGACCGCCAACGCCGAGCGCAAAGCGGCCGCCGACTGCACCGGGTTTGCCATTCGGGGGTACAGCACGACACCGACAGCCTGGGGTAGCCAGAACGCCGCTTTCGTTGCGACGGCGCCGAGTGCGTACAGCCCCGCATCCTCACTGCTGAGCAAGATTCGAGCCAGCATCAGGTCCACCGAGGACAGTGCGATCAACGCCAATTGCACCTGCGAGGCCCGCAGTACCGTCCCGACGCCGATGCGAACGGCAGATCCGGCCGTTCCGTCACCGCGGTCGAGCAGCCGCGCCGCCAGTGCCACCACTCCGGTGCCTGCGGCGCTGGCGGCCAAGACGACACCGGGTCCCCCGCCCAGAAACAGCACGACCACGGCCGGAACCACTTTGCCGAAGCCCGCCGACGCGAGTACGACGCTCATTCGACCGAACTGTCCCGCTCCCTGCAGCAGCCCCTGTTCCGTAGCGAGCAGCACCAGCAGTGGTGCTACAACGAGGGCCGACATCGTCGCCAGCACACTCGTGTCGAGTGCGAACGCCACGACCGGTGACAGCAGCACCGCGAGCACGGCAACCACAGCCGCACAGCGATACCCGAGAGTGCGCAGCGCACGACGGCTTCGACCGCGAACCATTTCCCGCGCCACGACGGACTGCAACGCGAGCGCAGGCACCGCCAGCACCAGTTGCGCGGCCAGCAGACTCGCGAACACTCCATACCCGTCGACGCCCAGCACGCGGCTCGCGGGCAGATGCAGCAGATAGGACGCGATGTTCGCTGTCATCGATCCGATCGTCACCATCGTCATCCCGCGCACGGCAGAGGCAGAGACGGCGCGAGTGGGCATGCGCCCACGGTATAGGGTGCCGATCATGGCGTCGTCGAGGTCCGGGTGGGCGGCGTCGCTGTACAGCCTTGTGCTGTCGATTCTCGTCCTCGGCCCGCTACTCGGTCCTGGGTATCTTCTGCTGCGCGACGCCGTCAGTACCCCGCGGTCCTACTTCACGGATTCGGCGCTGGGGACCACCGACGCTGCAGCGCGGGCGGTACCACAGGATGCGCTGATCGCTGCGCTGTCGACGGTGTTCGACGGTGGTGTTGTCGTCAAAGCGATTCTGCTGCTTGCATTGTGGTTTGCGGGCTGGGGAGCTGCACGGATGTCGTGCACGCTGCTCCCGGCAGCAGGCACACCTGCTGCGCTGGTTGCGTCGACGGTCGCCATCTGGAATCCGTACGTGGCCGAGCGCCTGCTGCAGGGGCATTGGAGTCTGCTCGTCGGTTACGCCGCTCTTCCGTGGACTGTGGTCGCCTCGGTCACGCTACGACGCACCGGCCGATGGGGCTGGCTCGCAGTCTGTCTCGCGGCAGCAGGCATCACGCCGACGGGCGCGATTCTGGCGGCGATCACCGCCCTCGTCTGCGGCATCCCCGATGCGCGCAGAGCTTCCGCCCGACGTGCCTGCGCACTCACCGGGTTGATCGTCCTGGTCGCCTCGTCGCCGTGGCTCGTCGCGACGGCAGTGTCGGGAAGCGGCGCGACCGGCACCGACCCCGCCGGTGTCACCGCTTTCGCTGCACGCGCCGAACCAGGTCTCGGGACGCTCGGCAGCCTTGCTGGGCTCGGCGGAATCTGGAATGCAGACGCGGTCCCCGCCACGCGGACAACCGTGTTCGCGGTCTTCGGAACCGCACTGTTCCTCGCTGTCGTCGCGCTCGGGCTCGCGCCGCTGTGGCGACGAAGACGCAACCCGATCATTACTGCCACGGCACTTCTCGCCGCCGTCGCGATCGCAGCCACTGCGCTCGCCGCCACCGGCCCAGGACTCGCTCTCGGCGAATGGGCCGCGGTCGACGTTCCCGGTGCAGGACTTCTGCGCGACGCCCAGAAGTGGGTTGCGCTGGCGATGCCGTTCTACGCCCTTGCCGCGGCTGCGGGCGTTGCGTGGGCGGGTGCGCGGCTGCGCAACCACTGGCTTCCGGCAGTGGCAGCGACCCTCGCCGTGGTCATTGCCCTCCCGGACCTGATCTGGGGGGTTGGCGGTCAGTTGAAGCCCGTCGACTATCCCGATTCATGGTCGGCCGTCGCAGCCGAACTGGACGGTGTCGACGGGGACGTCGCAGTTCTCCCTGCCGGGATGTTCCGAATCTTCCCCTACAGCGGCGAATCGCCCGTACTCGATCCGGCGCCGCGCATGCTGCCGCTCGACGTTCTTCAGACGGGAGAGCTCGTCGTCGCAGGCGGTTCCGTGCGCGGTGAGGGGACACGGGCGGAGGCCGTCGAGCAGGTCCTGCTGGCGGGCGGAAGTGCTACGGAACTGGCCGATCTCGGCGTCGGTTGGGTGCTTCTGGAACGCACGACACCGGGCGAGCTGGGCGCTGCGGAAACATCGTTGCAGCAACTGTCGGCCGTGTACATCGACGACGAACTCGCGCTCTACCGGGTACCCGGCGACATCCAGGGCAGCGAGCCGACGAACAATCTGGCCGTCGGCGCCGCGCACCTTCTCTGGATCGCGCTACTGGTGGGCGGGCTCGGCTGGGCGATATTCCCCCGGAGACACAAGGCCTGACACGTGCGTTCCCGCGACCGATGCCGCCAGGACGCTCTGGACGCCGTGAGCGGTTTGCTCCCACGAGAACTCCCGCGCTCGGACCCGCGCCTTCTCGCCGAGATCGGCACGCATGTCGTCGTCGAGCAGCAGCTCCGCCACTGCATCCGTCAACGCTTCGACATCACGATCCGCGGCCTCCGAGCCAACCAGCACACCCGTCACGCCGTCGATGATCGAGTCGGTCAAGCCTTTGGAACTGCGATAGCCGACCGTGGGCACCCCGTGCTGCGCGGCCTCGACGACAGCGAGTCCCCACCCTTCCTTGCGGGACGGCATCACGTGGACCCAGGAGCGGCCGAGCAATTCGTGCTTCCGTGCCTCGTCGACGTGACCGTGAAAAGTCACGGCGCTCGCGATACCGAGCATGTCCACGCGCTCTCGAAGATTGTCCTCCCACCAACCACCACCGATGATGTCCAGGTGTAGACCGGGCACCAGGAAGCGAAGTGCTGCGACAGCCGCCAGCGCATCCTCGATCTGCTTGTGCGGAACCAGCCTCGACAGGACCGACAGCGAGGGATATGCGGTCCTACGGTCCACCGCGGACGCCGTCGGTATCGCGTCGGCACCGTTCCGTACCACCGCTACGCGTTCCCGGTCGACGCCCAACGCGACCAACTCGTCCGCCGACGGCAACGACACCGTCAAATACTGGCTACGACGATGCACTCGTGGAGAGACGGTGCTCTCGAGCCACCACCCGAGCTTGGCCATCAGCGGGCCCGCGACGGGCCACTGCTCACGATGACAATGGTGTACGAGAAGGGTCACCGGCGCGCCCGCAACGAGGCGCGAGAAGAACGGGATGCCGTTCTGGGTGTCGACGACCGCATCCGGGCGAATTCCGCGGAGAGACCCGAAGCCGAGGCGCCCCGCGACGATCGCAGCCAATGCCCGCGGGTAGACACTCAACCGCCCGCCTGCCCGGCTGATGTGAATTCCGTCGACGACTTCTTCGGCAGGAGCTCCCGGATACGACGCCGTGCGCAGAGTCACTTTCACGCCGCGGGCGGCAAGGCCTGCACCGACCTGCTCCAGATAGCGTTCACTGCCACCGCCTTGGGGGTGGCCGGTATCGCGCCAGCAGAGCAACAGCACCTCGCGCACGCTTTCGTCCCCCATCACAGCCATGAACATGAACTCCGAGACACCCTAGCGGTTCATCCGGCCCCACGGCGCTCCGACATGTACCGCTCGCCTAGTCTTCTTCCTCGTGCGACTAGCGTGGAAAGGCTCTACTGGCGACGGCTCCGCCGTCACCAGGCAGTTCGGCAGGCGCGCCACGCTGCGCAGATCCGTGAGCCTGCTACGCGACTTCGGCCACGAACAGACCGCGCCGGACATCTTCTACGGCGCTCTCGCCCACGATTCCGTCGAACTCATCGGTGACCTCTTCCTCGGCCTGACGGGTGAGGAGCTGCAGGGCCGCACCGTGCTCGACGTCGGCGGTGGGCCGGGCTACTTCGCCGAGGTGTTCCACGACAGCGGCGCACGATACGTCCCCGTCGAACCCGATGCCTCGGAAATGCATGCCGCAGGCCTGACAGTCCATGGAAGTGTCCGCGGGTCGGGGATGGCGCTCCCGTTCCGGGACGACAGCGTCGACGTCTGCTTCTCCTCCAACGTCGCCGAGCACGTCCGCGAACCGTGGGTCATGGCCGAGGAGATGCTACGAGTCACCCGCCCCGGCGGATTGATGGTGTTGTCCTACACGCTGTGGTGGGGTCCGTTCGGTGGCCACGAAACGCGGCCCTGGCACTACCTGGGCGGCGAGTACGCGGCAAAACGGTACACCCGCACCCACGGCCACGAACCCAAGAACCGATTCGGCGAATCCCTCTTCGATGTCGGCGCAGGTGACGGATTGCGTTGGGCACGAAGCACTCCCAACGGCGATCTGCTCGCCGCATTCCCGCGATACCACCCGCGCTGGGCATGGTGGATCATCCGAATCCCAGTCCTCCGCGAACTCCTCGCGAGCAACCTCGTGCTGGTCTTCCGCGCCCACTGACACCCTCACACACGCGCAAACACCAGCTCATTCCGCAGGCTCCACTCCCGCCTACATCGGGTCATTCCGCAGGCTCCACTCCCGGCCTCCACAGGTCATTCCGCAGGCTCCACTCCCGGGTACGTTGGAACGATGACAGCGCTGGCACTGGATATCGGGGGAACCAAGATGACCGCGGCCGTCGTCGGCGACGACGGGAGGCCCGGGGAACCACTGACCGTCTCGACGCCGAAGACCGGAGTGTGGAAAGCCTGCTCCGAGCTTCTCGACGCAGTAGCCGTCGGCACCGACATACAGGGCATCGGCGTTGCATGCGCAGGCCCGGTCGACACCACCGCAGGGGTCGTCGCGCCGATCAACATCCCGGAATGGAAGGACGGCTTCGATCTGGCCGACGCCGTCGGAAAGCTCTTCCCCGACGCTTCGATCAGCGTCGCCATGGACGGTGGATGCGCTGCGCTGGGAGAGCACAAGTTCGGTGCTGCAGTCGGCGTCGACGACGTCCTGAGCTTGGTCGTCTCGACGGGAATCGGCGGCGGACTCGTATTGGGCGGCAAGATCGTGGCCGGTCGAAGCGGCAACGCCGGCCACATCGGCCACATCGTCGTACCCGGTTCGACGACGCCATGCACGTGCGGCGGACTCGGCTGCGTCGAGACAGTGTCCAGCGGTCCCTCTGCCGTCCGCTGGGCACAGGAACAGGGCTGGACCGGCAGCACCGGCGCCGAGCTGGCGTTCTCCGCCAGCGAAGGCGACGTCGTCGCGATCACCACGCTGCAGCGGGCAGGTGTGGCGCTCGGGCAGGCAATCGCGTCGGCCGCGGCACTCGTCGACGTGAACCTCGTTGTCATCGGGGGAGGATTCGCGCAGGCCGGCCCGCCGCTGTGGGATCCGATCCAGGAGTCCGCGGCACTCCATGCGCGCCTGAAGTTCCTGGACGGCCTCGAGATCGTTCCGGCAAAACTCGGGGCCGTGGGAACGCTCACCGGTGCGGCCATCCTCGCAGCGGGTGCGGCTACACCGAAGTAGGTCGCGGCGCACGAAACACCTTCCCAATTTCTGTAACCTGTTCTAGTCTCGTTCCATGACGGACTTCGACAAGTTGTTCATCGGCGGCCACTGGTCAACGCCGTCGACCGAGGAGACCCTCGAGGTCTTCTCCCCCGCCACGGAAGAGCGGGTCGGCCGTACTCCGGTCGCCGCTCCGGCCGACATCGACGCCGCTGCGACCGCAGCGCGTACGGCCTTCGACTCGGGTCCATGGGCCCGCACCTCACCCACCGAACGAGCACAGGTTCTTGCCCGTGCCGCCAAATTGATCGAAGCGCGTAGCGCCGAGTTGACCGCGGTGATCTCCGACGAGATGGGCGCCCCCTATTCGATGGTGGGGATGCTCCAGCAGACTCCCGCGCTTGCGGTACTCAACTACTACACCGAGCTCGCCGGAACGTTTCCGTGGAAGGAGACCCGCGTCGGCGCATTCGGCCAGACCACGGTCACGCGCGAACCCGTCGGCGTCGTCGCCGCCGTCATCGCCTGGAACGTTCCACTGTTCCTCGCCGTCAACAAACTCGCACCTGCGCTGCTCGCCGGCTGCTCGGTACTACTCAAGCCCGCACCGGAGACACCACTCGGCGCGAACCTGCTCGCCGACATCTTCACCGAAGCAGGGGTCCCCGAAGGAGTTCTGTCGGTACTCCCCGGCGGCGCCGAGACCGGCGAATACCTGGTCTCGCACCCCCTCGTCGACAAGGTGACGTTCACCGGAAGCACCGCAGTCGGACGATCGATCGGAACCATCGCGGCCCAGCAGCTCAAGCGTTGCTCGCTCGAACTGGGCGGAAAGTCTGCAGCAATCCTGCTCGAGGACATGGACATCCCCTCGACCATGCCGATGCTGCTGATCTCGGGCTTGATGAACAGCGGTCAGGCATGCGTCGCGCAGACCAGAATCCTCGCGCCACGGTCACGGTACGACGAGATTCTCGACACGATGGTCGCGGGTGCCGGTTGGATGAAGGTCGGCGACCCGAAAGATCCTGCCACGCAACTGGGCCCGCTGATCTCGGAGAAGCAACGCACGCGCGTCGAGGGCTACATCGCGAAGGGCAAGGCCGAAGGTGCACGCGTCATCCTCGGCGGTGGACGGCCAGAAGGTCTGGACACAGGGTGGTACGTGGAGCCGACGATCTTCGCCGACGTCGACAACTCGATGACCATCGCTCGCGAGGAGATCTTCGGACCGGTACTGGCCGTCATCCCGTACGACTCGGAAGACGAGGCCATCAAGATAGCCAACGATTCCGACTACGGCCTCGCCGGCTCCGTCTGGACCACCGATATCGACCACGGCCTCGAAGTGGCCGCACAGATCCGCACGGGCACCTATGCGATCAACTGGTACGCCTTCGATCCGAGTTCACCGTTCGGCGGGTACAAGAACTCCGGCATCGGACGCGAAAGTGGCCCCGAAGGTCTCGACGCCTACTGCGAGCTCAAGTCGGTCCTCATGCCGCCGGGGTATGTGGGCTGACCGAGCCAGCCTGCTCGACCAAGAAGCTCTGGAAAAGCACTGACGCCGCCGTCCGATGTTGATCGGACGGCGGCGTCAGGCAATGTAGCGCTTACGCGCCCAAACGCTGCTTCAGCGCGTCGAACTCGTCCTTGATGCCGGTGGGCAGCTTCTCACCGACGAACTCGAACCACTCCTCGATCAGCGGGATCTCGGCCTTCCACTCGTCGATGTCGACGTTCAGAGCCTCGGCGACATCCTCGACCGTGGTGTCCAGCCCGGAGATATCGAGTGCATCCGCCGTCGGAACGACACCGATGGGAGTCTCGACGCCCGCAGCCTTGTGCTCGATGCGCTCCACGATCCACTTCAGGACGCGGGAGTTCTCGCCGAATCCAGGCCACAGGAAGCGCTTGTCGTCGCCACGACGGAACCAGTTGACGTAGAACACCTTCGGCAGCTTCGAATCGTCGGCATTCTTGCCGAGGTCGATCCAGTGCTGGAAGTAGTCACCGACGTTGTAGCCGAGGAACGGCAGCATCGCCATCGGGTCGCGGCGGATGGTACCGACGGTGCCTTCTGCTGCTGCAGTCTGCTCGGAACCGACGGTGGCGCCCATGAACACGCCGTGCTGCCAGTCGCGAGCCTCGGTGACCAGTGGGACGGTCGTCTTGCGGCGTCCGCCGAACAGGATCGCCGAAATCGGCACGCCCTGCGGGTCGTCCCACTCGGCCGCCATCGACGGGCACTGAGCCATGGGGACGCAGTAGCGCGAGTTCGGGTGCGCTGCATCGGTTCCCGACTCGGGCGTCCAGTCGTTGCCCTTCCAGTCGATCAGGTGGTCGGGAGTACCTTCCAGGCCCTCCCACCACACGTCACCGTCATCGGTCAGACCGACGTTGGTGAACACCGAGTTGCCCTGATCGATCGTCTTCATCGCGTTGGGATTCGAGTCCCAGTTGGTACCGGGAGCAACTCCGAAGAACCCGAATTCGGGGTTGACGGCATACAGGCGCCCGTCCTCACCGAAACGCATCCAGGCAATGTCGTCGCCGATCGTCTCGGCACGCCATCCGGGGATGGTCGGCTGGATCATCGCCAGGTTGGTCTTGCCACAGGCCGACGGGAACGCCGCGGCGATGTAGTACGCCTTGTCCTCCGGCGAGATCAGCTTGAGGATCAGCATGTGCTCGGCGAGCCAGCCCTCGTCGCGCGCCATCGCCGACGCGATACGCAGCGAGTAGCACTTCTTGCCGAGCAAGGCATTGCCGCCGTAACCCGAGCCGTAGCTCCAGATCTCGCGATCCTCGGGGTAGTGCGTGATGTATTTGGTGTCGTTGCACGGCCACGGCACGTCGTCCTGGCCTTCGGCAAGGGGAGCGCCCAGCGAATGCAGCGCCTTCACGAAGAAGCCGTCGTCGCCGAGCTTCTCGAGCACAGCGGCACCCATGCGAGTCATCACACGCATCGAGACGACGACGTACTCGGAGTCGGTGATCTCGACGCCCAGCTTCGGGTCCTCGGCGCCGAGGGGGCCCATGCAGAACGGAACGACGTACATGGTGCGTCCGCGCATCGATCCGCGGTAGAGCTCCGTCATGAGACTGCGCATCTCCGACGGGTCCATCCAGTTGTTGGTCGGTCCGGCATCGATCTCGCGCTTGGAACAGATGTATGTCCGCGACTCGACACGAGCGACGTCCGACGGGTCCGAGTTGCCGAGGAAGGAGTTGGGCTTCTTCTCGTCGTTGAGGCGAGTGAAGGTGCCTGCATCCACCAGCTGGGTGGTCAGACGCTCCCACTCCTCGTCGGAGCCGTCAGCGAAAACCACACGTTCCGGCTCGGTGAGTTCTGCTACCTGCTGCACCCACGCAAGGAGTTCCTTGTGCTGGGTGGGAGGCGCGGCGTCAGTGCCGTTCAAACCGGGAATGGTCGCTGAGGTCATCTAACTCTCCTGGGGTGGGCCGGAACCAGAAACGACTTCCAACCACTGGAGGGCAGAACAGCGGTTGGAGCAGATCCGATCATCCCCTCTCGGTGGGGAGCTGCCCGATCACTCGATCTGCGTATACCGCATCATAGACGGTCACGTCAATTCAAGGACAGGGCGCCGGGTGTCCTGGGCCTAGGTTAACGCTGGAAGTTGTCAATCCGGAATCCGGGTGTTGTCCGATTGGTCACAAGACCGATTCAGCTACCGGCAAGTAAGCGCCCACAGGCCCCGAGCAGCGCGAATTACTTGTCAAGACATTACATACTGGACGCTCCAACTCACTCGAATACATCCCCGGCCGAAGTTTCCTCCCACCTCGACGTACCATCGGCAGCCCGGAAAATCTCCCAGGTCTCGTAATGCCCACCACGTCCGACAGTGGTGAACGTATCGATCACACCATCGGCGTCGCGGTCCCTGGAGACCGTCATTCCCGCGTCTGTGTGGCTGGTTCGCGTTTCCTCGTAGCCGTCTCCGTCGACGTCGAACATCTCGACCGAGTCCTGCATGCCGTCTGCATGGTTCTCGCCGGAAGACACGTCACCAGAAAGGGCGTCGCCCAAGAATGCGTCGCCGAGATCCATCACCTGACTCCGATCGTCCATCGACAGAACTGCCACCTTCTTGATCAGACGCACGGACAGCGCCCTCGGTTCCATGCCCTCGATTACATGGGCTCCGGCACACGGAACTACCTCTCCGATGCCTGATAGTCGACGCGGATGGGGCCGCCGAATCTCTCGATGCCTCGATCGAGAGTCGCCAGGTCGCGGTCGCATGCAGCCAGTACGGCAGCTCGATGCTCGGCGGCCGCTCGCAGTTCGGACTCGATGCGCTCCAGTTCTGCGTCTGCGGAGAGCGCGACCGAGCGCGAGGTCTCGTGGGCGGCTGCCGAGAACGCCGTCTCGGTAGCGAGGATCCGAGCCAGAGCCGCTTGTTCGAGTGACGATCGTGCAGCGGCGGACACGTCGGTGACCCAGGTTCGCAGATGCGCTCGGTCGGCGACGAGTGAGCGCGATCGGACCAGCCACCATGCACTCACAGCGCCGAGTAGCAAGGAGGCAGGTATCACAGCGATGTCGAGTGCCGGAACCACCGACAGCGGTGACATGACGACGCGCCCGAGACCCACACCGGCCGAAGCGCCGACGAGGATCATCATCGTGTCCTCGGCACCTCGGCGTCGGACCGACGGCTCCGCACGGTCGACGGTCAGGTCCTTCGACTGCAGAGGTTCCCCCGACAAACCGAGTTCGATGTCGACGGCGCGCAGTCGTTCGGTGAGTCGGGAATCGACACGCGAGACTGCCATTCCGAGTTGCTCGGCCAGCTCGACGTCCAGATGCCGCAGTCTTGCCCGCCCCGCTGACTCGATTGCTTCCCTGGCCGACACTGCGTATCCACGCGTCGCGTCGTTGATGTCGTGAATGGTCTCGGAGCGCGCGAGCTGCATTCTGCTGCGTAGCGCGGCAGATCGTTCTGCGCGCGTACGGTCTCGGACATCGACGAGGCGTGCGCGTTCGGCACGCAGCCCCGCGGTGTTCGAGACGCTCGTCACCGCCCGTGCCTTGGCGAGAATTTCCCGTCTGGCACCGGCGGCAGCGCCCCGAACTGCCGCGTTGTACTTGCGCTCGCGCAACACATCTCGGTGTTGCGCGAGGGCGCTCTCCACGAACCCGTGGACATCGACGATTCCGGACTCCTCGTACAACGTCGAGCGCATCCTCGGGTCGACCGCGATGCGAGCCCGCTCCGCGAGTGTGGCCGACGTGGGCCAGAACGAGGCATCGACCGCACGCGGGACCAACTCTGCGATGGACGCGGCCACGAGCCGCTGCACATCACGCCAATCCCGGTGTACGTCGATCTTGTTGACGAGAAGTCCCGTCGTCGTGGACTCGAGCGCCGATGCGAGATCGGCCAGCGCCCGTCGCCCGAGAGGCGCGGATGCGTCGAACACGAACAGCACCACCGCTGCCGACGCCACGTCCGGGGCCCGCTCCAGCAGTGACCCGGGCAGCAGGTCGAGCTCGGCCTCGATCGACGACACTCCCGATCCGCTCGTCCCGGTGACGAACACGCCCACCGGGTCGGCCTCCCGGCCGGACGCGATGGAATCCACGCCGGGCGGAAACCACCTTTTGACGACGCTGTCCATGTCACTGGGAAGGTCGATCATCGCTCGCGCATTCGCAGGTATCCCCGGGCGACGGCGAGTGCAGCCCGTGCCCGGGACGGCTCGTCGGCGCTCTGCCATCGACTCTGCCACTGCTGAGCTGTACGAAGAGTGGGGTGGGGCTCTTCCGGCTCACCGAGCGCGCGCAGCGCCGAGCGCATGATCGCGACAACAGCCTCGTCGGAGCCCAGGTAGCGCTCGAGTTCGGTCGCGTCGGGATGCTCGGCGGCGAGTTCGGTGAGCCGGTGCAGCAGTTTTCCCTGCCGATCGATCCGAACATCGTCGACGGCCTGGCGCACTGCCCGCGCGAGCGCGTCGACCCCGCTCCTCTCGGCCAGCAGCAACCGGAGCGTCGCATCATCGGTATTCGGATTGGCTGTGAGCGTCTCGACCGCGATTCGCACTCCGCACGTCTCGACCTGCTCGAGAAGTTCCACTCGTGCCTGCCTCGGGATCGGGAGTGTGGCTCTGACGAAGCGTTCGGGCGTCAGCAGCATGTCCGTGGTCACCGCCTTCGCGGCCGGTCGCAGTAGTCCGAACGAGGCCGGAAGCCCACGCATGACGCTGGCCGCGACGGTCCCCATGAGCGGATACACCGTCGCGCCGACCGAGGCCGACAGTCTCCCGATCACTGTGTCGAGGTGATCGATCGTGTCTGCCTTGGCGAGGACGAACACGACTTCTGTTGCCGACGCCACGGCATCGATGTCTGCTGGGTGAGCTCCACCGGCCAACACGTGAACCAGCACATCGCCGTCGAGGACGGGGTCCGGAGATCGCGGAACATCGATCGATGCGGCTTCCGTGATGTCGACGCCGTCGACCCGTAGGTCGTGGTGCGCGGTGAGCACCGCCCGCACCGAGGACTTCCCGACGCCCGTCCTCCCGGACACCTGCACTCGAACCGCCGCGAAACACCGATCCGCGGCTTCGCCGATCGCGCGGCCGAGAGCGGTGCCGTGCGCCGCGAGCCCACGAACGGTCCCCGAGGACACCCCGTTGTTCGCCCCGTCGTTCACGCGATCCCCCACCCCTAGATCGTTTGTAGGTCCTTTTCGACCGGTCCCCACCCGTCGCGCTGCGCAATTCTGGCACAGATGACCGACAGAACGCCGGAGACAAGGCGGCTGGCCTGCATCAACACCACAAGTCTCAACTTCAACTCGAGACCCACCTGTCACACACTCGCCCGATGCGCGACAATGGGTGAGTGAACGACGCACGGAGCAGCACCCAGCACCTCGATTCGGCCCCCGACGACGCCCAGGGCGTGGGGCCCGAACAGGCCGCCGATCGGGGTTCCCGGCTCTACCCGCGCGTGACCAGCTTCCGGTCGAGGCGAGGCGCCCTGACCGATGCTCAGCAACAGACCTGGGACGCCCTGTGGCCCCGCATCGGGCGCGACGTCGCCGACGACCGTATCGATGTCGACGCCTGGTTCGGCCGGACGGCGCCGACCGTTCTGGAGATCGGATCCGGGACCGGCACCGCCACGACGTCGATGGCCAAGGCCGAGCCGCACGTCAATCTGATGGCGGTCGAGGTATACCGCCCTGGCCTAGCGCAGACGTTGCAGCAGATCGAACGAGAAGACATCGGCAACATCCGCTTGCTGCGCGGCGACGCGATGGATGTACTGGAGAACATGCTGACCTCCGAGTCCCTGACGGGTGTCCGCGTGTTCTTTCCGGACCCGTGGCCGAAGGTGCGTCACCACAAGCGCAGACTGCTGCAGGGACCGACGTTCTCGATGATCGCTGATCGACTCGCGCCCGGCGGGGTGCTCCACGTGGCCACCGACCACGCCGAATACGCAGAGTGGATTGCCGAGGCAGGGAACGCAGAGCCCGGATTGACCGTTCTCGACTGGAAGTCTCCGATGACACACGAGCGGCCCGTCACCAAGTTCGAGGGCAAAGCCCAACTTGTAGGCAGCTCGGTGACGGAGCTCGTATGGGGAAAGAGTCTACGATGAGCTTCAACGAAGAGCTTCCCGACACCACCCTTGCGCCCATTCCGAACCTCGACACGAGTGATTCTCCTCACAGCAAGCGGGTGTTGCTGGTCTGGGACGCACCGAATCTCGACATGGGCCTCGGCGCGATCCTGGGTGGTCGCCCGACGGCTGCGTACCGTCCCCGATTCGATGCGCTGGGCCGATGGCTACTTCAACGCACTGCTGAACTCTCGGTTACGGAATCGTCGACACTCGAACCGGAGGCGACGGTCTTCACCAACATCGCCCCAGGTAGCGCCGATGTGGTTCGACCGTGGGTAGAAGCCTTGCGTAACGTGGGCTTCGCGGTATTCGCGAAGCCGAAGGTCGACGAGGACAGTGACGTCGACGCCGACATGCTCGATCACATCGAACTGCGCAATCGCGGTGGTGGACTTGCAGGCGTCATGGTCGCGTCCGCGGACGGTCAAGCGTTCCGCGAGCCGCTGGAAAGCATTGCTGCAACTGGCGTGCCTGTTCACGTGCTCGGATTTCGAGAGCATGCGAGCTGGGCGGTCACGTCGGAGACGCTGACGTTCCTCGATCTCGAGGACATCCCCGGCGTCTTCCGTGAACCACTGCCACGGGTGAGTCTGGATTCGCTGCCGGACGAGGGCGCATGGTTGCAGCCGTTCCGCCCACTGTCCGCCCTGCTCGTCGGGCGCCAAGGAGTTTCGTAGTGTTCGCCAGATGGGGAGATCTCGTCTACCGCATGCGGTTCACGGTCATCGGAGTCATGGTGGCCGGCCTTCTGGGCTTCGCAGCGTACGGACTCGACCTCAACGACCATCTGAGTCAGAGCGGCTGGGACGACCCCGGCTCGGAGTCGGTCGAGGCTGCGCGCCTGGCCGACCAGACGTTCGGGCGTGACAAACAAGGCGACGTGATCGTCCTGTACACCGCACCCGAAGGCGGGACGGTCGACGATCCGGAGTTCAACGCCAAGGTCACCGACAGTCTCAATTCACTCGTCTCCGACAACCCCGATCAGATCGAGAAGATCAACGGCACGTACTTCAAGGTCGACGGTGTGGTCAGTGCCCCAGCACTGGCGACAGTGGACCGTACGCACGCCATCGCCAGCATCGCCATCGTCGGCGCCAACGACACCGAGCTGACCAACAACTTCCAGGCCGTCAAGGACGTCTTCTACATCGACGGCGTCGATGTGCAGGTGACGGGTCTGCAGGCTGTCGCGGGGGCCTTGCAGTCGACGATGGCCGGCGACATCCAGCGCATGGAATTGCTGGCCATCCCGGCCGTCGCAATCCTGCTGTTCTTCATCTTCGGCGGTGTCGTCGCGGCTGCACTCCCGTTGATCGTCGGTGGCCTCACCGTCGTCGGCGCCAACGGAATCGTCAAGGTCTTCACCAACTTCACCGAAGTCAACAGCTTCGTGGCACCCGTCGTTTCTCTGGTCGGGCTCGGCTTGGCAATCGACTACGGGCTTTTCATCGTCTCGAGATTCCGCGAGGAACTCGGCGACGGGTACTCGACGCAGCAGGCGGTGCGCAGGTCGGTGATGACGGCCGGTCGAACCGTCGTGTTCTCGGCGACGATGATCGTCGCCAGCTTGGGCGGGCTGCTGCTCTTCCCCCAGGGTTTCCTGAAGTCCGTCGCGTACGGATCCATCGCAACGGTGGCGCTGGCCGCACTGACAGCGATCACGATCCTGCCCGCGATGCTGGCGATCCTCGGACCTCGCGTCGATGCCCTCGGCCTCAAGTTCATGCGCAAAACCAAGTCGTCCGAGGAAATCGAGAACGGCATGTGGGGCAAGTTGACCAGATGGGTCATGCGCAACCCACTCAAGGTCACCATCCCCATCGTCATGGGGCTGGTCCTGCTGACGTTGCCCGTGGGCAACATCAAATTCGGTGGCATCAACGAGACCTACCTGCCGCCGGACAACGTCACCCGGCAGGCACAGAGCGAGTTCGACGCCCTGTTCCCGGGTCAGCGCACCGAGCCGATCAAGGCGGTCATCGAGAACGCTCAGGGTGCGAACCTGGCTGCGATCACCAGCCAACTGAATCAAGCGCCCGGGCTCATCGAAAAGTTCTCTCCGAACGGCGCCAGCAAAGACGGCATCATCGTCTTCAAGGCCGGCTTGGTAGACCGGAACGACTCCAAACCGGCCATCGACTATCTACGCAGTATCGACGTCCCCGAGGGCGCGACGGTCATGATCACCGGTACGCCCGTCATCGAGCAGGATTCGATCGCAGCGTTGATCGACAACCTTCCGCTGATGGCAATACTCGTCGTCTTCGTTGTGACGCTGCTGATGTTCTTGACCTTCGGATCGTTGGTGTTGCCGATCAAGGCCGTCCTCATGACGACGCTCGGCCTCGGCGCGACTATGGGCATCCTGACGTGGATATTCATCGACGGCAACGGCGCGAGCTTCATGAACTTCACGCCCGGGCCGATCATGGCCCCGGTGCTGGTGCTGATCATCTCGATTGTGTTCGGGTTGTCCACCGACTACGAAGTGTTCCTGCTCTCGCGCATGGTGGAAGCCCGAGAAAAAGGCGCGAGTACCAGCGAAGCGATCCGCGTCGGTACCTCGCATACTGGGCGCATCATCACCGCAGCGGCACTCATTCTCATCGTTGTCACCGGAGCGTTCGCGTTCTCGGATCTGGTGATGATGAAGTACATCGCCTACGGCATGATCGCCGCACTCATCATCGACGCCACCCTCATCCGCATGTTCCTCGTGCCTGCGACCATGAAACTGCTCGGCGACGACTGTTGGTGGGCACCAGCATGGATGAAGCGCATCCAGCAGAAGCTCGGCCTCGGCGAGACGATCCTCGAAGACGAGCTCATGCCCGCCGACGTCCCGGAGCTCGCGATGGCAGGTGGGGTTGCCCGTACGACCGTCGCACCGCCGATACGGCCGGCGCCGCGCCCGAGTGAGCCCCTCACCGAACCTATTCCGGTCGTCGCACCGACAGGTTCCGGACCGATCCGGGCCACCCGGCAGGCCAGGGAAGACGAGCGTCGATCGGCAACGGGCAAGCCCGCCCACGCACCGATCGTCGAGCAGCAGCCACAGCCGACATGGCGACCACAGACGGCGGCCGCACCTGAGTCCCAGGTTCCGACGCCCGCAGTATCGACTCCACCGGCACGACCGGCTCCCCCGGTTCCGGCGCAGTCCCCAGCTCGCGAGCCCGTACGGTCGATCGGCAATCGCACTCCCGTGCCGGATCCGAGGTCCATCGAAAGCTGGCTCGCAGATCTCCGAGCGCCGTCGGACAAGCCCAGTGCCGAGCCCCAGCGTTCAGAGCCCCAGCGTTCAGAGCCCCAGCGTTCAGAGCCGACCGGCGACACCGACAATCCGGTCGCGAGTGGCACGTCGGCACGGAACGGGCGTTCCTCCGCCACGAACGGCTCGGGCACCAACGGCTCGAGCGTGAATAGTTCGGCCACCAACGGACGACAGCCCTACGGCACTGGCTCGGCTCCCGGCGGCCCCGACCGCAGTGCCGGCAATGACCCCGACCGGCCTGGAGACGTCATCAGCGGTCCCACGACGGACAGCAGCCCGCGGGCCGGGGGCATTCGCGGATACTCCCAGAGTGCAAGTGGCACGAATGGGCACGAACAAGACCGAACTCCAAGCACTCCTCGTGCCCGCTACGACATTTCGACCCGGAATGCGCCTCGCAACCCGGCACCCGAGGACGAGCCGACCCGATCGCGATCGGGCGGTGTCACACCGGAACCGAATGCTCCGCACCGATCCAGGCGAGCCGCCGAACCCGAGGTTTCCGACACCACGGCTGAGAACGACAGCGGGAAGCACCGCGGCGGTGACGGTCGACAGGCACTGAGCGTCAGTGAATTGCTTGCGCGGGAGCGTCGACAGTAGATCGACGCGCTGGTCGGTCGGCCAGTACAACTCTCTCCGGTAGGGTTCCGGTGCGACAGGTTCGCGGGGGCTGTCGCATGTCATGCAGCGGTTCCCCGCGGCCAATTGGCCCGTCCGACAATTTGCGAGGAGCAGCCTGAGTGTTCGCCACCTGGGGAGATCTCGTCCACCGTTGGCGCTACACCGTGCTGGGGGTGATGATTGCCGGTCTGTTGGCGATGGCAGGATACGGGGTGGGCTTCGAAGACCACCTGAGTCAAAGCGGTTTCGACGATCCAGGTTCCGAGTCGGTCGAAGCCGGCATTCTCGCCGACAACACATTCGGCCGAGACACTCAGGGCGACGTCATCGTGCTGTACACGGCACCCGAGGGCAAGACCGTCGACGATCCTGAATTCAGCGCAGTAGTCACCGACAACCTGGAAACCCTTGTCGCCGAACATCCCGACCAGATCCTGAAAATCAACGGCACGTACTTTCCCGTCGACGGCACAGTCAGCGTTCCAGCGCTGGCGACCGAGGATCGACAACACGCAATTGCCAGCATCGCGGTCGTTGGAGACAACGACACCGAGCTGACCAACAACTTCCAGGCCGTCAAGGACGTCTTCTACATCGACGGCGTCGACGTGCAGGTCGCCGGTCTGCAAGCAGTGGCAGGCGCCCTGCAGTCGACGATGTCCGAGGACATCCATCGGATGGAAATCCTCGCGATCCCCGCGGTGGCGATCCTGCTGTTCTTCGTGTTCGGAGGGGTAGTCGCAGCGGCACTTCCCTTGATCGTGGGCGGTCTGACGGTCGTCGGCGCCAACGGAATCGTGCGTGTGTTCACCAACTTCACCGAAGTGAACACATTCGTCGCACCTGTCGTGTCGATGGTGGGGCTCGGTCTCGCCATCGACTACGGATTGTTCATCGTCTCCAGGTTCCGCGAGGAACTCGGTGACGGGCGGTCGACCCGAGACGCAGTGCGGCGTTCGGTCATGACGGCCGGCCGGACGGTGGTCTTCTCGGCAACGATGATCGTCGCGAGCCTCGGTGGGCTACTGGTTTTCCCACACGGATTCTTGAAGTCCGTCGCATACGGATCGATCGCCACGGTCGCGCTCGCTGCACTGACCGCGGTCACCGTTCTCCCTGCACTGCTTGCGATCCTCGGCCCACGAGTCGACGCACTCGGATTCAAGTTCATTCGAAAGACCAAGTCGTCTGCGGAAATCGAGAACGGGATGTGGGGCAAACTCACCGAGTGGGTGATGCGCAGGCCGGTCAAGGTTGCCGTCGTCATCGTGCTCGGGTTGCTCGTCCTTACGCTCCCGGTGAGCAAGATCGAATTCGGTGGGATCAACGAGACCTATCTCCCGCCGGACAATCCGACGCGGGTAGCCCAGGAACAGTTCGACGAATTCTTCCCCGGTCAGCGCACCGAACCGATCAAGCTCGTCATCCAGGGAGCCCAGGGCGCGACCCTCGGGCAGATTACGAACCAGGCGAACGAGGCCCCCGGCCTCATCGAGAAGTTCACACCTGAGGGATCGAGCAAAGACGGGATCATCGTCTTCAAGGCCGGACTCGAAGATCGAAACGACTCCGCGGAGGCCATCGAGTACCTGAGAAGCATCGAGATCCCGGACGGTGCAACGGTTGCAGTCGCGGGAACGCCTGCCGTCGAGTACGACTCGATCGCTGCGCTCGAAGACCGTCTTCCTCTGACGGCGCTACTTGTCGTGCTGATCGTGACGCTGTTGATGTTCCTGACATTCGGCTCCCTTGTGCTGCCGATCAAGGCTGTGTTGATGACCGCTCTCGGTCTGGGCGCAACGATGGGCATTCTTACCTGGATTTTCATCGACGGCCACGGGGCGAGCCTGATGAACTTCACGCCTGGGCCGATCATGGCGATGATTCTCTTGCTGATCGGTGCCATCGTGTTCGGATTGTCCACGGACTACGAGGTTTTCCTGCTCTCCCGAATGATCGAAGCGAGAGAGAAGGGAGCCAGCACAACTGAGGCCGTGAAGATCGGTACCGCTCATTCGGGCCGGATCATCACCGCCGCTGCACTTATCCTCATCGTGGTGACCGGCTCCTTCGCGTTCTCCGACCTGGTCATGATGAAGTACATCGCGTACGGGATGATCGCTGCCCTCATCATCGATGCGACCGTCATTCGAATGTTCTTGGTGCCCTCGGTGATGAAGCTTCTCGGCGATAGCTCGTGGTGGGCTCCGAAGTGGATGAAGCGAATTCAACAGAAATTGGGATTGGGCGAAACATACCTCTGATCCGTGAGCGGAAACCCACAGCACAGCATGGGTTTCCGCTCACACCGGTCAGCTCGCCGCTCGATCCGCGAACACTTTCGCGTAGCGCGTCCCAGCGAAGAGCAGAAGCAACCCGACGACGATGAACGCTCCGACGCGGAACAGTCCGTCGAGCGCCACCAGGTCGAAGAGGAACAGCTTCGCAACGGACGCCGCCGTCAGCGACAGTCCCGCCAACAGCGCTGTGTGCGCGTACTTCTCACTGCGCAGCCCGAGGACCAGCAGTGCCATGGCACCCGCCATCCATTCGATCGTGGCCGCGCAATGTCCTGCGACGAATCCCGTCGTGCCGCCGATCGCCACCATTCCGAGAGCAACCGTCGCCGACGTCAGCGCATACAGCGACACCACACCGGCCCCGACCCAGAACGCCTGCAGGTTCTTTCCGGCAATCTTCAGCTGTGCACCGACGTACACCAGGCCCGCCGCGACCGCGACCAAGAGCAGGCCGGCGAGGACGACGCCGAATTCGTCTACTGCATAGTTCGAGTCCATGATCGAGGCCGGCGGCGCAACGATCAAGTACCCGAGCGACCCCAAGGCACCGAACGCCGCGCCGACGAAGTAGGCCAACTTGGACGACGTACGGAGCGCGGCGACCACCAACACCGCGGCAACCACGAGCAGCGCGAGTGGACGGAGTTCGACCGACGTCGGGACCACCACCGCCTGCAGAAGTGCCAGCGAGCCGACCACCGCGAGGACGATCTTGGAGCTCGCGGGGAGCCACGTGCCCACAGCGATCACCAGCACACATCCGAGTGCCACGACACCGTGCACGAGCGTCGCGGTCCACGGGTCGAACAGAGTGCCCACCACCAGGACCGGAATCGCCGACGCCGCCATCATCGCGGACGCCATGACATCGGCGACGTTGCGCCGCAACAACTCCACCGAACTGCCGATTCCGAACATCGCGACGATGGCAGACACGATCAGAAGCGGAATCGCTTCGGATACGGACGCACCCCAGTTCTCCGCTTGGGCAATGCCGAACAGCGTGACGACGACAACCGGCAACGTTCGTGCGCCCGACAGGATCGGCCAGTCCCGACCCAGTTGCGCCGCGAAGCTCGCGATGAAGGTTGCGGTGAAGAATGCAATGAGCGACAGGGTGATTCCACCGGTGACCACGGGCGCGCAGATCGCGACCCCGACCAGAATCAGCACCGCCATCGGCTGCGACCGCCACGAGACCGCAAGTGCGACGCCTGCCGCCGCGATTCCGAAGGCAGCAATCAGACCGATGATCGGTTCGAGCCACTCGTAGACAACCGTCACAGCCACTACATCGAGGTAGAGACCCGCAACACCGGTCGCTGCAGTCGCTATTCCGCCGATTCTCCCGCCGGACTTGCTGTAGATCCGAGACCCGATGTACACCAGCGCGATCGAGAACACCGCGCCCGCGCCGACTCGAAGTTCCGGGCCGAACCATCCGGCTTGCGCCGCGAGGACGAGCAACATGACCACACCGATCAAGGTGACGCCCGCGCCTGCGACGGCCAGTACCCGGCTGATGACCCCGTCACGCTGCCACCACGGCTCGGACTTCTTCGTTGGCGTCGCCGGCACCGACGGAGTGTGTGGCCTCTGCCGTACTGCCGGCGCACGAGTCGGTGTCGGGACTTGCGCAGGAGGGGCTTGTGGGGTCTGGGCTTGCGGGTATGTCGGCTGCGGGTATGTCGGCTGCGGGTAAGCCGGGGGGGATGGCGGCGCCGGATACTGATGCACAGGCTGGCGTGGCGCCGGCGCAACGATCTGCGCCTGGAGAACGCCCAGATCACCCGATACCCGACGCATCTGTTCGCTCAGCGTCGCGAACTGGCTCGCAAGGCCTGAAATCAATCGCGGATCGATCGCTGGTGTTGTCATACGTCGATACTTGTCGTCCGAGCCGACGCAGTCGTGAGTAGTTCTACCTGCTCGACCCGGGTACTTTCGCCCGCATGTGTTCAGGCGTCGACTCGCCGTGGCGCCTCAGTGCCCGAGCATTCTGCGAATGGAGGTTCCGAACGGGTGCTTGGCGGTGATGGACCCGAACCGAATCTTGCCGCGCACCACGATGTGCAGCGGACCGATGGGAGGGCCGGTACGAACCTTGTTGTTCGCGCTACCACCGAGTGTCTCGACGGCATTGAGGTCGACTGTCGCCTCCGGCGGCACGATGAGGGTGAGGGTGCTGCAGTAGTCGTCGACTGACACCTCGACGACCTGACTCGACATGATGGCCTGAGTGAAGTCGAGGGTCACGGTCGACATCTTGCTCTGAATTCCGAGCTGCGGTGGAACGTGCCACGGGCCTTTGCGCGTCACAGTGGACATCGTGCCGCGGACGATGTCGCTCGTGTTCACGACCGGGCTGTGCGAGTGCGCCGTGTAACCGTGTGGTGCGTAGGACTGCGGTCCATACGACTGCGGTCCATACGACTGCGGTCCATACGACTGCGGTCCATAGGACTGCGCTGCAGGTGGGGACGGTTGCCGAGTCGGCGGTCGATGCTGCTCGGCGATCTGCATTCCGGGAAGATCCGCAAGGACGGAGTTGAGCTCACCTCGAGTCTTGGCCGCGAGAGCAGTGTCCATCCGCTCGGTGAATTCACCGAGCGAAAGCATCCCCTGTCCCACCGCACGCTGCAGCAGCTGCCCCACGTGTTCCTTTTCCGCGTCGGACACCCGCAAATCCCTCGCCTCCATGCCCCCAGGATAGGGGGCCATGGACGTGGTGGCCATGTTCGAGGACCTCGAGCATGCCGTCGACGGACGCGGGCCAGCCGAACTGCTCGGCACGGGCGCGGGCGGCAGTTCGTCCATCGGCACGCGAGAGCTCGAACACCCGAGACAGCTCCGACGCCAATCCGTCTGCGGTGTCGTCGAAACGCCCGCCACATTCGGACGTCACGATATCGGCGAGTGCGGACGATTTCGACACCACCACCGGCGTGCCGGTAGCCAGCGACTCCAATGCGGCAAGTCCGAAGGTCTCGTGCGGACCCGGAGCCACTGCTGCGTCCGCAGAAGCCAAGAGAGCCGCGAGTTCGACACGTCCGTCGACGAATCCGAGAAATTCGACCGGCAGTCCACGTGCTCGACGTTCGAGTCCGGATCGTCTCGGTCCGTCCCCCGCGATCACGAGCCTCACATCGACCCCTGAATCAACCAATGCTGCAACCGAATCGATGCTGCGATCCACACGTTTCTCCACCGACAGTCGACCACAATGCACGAGCAGTCGTTCGGCGCCGCCGTGCCAGGGCGAACGAGAACCATCGACACTCGAACCGCCGATACGACGCGTCGGATGGAATACGTCGAGATCGACGCCGAGGGGCACTTCGGAGACGTTGCGGGCGCCGATCCGCTCGAACTCGCGCCGAGCAAACGCGGTGGTGCAGACGACCGTGTCGTAGGCGTTTGCGGTACGTCGGTTGGCGACGTCGGCGAGCGACCGAGCGATCGAGTGTGGGAGAACCTGGCCGAGCAATCGATCGAGCCGTTCGTGCGAGATCATGACGCTGTGCACGCCTCGGCGTGATGCCCACGTACCCATCCCGCGAAGCGTCAGTCGATCCGATACCTCGATGACATCGGGACGAAGCGCCGCGGTCACGTCGGCGGTGGTCCGTGGATCCACCGCGCGGTACCCGCCTGTGAGCGGAATCTTCCTTGCCGGCCGAGTGATCCGCAGAACGCCGGAAGGCAATATTTCTTCGGTCTCGACAGCGCCCGGTACGACGAGGATCACCTCGTGGCCTCGCGCGGTGTATCCCGCACCCAATTGATCGATCGCGGTCCGCAGCCCACCCGAGCGGGGACCGTAGAAGTTCGCGAGTTGCACGATGCGCATTGCAACGAGTGTGACGCCGCAGCATGACCAGCCAGCGACGGGGAAACGAACTCTACCGATGTGATCGGTGTCGATCGGGTTGTGTTCGGTGACTGTTCCCGATCCACCCGCCGGTTAGTTGACTGCATTCCGCGTTTTTTTCGGCCACTCGTCGGGTAAACAATCTCATGGAGATCACAATCGACGCGGTGGGATCCGCACCTGCGGGTGCCGTCTGGGAGCGTTACATGAACCCACAACAGTGGTCGTCGTGGGCAACACAGATCGTCGGCGTCGAATACTCCGAGGAGCGCATCACCGCCGGAACGTTCGGCCGCGTCGAGGGACCCCTGTGGATCCGTATCGACTTCGAAATTCTCGACGTCGACGAATCCGAATGGATGTGGACGTGGAGCGCCTGGTGGAAGCGCCGAAGCGTCGGGCTGACCCTGACGCACGGAGTCGCGTCGAGGACGGACGGGTCACGGACCTGGCTGAAGGTCAGCGGTTCGCCCGCCCTCATCATCCCCTACCTGCCTGTCGCCAAATTCGCGTTGATGCGATTGGTCAGGCGCTGATCTACTCCGAGCGCGTGATCGTTTTCGGATCGGAGGGCTCGTTGCCGACGTCCTCGGGGTCGGGCGTCGGCAACGACTGCGAGTCGCCTGCGCCGTCGAGATGGCCGTCGAACTCGGCGATCGCTTCGCTGCGTTCGTCCGAACTCTGGGCTGTATCGGCGTCGGTGCCGCGAGTCTTCTCGGTGGGATCGACGGTCGTGTCGACGGGCTTGTCGGTGTCGGTCATGCGTTGGGGAGTGCCCAGACCGCGGGGCCGGCAAACCGAAGTTCACAACCCCTGTTCGATGGCGTAGCGCGTCAATTCGACACGATTCGCCAGCTGGAGCTTCCGTAGCGTTGCCTGCACGTGGTTCTCGACGGTTCGGTGGCTCAGGGTCAGCTTCGTCGCGATCTGCTTCGAGCTCAGCCCCTTCGCGACCAGCCGCAGGACCTCGGTCTCCCGGTCGGTCAGAGTGGGACGAGCAACCGACTCGTCGACTGCAGGTGTGGTGGAGATCCGCCGATACTCGCCGAGCACGAGCCCTGCAAGACCTGGTGTGAACACGGCCTGCCCTGCCGCAGTGGCGCGGACGGCCTCGTACAACTCTTCCGCAGATGCACTCTTGACCAGATACCCAGTGGCACCTGCCTTGATCGCATCGAGTACGTCCTCGCGTTCGGCGGAGGCGGACAACACCAGGATTCGACTGTTCTTCGAGCCTGCGAGCACCTCGGTCGTCGCATCCGCGCCGTTGCCGTCGGGCAGATGCATGTCCATGAGTACGACGTCGGGCTGGGTCGCGGCGGCCCGCCGCCCCGCCGCGCCGACGCTGTCCGCCGTTGCCACGACGAGAAATCCTGCCGCTTCGAGGTCGCGGGCGACTCCGTCACGCCACATCGGATGGTCGTCGACGACCATGATCGAAATCTGTTTGTCAGTCACTGCACGACCCCTTCGGTACCCGAATTTCCCACTCTGTTCCAGCGCCGACGTCCGTGTCGAGAACTGCCGTACCGCCGATGGCCTCGACCCGACCCAGGATCGACTTCGACACTCCCATACGGCCTTCCGCTTCGGCTGCAGCAAGGCGTCCCGGCGCGATACCGAGGCCGTCGTCGCGAATGCTGACGATGATCTCGCCGTCCACATCCTCGAGCAGAACGTAGGCGCGGGCACCATCGCCCGCATGTAGCGCAACGTTGGACAGAGCCGTCGCGACGACCGCCGAAAGCTCCTCTGCGACAGCTCTGTCGACGAGTACAGGGTTCGGCGGGGCCGAGACCGAGACGGTGGTGCTACCCCGGGGCCGCAGCAGTGAACGCAAGTCCACTTCCGCCTGGGTCGAATCGACTCGGCTTGCCTCACCCTGTTCGGAGACGAGCATTCGCAGAGCTACTTCCTGTTCGCCGGCGAGTTCGGCCAATTCCGCTGCTGCACCGCCGATTTCGGAACCGCGTCGGCGAACCAACGCGAGCACCTGCAGAACACCGTCGTGAACCTGACGGGCGAGTCGCTCTCGCTCCTCGGTGATCGCCGCCAGCCGCGCGGCGCGTTCGAGTTCGGCGTGTGCACGCCGCGCGGTGTTACTGGCCAGGCCGAGAGCAAGACCGACCGAGACCAAGACAGGTGCGGTCGCGTCCGTCCACAGGTCGAGATCGATCTGGTCCCGCACTACTGCGCTCACGACGGACAGAAGGATGCCCGACGCGATTCCGCCCTTGGGTCCGAACAGGATTGCCGCCGAGATCACCGCGTTGGTGGCCCACAGCGTCGTGGGGAGTGTCTGATGGTTGCTGTACCAGTCGTAGTCCGAGACCAGGCGGGTCGACGACATCAGTCCGATCACGACGAACTGGTCGGCCAGCACGACTTTCCACCGTGGCAGGCTCGCGCGCGAGAGCAGTACTGCCGACAATCCCGTCCAGACGGCCATCAATGCGACGAAGAACCAACTCAGCCGGACGTTGCTGTAATACCCCATGGACGCGACCTGGTAGCTGACGGCATACAGCAGCGTGACGAGCCGGAAAGCCTGCGACGCCCGCCACAACGGGGTGACAGCGTCAGTCATCGTCCGGCTTCTTCAGCGACCCTGGGTCGAGTTCGCGGTTGCGCGCATGCGGGCTGTCAGCGGTCGCCGGGAACAGGGGTTCGGAGGGGTCGTGCTCTTCCAGTTGCTCGTACACCTCGTCCGGATCCTCGGCGAGCAGCGAGCGGATCGCGGTGTTGAGCACCGCAACGATAGGAACGGCGAGCAGTCCACCGACGATGCCTGCCAACAGAATTCCTACGGTGATCGCCAGAACCACCGCCAGCGGGTGCAGACGAACCGCACGACCTAACAGAAGTGGTTGCAGCACATGACCTTCCAGCTGCATGACGGCTACCACGATGCCAAGCGCGATGAGCGCGGTGAGTAGGCCCTTGGTCACCAGTGCGATGAAGACCGCAACGAATCCGGTGAGGAATGCACCGATGATGGGGATGAACGCGCCGATGAACACCAGCGATGCCAACGGCAGCGCCAGCGGTACACCGAGAATGGCCAGACCGGCTCCGATTCCGATGGCATCGGCCGCCGCGACCGCAACCGTCGCGCGGACGTACCCGACGAGCGAACCGAAACCTTGGCTGCCCGCCAACCGAATTCTGCGTCGTGCAGCCGTCGGCGCAAGCCTGGTGACGAACTCCCAGATCTGATCCCCGCCGTACAGAAAGAAGATCAGTATGAACAGGGTCAGGGCGGCTCCGGTGAAAATCTCGCCGATGACGGTCGCAGTCGTCAACGCCCCGGACGTGACTGCGGCTTGGTTGTCCTGGATGACCTTGACGAGGTTCTCGCTCGCCTGATCGATCTGATCTTGGCTGATGTGCAGCGGACCGTCGGCCATCCATTGCTGAATGCTCTTGATCGACGTCGTGAATTGATCTCCCAGCTGAGGCAGGCCCTCGATGAATTGTTCGACGACGAAGGTCATGATGCCGGCGACGACGCCGATGCTCGCGACGATGGCGATGACGACCCCAGCCGCCCGTGGCACTCCGCGACGCTGCATCCAGTCGACGATCGGCACCAACATCGCCGACGCCAACAACGCAAGACCGAGCGGAATGATGACGATGTCCAGGCGCGCGACCACGTAGCAGAACGTGATGATCCCGGCGAAGATGACGAGCAGGCGCCATGTCCACTCGGCACCCACCCGGACGAGCGGATGCACCGAATCAGCGGCCGACGAACGCCCCTCGAATGCCCCCGAAAGTGCGTTTGACGCTTCTGCCTGCGGCTCGCGTTCGGTCACCCGGTAAATTTAACCTGTGCTGGCATCTTTGAGAGCGGTCTCGCTCACTCTGAAGAGTCGCTGGCCGCTCTATATGCTTTCCATGCTGCTGTCGAATCTCTTCGGTGCGGTGCTCGTGTTCGCGTTCGTGCGCTACGGACTTCCCATCGAAGAATCGCAGTCGATCGTCGCGGATCGGGTTCGCAACGTCTACATCTTCGGCGCGTACTTGGTCTTCGCAGGCGCCGTCAGCCTCTACTACGCGGCACGGATGCTGCGATCGGTCATCCGTTGGCAACTGCGCGGTGGTCCCCCGACTCGTCGGGAGCAGATGGCGACGCTGCATGCGCCGCTGCGTCAGGCCATCGTGCACCTCGTCCTGTGGATAATCGGCGGCGTCCTGTTCGTAGTACTCACCGTGACCGACATGCCGTCGCTGGCGATAGCTGTCATCGTCACCGTCGTCATGGCCGCGACCGTGACGTTCGGCTTCACCTACATGCTCGGTGAACGGATCTTGCGTCCCGTCGCGGCCATGGCTCTCAGCGAGGGTCGCTTCGACCGGACCATGACGCCGGGCGTAGGCACCAGAATGGCAATGACCTGGGGCTTGGGCACACTGATGCCCGTCATCGGGATCATCTTGCTGTGTGCGACCCAGCTGACAACCGATCTCGTCTTCTCCACCGACTCGCTCGCCATCGCGATCATCCTGCTCAGCGTTCTGGCGATTGGGCAGGCCTTCATTCTGTCCATGCTCACCGCGAGCCAAATCTCCGATCCGATTCGCCAACTGCGTCGCGCCATCGAGCGCGTCCAGCGCGGCGACAACGACGTCGAGGTCGACGTTTTCGATGGCAGCGAGATCGGCCGACTACAGGTCGGCTTCAACCGAATGATGGAGGAATCCGCCGAGCGACGGGTTCTGCGCGAACTTTTCGGCCAGCATGTGGGCGAGGACGTGGCGCGCCGCGCACTGCAATTCGGTACCGAATTGGGTGGCGAAACCCGCTTCGTCGCGGTGCTGTTCGTCGACATGGTCGGTTCGACCGCGACGGCATCCGAGCGACCGCCGGGAGAGGTCGTCGTCCTCCTCAACGAGTTCTTTCGAGTGGTCGTCGACGTCATCGACAAGCACCACGGTTTCGTCAACAAGTTCATGGGCGACGCTGCCCTCGCCATCTTCGGTGCGCCGCTCGATCGTCCCGATGCGCCGACCGCAGCGCTCGCTGCAGCCCGTGACCTGCGGTTCGCTCTCGACGACATCACCGGACTCGACATCGGCATCGGCGTTTCCGCAGGCCTCGCGGTCGCCGGAAACATCGGCGCGAAGGAGCGGTTCGAGTACACGGTCATCGGCGATCCGGTCAACGAAGCCTCACGATTGACGGAGTTGTCCAAACTACGGCCGGGCCGCGTGTTGGCTTCGACGTCCGCGCTGTACTTCGCCAGCGACGAAGAGCAGGAGCACTGGGAGCTGGGCGATCGGGTGCAACTCCGTGGCCGACGCAGGCTCACCCATCTCGCCTGGCCGGTCGAGCACCCCTGAGCCGGTAGCGAAGCCTACCGAATGACCCGAGGTTCGAGTGGAGCCTGCGGAGTGAGCAAGGGCTTAGTGGTTACCCTGTGATGGTGGCCGAACCCAGATCCGAGCACGCGGCCGGCGGCCCTCGCACCAGAAACCGCCTCCGCTGGCTCAAGTGGGTTGCCGGGATTGCCCTGATTGCACTACTCGTCGGCGAGACCGTCTATCTGTGGCCGCGCTTGCACGAGTCGTGGCAGGCGCTCACCGAAATTCACTGGGGATGGCTCGCAGTGTGCATCGTCACCCAGGCGGTGTCCCTCAGTGCGTTCGGCCGGGTTCAGAAGCAACTACTCCAGGCCGGCGGCGTGCGGGTTCGGCAGTCGAAATCACTGTCGGTCATCTACGGCAGTACCGCGATGTCCCTCACCCTTCCCGCTGGCCAGGTGTTCTCGACGGCGTTCACATACCGCGAGACCAGACGATGGGGCGCAAGCCCAGTCGTGGCGTCGTGGCAGCTCGCCATCTCCGGCGTCATCGCTGCGGCCGGATTGGCCGTACTCGGTGTCGGCGGCGCATTGCTGGTCGGCGGTTCGGTCAATACGTTCACCCTTGTTCTGCCGATCGCGGGTGTGCTCGCAATCGTGTTCGCCGTGCGGTACGTCTCCGAACACCCGCAGTCGATCCGCAGCATCGCACGGTGGGTGCTGCACAAAGTCAACGACGTCCGGAATCAGCCGCCCGACGCCGGCCAGGACCGAATCGACGAGGTCATCGAACAGGTTCAGTCGGTGCAGCTCGGCAAACGCGACGCAGGGCTCACACTCTCCTGGTCCGTGATCCACCGACTCGCGGACGTGGCCTGCCTCGGTGTCGCGTGTCTCGCCGTCGGTGCCGAGCCTCGGTTGTCCGGCCTGTTGTTCGCCTTCGCCGCAGCCAAAGCCGTCGGTTCGGTCCCGTTGGCGCCGGGAGGGCTTGTCGTCGTCGACGCCACCCTCATCGCGCTCCTCACCAGTGCCGCATCGATCAGTGCATCCCAGGCCGTCGCAGCCGCGTTCGTCTACCGGGCCGTCAGCTTCATCCTCGTCGCAATCGTCGGCTGGATCGTCTTCCTCGTCCTGTTCAGAAACCACCGGCACGAGGATCTCGAGTACGACTTGGCGTTCGAGCAGCGCGAAACGAAGGAGCTGCACCGCGAGGCCAAGGAAGCGCGCATGGATACCGAGCTCGGCGGAGGCAGCGGAGTTCAGCGGGATGGTGGAGTTCAGCGGGACCCGCCGCAGCCGGGAATCGACAAGACGGATCCCGAGCCGGTGTGATGTGGTCGGTCTGCGCACCCCTTGGAGTGACCGAATGACTACTTGGGTCACTCAGAGTGACCGAACGACTACTTGGGTCACTCAGAGTGACCGAATGAGTCGTTCGCTCACGCCGGGAGACCGAATCAGCCGTTCGGTCACCGGGGACGCGCGAGCTAGTTAGCCAGAGTCATGATCTCGGCTCCGTGATCGGTGATAGCAACGGTGTGCTCACTGTGCGCGGTCCGGCATCCGGTAGCACTTCGGAGGGTCCAGCCGTCGTCATCGGTGACGAGTTCGGCGGTGTCGGCCATCACCCACGGCTCCAGGGCCAGCATCAGACCGGGACGAAGTGTGTACCCGCGGCCCGCCCGCCCGGTATTCGAGACATGCGGGTCCTGGTGCATCGTCGACCCGATGCCGTGGCCGCCGAACTCGGTATTGATCGGATAGCCCGCCGCGCTCAGGACGGAGCCGATGGCATACGAGACGTCGCCCATGCGAGCGCCTGGTCCGGCAGCGGCGATTCCTGCTGCCAAGGCACGTTCGGTTGCGTCGATCAGTGCGACGCTCTCCTCAGGCTTGCTCTCGCCGACGATGAAGGAGATCGCGGAGTCCGCGGCGACACCTCCCAGGACTACCGCGAGGTCGAGTGACAGAAGGTCACCGTCGGCGAGCTCGTAGTCGCGTGGTAGCCCGTGGAGCACGGCATCGTTGACGCCGGTGCAGATGTAGTGCCCGAAGGGACCTCGCCCGAACGACGGCGCGTAGTCGACGTAGCAGGAGGTCGCTCCAGCGGCGACGATCATTTCCTTGGTCCACCGGTCGATGTCCAGCAGATTGGTGCCGACTTCCGTTCGCTCTTTCATCGACTGGAGGATGCCGCCGACGAGAGCTCCCGTTTCCTTCGCCTGGGCAAGCTGGGCGGAATTCAGAATCTCGATCATGCAGCGCCTCCAGAACGGTCGAATAACTATACCGGCCGAACTATACCGACAACGTGGAATAGATGCGGACCCCGGTCCGTTTGTGTAGAATACAACTTGAACCTTCAACCAATCAGGAGTTGTCATGACCACCGCCATTGCATTGCCCGAACTCTCCGCAGGAACCTGGAACATCGACCCGTCCCACTCGACCGTCGGATTCTCCGTGCGCCACCTCGTGGTCAGCAAGGTCCGCGGACGTTTCCAGTCCTTCAGCGGCACCATCACGGTCGCCGAGGACGGCACCCCCTCGGTCAACGCCGAGATCGACGTCGCCTCCATCACCACCGACAACGAGCAGCGCGACGGCCACCTCAAGACTGCAGACTTCTTCGAGGTCGAGAAGTTCCCGACCGCAACCTTCACCTCCACCTCGGTCAAGGCCGACGGAAGCGACTTCGTCGTGACCGGTGATTTCACCCTCCACGGCGTCACCAAGTCCGTCGACCTGAAGCTCGAATTCAACGGCGTGAACCCGGGCATGGGCGCAGGCCCGGTCGCAGGCTTCGAAGCCAGCACCACGATCAACCGTCGTGACTTCGGCATCAGCATCGACATGCCCCTCGAAGGCGGCGGCGCCGTCGTCGGCGACAAGATCGCCTTGACGCTCGAGATCGAAGCCGGACTCGCTTCCTGATCCCCCGTCCCCCGTGAATGTGCCGTCGCGTCAGTTCGATTGACGCGGCGGCACATTCATATCGGTCAGGAACTAGAGTGGGACCGGTGAGTCGCAGAACCGTCATCGCCGCCGTCATCGATCTGCTGTTGGTCGTGATCTTCTGCGCCATCGGCCGCCGAAGCCATGACGAGGCTAACGCCGTCGCCGGACTCGCCACCACTGCATGGCCGTTCGTCACCGGCGCAGTCATCGGCTGGGCCGCGACGTGGGCGCTTTACCGGGACAAGTTCGACGCCTACCTGATCTTCCCGACGGGCGTGCTCGTGTGGGTATGCACGGTCGTCGCCGGGATGGTCTTGCGCATGATCAGCGGGCAAGGAACGGCCGTCAGCTTCATCCTCGTCGCGTCGACTGTTCTGGCGGTGTTCTTGTTGGGCTGGCGAGGGTTGGCAAAATTGTTACCTGCCACGAAAAACTGACCTGATCTGCGCCATTTCGCGGCACAAGTCTGGGACAGTTCATTCATGACCGACGTGCAGAGCAAGCAGGACACCGCGTTCTTCGGGCAGCCGTTCGCGCTGGCGAACCTCTTCGGCGTAGAGATGTGGGAAAGATTCTCGTTCTACGGGATGCAAGGCATCCTCATCTACTACCTGTACTACTCGACCGCAGACGGCGGACTCGGTATCTCCGAGAGCTCGGCGACGTCCATCGTCGGCGCCTACGGCGGCACGGTCTACCTCTCCACCATCCTCGGCGCATGGATCGCCGACCGGCTTCTCGGGTCCGAGCGCACGCTGTTCTACAGCGCTGTGATGATCATGTTCGGCCATATCGCCCTGGCTGTTTTGCCCGGATTCCTCGGTGTCGGAGTGGGATTGGTTCTCGTCGCTTTCGGCAGTGGCGGGCTCAAGGCAAACGCGACGTCACTGGTCGGCGATCTGTACGACGAGAAGGACAATCGTCGCGACGCGGGGTTCTCCATCTTCTACATGGGCATCAACCTCGGCGCTTTCATCGGACCACTACTTACCGGGTTGGCCTGGGACACAGCCGGTTTCCACGCAGGTTTCGGACTTGCCGCGGTGGGCATGGCGCTCGGACTCATCCAGTACACGATCGGCCGAAAGCACCTACACGGCGTCGGAGCGGTCCCACCGAATCCGTTGCCTACGAGCGAGCGCCTCAAGTGGGGCGGTATCGCCGTCGTTGCAATCGTCGTCATCGCATTGTTGTCCTTGTTCGGTGCCATCACGGCGGCGAACATGTCCGATATCGTCGTCGGCGTCACGGTCGTCGCCGCCATCGGCTACTTTGCGCTCATCCTGTCCAGCAAGCGCATCACGCAGATCGAACGTCGACGGGTCATCTCGTTCATTCCGATGTTCATCGCCAGCGCAGCCTTCTGGTCCCTCTTTCAACAGCAATTCACTACGGTGCCACTCATCGCGAACAGCAGCCTGGACCGCAACCTGTTCGGTTGGGAGTTTCCGCCAAACTGGGTGCAATCCATCAATCCGGTCTTCATCATCATCTTTGCTGGTGTGTTCGCGGCAGTGTGGACCAAGCTCGGGGACCGGCAACCGTCGACGCCGGTGAAATTCGCAGCGGGCGTGTTCATCATGGGTCTGGCGTTCTTGGCCTTCGTGCCTTCCCTCGCCGGAAGCAGTATGCCGTTGCTCGCCCTCGTCGGCATCCTGCTGCTGTTCACGTTCGCCGAACTGTTCCTCTCGCCGGTCGGCCTTTCACTCTCGACCAAGCTCGCTCCGGAGAACTTCCACACCCAGATGGTGGCGTTGTTCTTCCTGTCCATCGCGTTGGGTTCGGCGATGGCGGGCACTCTGGCCGGCTTCTACGACGAAGACAACCCCGATCCGTTCTTCTACAGTGTCGGAGGAGCATCGATTGCCGTCGGTGTCGTGCTGTTGGCCGTGACACCGTGGATCAAGAAGATGATGAGCGGAGTCCGATAAGGGCCCTATTTCCACATCAACCAGGCGGCCAATCCAAGGCCCATGATCCCGACTGCGGTACGCAGGACTTTCGGGGGAATGACCTTCACCACGGGAGGCCCGCTGTAGCCGCCCGCGAAGGCGCCGATCGCGAGAGCGAGTGCCGCAAGCCAATTCACGTCGCCTGAGAACGCAAAGATAATCGCGGCAACGGTATTGGCGATACCGAGGAAGAAGCTCTTGAGGACGCTCACGCGCCAGATGGAGTCCGAGGTGCAGATCAGCCCCAGCGCAAGGAAGATCACGCCGGCTCCTGCACCGAAGTAGCCACCGTAGATCGCGACGAAGAACAGCGAGATGGGATAGAGCGTCGGGAATTCTTTGTCACCCGCCAGATTTCGGATGCGCGGCTGCAGCAGCAAAGCGACGGCCGCGAAAGCGACAAGGTACGGGACGACCGCCTCGAACGAACCTTCCGGCGCGACCAACAGCAGAACCGCGCCGGCAAGACCACCCAAGGCCGACACAATCGCGAATCGGATCAGCTGTCTTCCGCCCTTGGCGATTTCGCTCGACGCTTTGGTCGTCGCCCCGACGCCGGCCGCCACCAAGGCAACCGTGTTCGTGACATTCGCCGCCACTGGCGGTACACCCGCGGCCAACAAAGCCGGATAGGACACCAGCGATGCGAGACCGGTGACGAACCCGACGAGGCCGGCGAAATAGCCGGCGACGACGAGGAGTCCGAATTCGAGCGCAGTCACAGAGAACAAAGCTACCGGGAGCGCAGCCTTCGGAGTGACCCGCGGGGGCAGGAGCGCAGCCTGCGGAGTGACCCGCGGGGGCAGGAGCGCAGCCTGCGGAGTGACCCGCGTTGGCCGCGCGCTTGTCGCCGGTGGCTATTCGTTGCTGCTCGAGTCCATTTCGCTGAGCAACCGGGTGCTCATCTTCACGGCCTGGTCTGTTCCGTCGGCGTCCTCGATGTAGACGGCGAAGGCGAGGTCGCCTCGGTTGGCGATGAACCAGCGGTCGTCGCCGCTGTTTCCGGCGAATCCAGTGAGGCCGTCGTAGGTGTCGAGACCCTCGTCGTGTGCCGAGCGCTGGAACATTTCGCGTAATCGCGCCAACGCATCCGGGGGGATCGACGACGCCTCTTTGTCGGCCACCGCTGTCTGTCCTGCGACGATCGATGGGAGTGGAGCGTTGCCGCGGGACACCGCCGCGCCCATCTGCGCAAGTCCGAACGGTGTCACGGCTGCCTCGGACGTTTCATGTCCGACCGTCCGGAACCGGTCTATCTCGGCACCTCCTGATGGGAGTTGTCCGGTGAAGGCGTCGAGCCCCGGCATCGAGTAGTTCACGCCGAGGCCGAGCGCAGTCGCGTCGATGCCCTCGACGGCGAGCAGATCGGTTGCCGACCCTGCCGGATACATGGCCGAGAATGCGATCTGACCTTGTTCGTTGGCGTAGCTGTTCTGTGCTGCAGCGACGATCGCTCCGGTCGATGGGACGATTGCAACGATCGAGGCCGGCGTGCCTACGCTGACGACAGCTTCTTCCGCGGCCAGTTGGATTCGAGGATCAAGTGTTGCGTGCAGGTCGGGACCGCCCGGGCCCTGGAAACCTGCCTGGCGCGTCAGCGATCCGTCTGGTCCGATCACGTCCACGGCCCAGCCCGCAGTGGCATCGCGGTTCTGCTGCCACGCATTTCGAAGTGAGTCGAGCAGCGGAGACGTGATTCGCCGGTCGCCTGCAATCAACTTCGGGGTCTGCGCGACGACCACGCCCGGAATGGCCCGCAGGTCGTCCTCGAGGACGGCGAAGTCGTCGTCGCGCAGGTTGACAGCGAGGATCGAGCTGCCCGGAGACGCGGCAAGGTCGGACAGCAGCGTGTCCGCGGTGATCAGCGGTGCGACGACATCGATGACATCGGCGAGCTGTCCCGCAGACGCAGCTGGGTCCGGCATCTGTGCTGGATCGAGAAGGATCGCGTTGATCGTTCGCTCGTTCATCAGCACGTTCTGCGTCGAGTCGAACACCAACGGTGGCGCAGCATCGGTACGTACGTACCGCACGCTTCCGCCCGGAGGTAGATCTGGTGCGAGAACGTCTGGTTCCCAAGCGATTCGCCACCCGACACTCAGCTTCTTCGCCGTCCCGCGGGTCGAGTAGTTCCAGTCCTTACCTTCCCCGAAATTCCACCCACTGTCGACGGTGAAGAATCCGGATTCGCCCGAGAGATCGATGAACTGCCCGAGTTCGAAGTCTCCCGTCGACGCACCGTTCGCCGACAGTCCGTCGAACATCTGAGTCAGACTTGCTGCAGCGGCGTTGGGGTACGTCGTCAGCGCGGCGGCTGCTTGGATGTCGTGGTCATTGAGAGCCGCGACGAACTCGTCGACGACTCCCTCCGCCTCACTCTTCGAATCGTCGATCGTCCAGAACGCGACCGTCGACGTCAGCACGAGGCTCGCCCCCACAGCGACCACGTAGCGACCACGAATCCGGCGCACAACCGGCCTCCCCATAGAACTCATGAGTCACAATATTCACTGTAGTCACACGAGTAACAAGCACGGTATTCACACGCTACGGTCACGATTTCGCTACGCGGCGTCTGCGTGGGGCACGAACGCGCACGTTTCAGCACACGCGCAAGTTGCAACGTGCGCGCTGGCTGCAACCTGCGCAACCAGGTCAGACCCGCAGCGAACGACTCATTCGGTCACCACCACGCACGAACGCGCACGTTTCAGCACACGCACAGGTTGCAACGTGCGCGCTGGCTGCAACCTGCGCGGCCAGCGCGCCCGACCCCGAGCCCCCAGACCCAGCAGCCAGGTGGAGCTACCGCAAGAACCGGCCCGCCGCTTCGAGGGCGGGCGCTGAACTCTGCCCACCCGCGACGAAGACTGCGAACGCCAGATCCCCTTGAATGCCGACGAACCAGCCGTGCGCCCCCTCGTTGTTCGGACCGAATTCGGCGGTTCCGGTTTTGCCGAGCAATCCCGGGATGTCCTGAAGCTGGGTAGCGGTTCCACCCGTGACGGTCTCGCGCATCATGGTCTTGACCTGCTCGGCGACTGTTGCATCGACGGGCGCAGGCGTCACGTCGGCGACACCGGGCTGTCCGCTGACGAGGGTCGGAGCTTTCAGCGAACCGCCGGCGATCGAGGACGCCACCAGCGCCATCCCGAACGGCGAAGCCGTCACCTGCCCCTGACCGATCGCTGCTTCGACACGCGCCGCGGGAGTGTCGGCGACGGGCACGCTGCCGGTGACCGTCGTCAGACCCGGTGTCACGTAGTCGACGCCGAGGCCGTACTGCTGCGCGGTCAGCTGTAGCGCGTCCGCCGGGAGGCCGACGCCGAGGCGACCCATGGTCGTGTTGCACGAGCGCGCAAAGGCGGTGTGCAGCGGAACGTCACCGAGATCGAAGTTGTCGTCGTTCGGGATCTGACGACCTTCGATGTTCTCGGTGCCCGGGCAGGGCAGGATCGTGTCCGGTGTGGCGATGCCCGCTTCGAGCGCAGCGGACGTCGTGACGGTCTTGAATGTCGAACCCGGAGGGTACAGACCGGTGAGGGCGATGGGGCCCTCGGCGTCTGCCGCCGAGTTCTGTGCGACGGCCAACACGTTGCCGGTGGACGGCTGCAGTGCGACGATCGCCGACTGCTGCGGAAGCGATGCCAGCGCGTTCTCGGCTTTGATCTGCAGCCCACTGTCGAGTGTGGTGGCGATGTCGGGTGCCGGGCTCGCGTCGATCCCTGCCAACTGATCGACGGATCCGTCCGCTTTCAGCGACTGAATCGCCCAGCCCTTGTTTTCGTCGAGCTGGGATTGCCAGAGCTCGGTGATGCCGGTGAGCGCGGGCGAGGCGAGGGCACGGTCGGTCGTCAGCAAGCGAGTCTGCGGGGCGAGCGTGACACCGGGCACCGCCGTGAGTTCGGCGGCGATCGGGTCGAGGTCCGACTGCCGAAGCGAGACGAGTGTGACCGTGTTGCCTTGCGACTGCGCCTGATCGGCGGCAATTGATTGGGCTGTGATCGTCGGGACGATCGGTGTGAGGTACGACGCCACTACGGCGGGATCGGCTGTCGAATCGACGTTGACAAGTGTGACGACCTGCTGCGACATGAGCTCTGCGCCGGCCCGGTCGAACACTTTGGGTGTCACGAGCGCATCGGTCGAGACGTAGCGGACAGTCGAGTCGGCGGCGAGACCGGGCGCGAGCACCGCCGGGTCCCAGTTGATCCGCCAACCCTGATCGGTTTCGGTCGCGGTGGCCGTGGTGTCGTACTGCCACTGCTTCGGCTCACCGTCGGGCTCCTCCGTCCCGTCCGTCGTCGTCGAGAAACGCCAGGTGGCATCCAGCGTCACCGATCCGCCCTCGTCCGAGGCCGATTCGACGGCGAAGTCGGGAGTCGCCGTGACGGTTCCACTTGCACTCAACCCGTCGTACAACCCAGCCAAGGCTGCGGACGCAGCGGCCGGGTCGGTGGTCAGCGCGGCCGCAGCGTCTGCAGAGCCGCTGTTGATCGCGTCGACGAACTGCTCGGCGATGGTCTGCGGTTCGGGCGGGCCGTCGTCTCCGCAGCCTGCCAGGACCAGCGTCCCTACGGCGACGAGGGCGGAAACCGTCTTCTTCGATGTGCGCACCCGTCCGATCATGCCTGACTCGTGGCGAAGTCCTGAACAACGGTGTAATCATGTAATCAGACAACCTGAAGGAGTAGTCATGAGAAAATTCGGAAGACCAGGCGGATGGCAGCAGGCCGACGTACCCGACGCGTCGGATGCGCCCGAGTGGTTCGGCGGCAGGCTTCCCGAGAATTGGTTCACCGGCGCAGCCACTATCGAGGTGGACCGCGAGGAGATTGTCGTGATCGGCGAATTGCCCACCGGCGACGACGAGGGCTCCGCGGCAACAGAGGGTCGGATCGCTCGATTCCGTGAGACCACGCGTCAGGACAGAATGCAGATCGCCGACGAGGCCGAGGCCCGCTACGGCCGCAAGGTCGCGTGGGGAGTGTCTGTCGACGGTGAGTCCGTTTTGTTCACGCACCTCGCTGTCCCGGTCATGACGAGACTGCGCCAACCGGAACGGAAGGTGCTCGACACTCTCGTCGACGCGGGCGTTGCGCGATCGCGTGCAGACGCACTGTCGTGGGCGGTCAAACTCGTCGGCGAGCACACTCAGGACTGGCTGGGCGAGCTTCGCGAGGCAATGACGAAGGTCGACGACCTTCGCAAGAAGGGGCCGACGTCGTAAATCGGTTGCGTGCTGCCGGTGATCCGGCTTAGTCTGAGATCTACCTTGTCGTCGACAGATTCGGAGAGGCCGTTGCTCCTCTAGAGGTTCCCGCGCCCACGCACGCACCCCTCTGGAGCAACCATGTCTACTTCACCATCCCTTTCCATTTCCGGTCTGCACTTCACCTGGCCGGACGGCAGTCCGGTATTCGACAACCTCGATGCCGTATTTCCTACCGGTGCAACAGGTCTGGTCGGATCGAACGGCACCGGCAAGTCGACGCTGTTGAAACTCGTCGTCGGAGAGTTGACGCCGACGCGCGGGTCGATCACGATTCCCGGCACCCTCGGCTACCTTCCGCAGGATGTCGCGCTTCGACCGGGTAGGCGAGTCGACGAGATCCTTCGCCTTCGCGAGCTTCGAGAGTCGCTGCACCGCATCGAATCCGGTCGATCGACCGAGAGTGACTTCGCTACAGTCGGGACACACTGGGATGTCGAGGAACGCGCCGTTGCATTGCTCGACAAGCTCGGGCTCGGGAATCTCGTCGCCGAGCCTTCCGATCTCGATCGAGTTCTCGGAACGCTGTCCGGCGGCGAAACGATGCTGCTCGCTCTGACTACGGAGCTGTTGGCCGAACCCGATGTCCTGCTGCTCGACGAGCCGACCAACAACCTCGATCTACACGCGCGCGCACGCCTCTACCAGGCGATCGACGCGTTTCGAGGTGTACTGATCGTCACCAGTCACGACCGGGAACTTCTCGACGCCATGGACAACATCGGCGAACTCAGAGCGCACCGCGACGGTCCGACGCGCTTACGGATGTTCGGCGGGAACTACACCCACTATCGAGCAATCATCGACGCAGAGCAGGAGGCTGCCCGGGCTGCAGTGAACGACGCGAAAAACGATGTGCGCAAGCAAGAGCGGGAGCTGATCGAGGCGAGGACCAAGATCGACCGTCGAGCCCGGTACGGAAACAAGATGAACGAGCAGAAGCGTGAGCCCAAGATCATCATGGGCAAGCGCAAGAGAGCCGCGCAGGTCTCGGCGGGCAAGCTGCGAAACACCCACCTCGAGAAGGTCGACGACGCTCATGATGTGCTTGCCGCGGCCGAGGAGCGGTTGCGCGACGATCGAGAGATACGCGTCGCGCTGCCGGCCACGAAAGTCCATGAGGGACAGACGGTTGCTCGCGTCGAGGATCTCGAGATCGTCGGACCCGAACGGATTGCACTGATCGGACCGAACGGAAGCGGAAAGACGACACTGCTCGGCAAGATAGACGCGTCGGGCCCGGCCGTGCCGTGGCGCTACCTTCCACAACGACTCGATGTCTTCGATGAATCACGCACCGTCGCCGAAAATGTCGCCGACGTTGCGGAAACCGCGTCGAACGAGCAGATTCGGGCTCAGCTCGCCCGATTTCTCTTTCGTGGCGCCGATGCGGACGCCGTCGTTTCGACGTTGTCGGGAGGTGAACGATTGCGTGCGGCGTTGGCGCGCATTCTGTTGGCCGAGCCGGCCCCTCGCCTGCTGCTGCTCGACGAGCCCACCAACAATCTCGATCTCGTCAGCAAGGCACATCTGACCGAGGCGCTATCGAGCTACGAGGGTGCCGTCGTCGTTGCAAGTCACGACCTACCGTTCCTACGCGAACTGCATCCGACGCGGTGGCTCGAGCTCTGACGCACTTCGCGCAACCCGGTCTGGACGTCGACCTGCTGTGAGGTCGATACTGCAACGTATGTCCTGGACGAGCGGTCTCGGTCGACTGCCGGGTATCGCGACAGCGCGCGCCTACCGCCGGGAGTGGTTGCGCAACGACATCACAGCGGGGCTCGTTCTCACGGCTCTGCTGATCCCGGCAGGAATGGGGTACGCGCAGGCAGCCGGGTTGCCCGCGTACGCAGGCCTGTACGCGACGATCGTGCCGCTCCTCGCATATGCACTCGTCGGGCCGTCGAAGATCCTCGTCCTCGGTCCGGATTCGTCGCTGGCCCCTCTCATCGCCGCAGCGATCGTGCCGCTGGCCGTCACCGACGATCCGGCGAGCGCGCTGGCCTTGGCGGGAGTCCTCGGCGTCCTTGTCGGCATCATCCTGCTGGTCGGCGGTTTCCTACGGCTGGGCTTCGTCACCGCGCTGTTGTCGAAGCCCATTCGACTCGGCTACCTCAATGCGATCGCACTCGTGGTCATCGTCGGGCAATGTCCCAAGCTGCTCGGATTCTCGGTCGATGCGAGCGGCCTTCTTGGACAGATCGAGCAGACCGCGCAATTGGTTCTGCTGGGCGGCGTCGACCCTGTCGCAGCGGCGGTGGGTATCGGCTCGATTGCCGTCATCGTCGCATTTCGTCGTTGGATTCCCCGTGTCCCTGGGGTACTGGTCGCGGTGGTCGGTGCGATCGTTGCGTCCGCTGCGCTGGATCTCACCGACCGAATCGACATGGTCGGCGCATTGCCGACAGGGTTGCCGCTGCCCTCGTTCGGCGGTGTCGACTGGGTAGACGTAGGCAAGTTGATCGGACCGGCTGCGGCCATCGCCCTCATCGCATTCGCCGACACAGGAGTTCTCTCCCGCACGTTCGCAGCCAGGCGTGGTGACGATGTGGACGGCAGCACCGAGATGAAGGCGATCGGCGTCGCAAACGTCGCCGGCGGATTGTTCGGCGGTTTCCCCATCTCCGCCAGCGGATCACGCACGCCGGTAGCCGAACAGAACGGCGCGCGAACACAACTGACCGGTGTGGTGGGCGCACTCGCGGTCCTCGCCTTCGTGCTCGTCGCCCCTGGTGTCACCGCCTATTTGCCTGATGCGGCTCTCGGGGCGGTGGTGATCGTGGCGGCCACTTCGCTCGTCGACGTGAGCGGGACAGCGCGAATGTGGCACATGAGTCGCGTCGAATTCGCCACCGGTGCAGCAGCGTTCCTCGGGGTCGCGCTCGTCGGGGTACTGGAGGGCATTCTCGTCGCAATCGGGCTGTCCTTCATCGCCGTCGTGGCTCGCGCATGGCAGCCGTACCGCACGGAACTCGTTCGTACGCAGCACCGCCCGGGATTCCATGACATTCAACGCCATCCCGACGGCCACCGCATCCCCGGACTCGTCATGCTCCGATTCGACGCCCCGCTGTTCTTCGCCAACGGTGAGATCTTCGATCAATACGTACGCTCGATCGTCGACAACGCCCCGACGCCTGTCGAGTGGGTCGTCATCGCGGCCGAGCCCATCACCGGACTCGACACGACCGCCGTCGACGAGCTGGTCGACCTCGACAGGTTCCTACGAGATCGTGGGATACGGTTGGTCTTCGCCGAGATGAAGGGCCCGATCAAGGATCGGCTCATTCGCTTCGGTGTCGGTGGCCGGTTCGACTCGACGCGCTTCTACTACACCGCCGAAGCCGCAGTGGCCGCGTTCGAGCTGCGATAATCGCTGTCGTGGACTACGCAGTGAACCCCGACGACGGCACTCGGATCGCATTTCAGGTCGTGGGTTCGGGTCCGCCCCTCCTTCTGGTGCATGGCAGCGTGTTGACGCACACGATCTGGCGGACGTACGGGTATGTCAGAGCTCTGCGTCCGTCGCGCACGCTGATTCTCCTCGACATGCGTGGCCACGGCCGCAGCGACAAGCCGCACCATGTCGCGGCATACCGAATGGAGTCGATCGTTGGGGATCTCGTTGCGGTGCTCGATGCAAGCGGTGTGTCCAGCGCCGACTACTGGGGCTACTCGTACGGGGGACGGGCCGGATTGACACTGGCTGCCCGGGCACCGGAGAGGATCAACAGCCTCGTCGTCGGCGGTGGTTCCCACGGCCCGCAGCGCGGTGCGTTCGATCGGCTCTTCTTCCCGGGATGCGCGGACGTGCTCGCGGAGCGCGGAATGGGAGGGTTCCTCGACGAGTGGAACAACCACCGACTGTTCCCGGTCGACGCCGCAACCCGAGCAGTGTTCTCCGCCAACGATTCCGATGCGATGGCGGCGTACTTCCGCGCATCCGACCTCGAGCCCGGGCTGTCGGACAGCGCTCTCGAACAGTTCGACATGCCCAGCCTGTTCTACGTCGGCTCGGAGGACCACACCAGGCTCGGTGATTCACGATCAGCGGCTCGGCTGGTCCCCCACTCCGAGTTCCATCTCATCGAGGGATTCGACCATTCCACGACGCCCGCCGCGAGCGCGGAAGTGTTGGGCGTCGTGCAGCCGTTTCTCGAGCGCACTGTCCCGTCCTACTTCAACCCCGCGAACTGATCGTCCCGCCACTCCCCGGACAGCACCTCACCGGAATCCTCGCGCGCCCGCAGTTCCACCCGTCGAATCTTGCCCGAGATGGTCTTCGGCAACTCGAAGAACTCGATTCGGCGCACCCGCAGGTACGGCGCCAGATGCTCGCGCGCGTACTTCAATATTTCGAACGCGGTGTCCTCGTTCGGTTCCCAGCCCGCGGCAAGTGCGACGTAGGCTTTCGGAACTGCCAGTCGAGTCTCGTCGGGAGCGGGTACGACGGCAGCCTCCGCCACCGCCGGGTGCTCGATCAACACGCTTTCCAGCTCGAACGGCGAGACCTTGTAGTCCGACGCCTTGAAGACGTCGTCGGTGCGGCCCACGTAGGTGATGTAGCCACGCTCGTCGCGGGAAGCGACGTCGCCGGTGTGGTAGTACCCGCCTGACATCACTTCCGAGTTGCGTGTTGGATCGCCAAGATATCCCGTCATCAGGTTGTACGGATTCTTCGCCAGATCAAGGCAAATTTCGCCCTCGTCGGCTTCCAAGCCGGTCACCGGATCGATGATGACGACCGGGACACCAGGGAGGGGACGACCCATCGATCCGAACTTCAGCTCCGCACCGGGCGTATTGGCCACGAGCGCAGTGGTTTCCGTTTGGCCGAACCCGTCGCGGATGTTCAGTCCCCACTCCCTCTGCACGTGCGAGATCACCTCGGGGTTCAGGGGTTCACCGGCGCCGATTGCTTCCCGCAGAGCGCCTCCACCGCCGGAGATGTCCGCCTGAATCAGCATGCGCCACACAGTCGGTGGTGCGCAGAACGTCGTCACCTCGGCACGGCGGATCTGATCGAGAAGGGCTTTGGCGTCGAAACGCGTGTAGTTGTAGATGAAGATCGTCGCCTCGGCGATCCACGGCGCGAAAAAGCAGCTCCACGCGTGCTTCGCCCAGCCGGGTGAGCTGATGTTGAGGTGCACGTCTCCCGGCTGGAGTCCGAGGAAGTACATGGTGCTCAGGTGGCCGACGGGGTAGGAGACCTGAGTGTGTTCGACGAGCTTCGGCTTGCTCGTCGTTCCCGAAGTGAAGTAGAGAAGCAGACGATCCTCGGGCGACGTGACGGCCTCGAACGGCTGCGCATCCTGCACGTCGTATGCGGCATGGAAATCGGTCCATCCGGGGACGTCGCCGACGGAAATCCTCAGATAGTCACCGGGAACGTCGTCGAATTTCGGCGCATCCACGGGATTGGCGATGACGGCTTTCGCTCGCCCCCGCTCGATGCGATCAGTGAGGTCCGCGGAGCCGATGGCGGTTGTCGTCGGCATCAGCACGGCCCCGAGCTTCATGACTGCCAGCATCGATTCCCACAGCTCGACCTGGTTGCCGAGCATCAGCACGACGGAGTCGCCACGACCGATCCCGAGGCCTTCGAGCCAGCGGGCCACCTGGTCCGAGCGTCGGGACATGTCGTCGAAGCTGTACTTCGCCTCCGAGCCGTCTTCCTCGACGATCCACAGGGCAGTTCCGTCGTTGCCGCGCGCGAACGCGTCGAACCAGTCGATCGCCCAGTTGAACTTGCCCTCGAACGTGGGCCATTCGAACTTCGCCAACGCGGTGTCGTAGTCGCCGTGGGCGCTCTGCAGCGTGTCCCGGGCCTGCTTGAACCTCGCGAATGCTGTTCCGTCCGTCATGGTCACTCCTCGCTGTGGCGCACATCTCACTGACCGACCACGGTATTGACCCCGGTTGCGGCCGCGCTACCCCCGGACGGGGGCATGAACGCCAGTCGGCCCGGGCACCAGCTGCAGGCCTTCGGCCTAGTGGCGCGGTTGAGCGCACCAGAGTTCACTCAACCGCGCCACTGGGGGCGGAGCCCCCACCGAAAACTCCCCGCTCAGATCCGTTCGCCGGACTCCGGGTGGAACAGGTGAATCGCGCCGTCGAGTCGCGTCAGGCCGATACTCTCGCCGATCTTCGCCGGAGCACGTACCGCGGACCGAGCAACGAGCGAGACCGGACCACCGTCGAGACCCTTCACCTTGGGATCGTCCAGATGCGCATACAGGTACGACTCGCTGCCGAGCTCCTCGATGAGATCGACCTTCCCCTCGAAGCCCTCACCGCCGCCCTGGACGATGCCGAGCTGCTCGGGGCGTAGCCCGACCGTCACCTCGTCGAGCCCCAGGCTCGCAAGCTTGGTGAGTTCATCGCGCTCGAGCGGAAGCAGGAACTTTCCGATCTGGACTCCACCGGAGCCGATGGGCACCGTCATCAGGTTCATGGCCGGTGAGCCGATGAAGCCGGCGACGAACGCATTGACCGGATTGTCGTACAGATCCGTCGGACTTGCGAACTGCTGCAGCTTGCCGCCGCGCAGCACTGCGACCCGGTCCCCCATCGTCATGGCCTCGACCTGGTCGTGGGTCACGTAGACGGTGGTGGTGCCGAGCCTGCGCTGCAGCGCCGCGATCTGAGTACGCGTCTGCACGCGCAGCTTCGCGTCGAGGTTGCTCAGCGGTTCGTCCATGCAGAACACCTGTGGTTCACGAACGATGGCGCGGCCCATGGCAACTCGCTGCCGCTGGCCGCCGGAGAGCTTGCCGGGCTTGCGGTCGAGGTACTCGGTGAGGTCGAGAATCTTCGCGGCCTCGGCAACTTTCTGCTTGCGCTCCTCGAGGGGCACGCCGCGCATCTTCAGCGCGAATCCCATATTCTCCCCGACGGTCTTGTTCGGGTAGAGCGCATAGTTCTGGAACACCATGGCGATGTCGCGGTCCTTCGACGGGACGCCGACCATGTTCTTCCCGCCGATTTCGATTGCACCACCGTCGATTTCCTCCAGCCCGGCGAGCATGCGCAGTGCGGTGGACTTGCCGGAGCCGGACGGTCCGACGAGGACGACGAATTCACCGTCCTGGATGTCGAGGTCGAGCGAATCGACAGCGAGCTTGTCGGCACCTTCGTAGACGCAGGATGCCTTCTTGTACGTGATTGCAGCCATGACTTGTTTCTCCTGAGTTTCGAAAGGCCGAGTTACTTGATGGCGCCGAACGACAGCCCGCGCACGAGCTTGTTCTGCGCAAACCATCCGGCAAGGACGACGGGGAGTGCTGCGAACGTCGCAGCCGCGGACAACTGGGCCCAGTACAGGCCCTGTCCGGTGATGAAGCCGACGAGGTAGACCGGAATCGTCTGGGCCTGAACGGCAGTGAGGTTGACGGCGAAGAAGAATTCGTTCCACGAGAAGATCACGCAGATCAGCGACGTCGCCGCGATGCCGGGTGACACGAGAGGAAGGATCACCTCGCGGACCGAGGTCCACAGTGACGCACCGTCCATGCTCGCCGCTTCGAGCAGTTCGCTCGGCACCTCGAGGAAGAACGAACGCATCATCCACACCGCGATCGGGAGATTCATTGCGGTATAGAGAATCACCAGCGTCCAGATGTTGTCCAGCATCCCGATATCGCCGACGATGACATACAGGGGCACGATCGCCGCGACGACCGGGAGCATCTTGGTGGAGATGAAGAAGAACAGCACGTCCTTCGTCTTCTTCACCGGCCGAAGCGAGAGGGCGAAGGCAGCGGGAACACCGAGAAGCAGAACGAGAAGCGTCGACACGATCGTCGCGAACGCCGAGTTGAGCAACGCGGTGCCGATGCCGCTCTCCAGTACCCCTCGGTACTGATCGAGCGTCGGGGTGAAGAACAGTTTCGGTGGGTCGGAGTAGGCATCGGCCTCCTGCTTGAACCCGGTCAGAACCATCCACAGCACCGGGAAGAAGAACACGATGCCCGCGACCCATGCCACGACGGACCAGATGGTTCCCGGTCCCCAGTTGCTGCGGCGTTTGATCGTCACACCGTCGGATGTCTGCGGTGCTGATTTCTTGGTCTTGCTGGTGGTCGCGGTACTCATCACGCCGCCTCCTCGTTTCCACTGAAGCTCTTGAAGATCAGTCTCAAAGCCAAGGTGCTGACGATGATGGTGGCCACCACGGTGACGACACCCATGGCTGCGGCCTGGCCGATGTCGAAGCCGAGGAACGCACGCTGATAGATGTAGAACGGCAAGTTCGCCGACGCGACACCTGGCCCACCCGAGGTCATCATGTACACGGCGTCGAACGTGTTCACCAGGTAAATCGCGCCGAGGACAGCACCGAGTTCGATGAAGCGTCGCAAGTGCGGGAACGTCAGTTCACGGAAGAGTGCGACCGGCCCTGCGCCATCGACTCGGGCCGCCTCGGAGATGTCCTTCGGCATCGACTGGAGGCCGGCCAAGATCAACAGCATCATGAACGGGGTCCACTGCCAGATCAGGTTGGCCATCACCGCAGGTAACGGGAACCTCGAGACCCAGTCGATCTGGTCCACTCCGAACGGACTCAGCACGAAGTTGATCAGCCCGAAGACCGGGTCGAACATCGTGGTCTTCCAGATCAGCGCACCTGCAACAGGAGTGATCAGGAATGGGGTGATCAGCAACGTGCGAATCAGGCTGCGGCCGATGAACTTACGATCCAGCAGCAAGGCCAGGAACAGTCCGAGGATCACCGAGATGATGACTGTTCCGACGATCATGATCACGGTGTTGAGCGCGACCTCACGGAACTGACTGTCTCGGAACACATCGACGTAGTTGTTGAGCCAATTGAACTCTCGCGACCCTGGCCGGACGAGATTCCAGGACTGCGTCGAGTAGTACAGCGTGAACAGGAACGGAATCTGCGTGACGACTATCGCGAACACCATCGCCGGCAGCAGCGGGCCGCGTCGACGCCACCCCTCCGCCTTGGATACGGTCCTCGGCCTCGGTACGAATTCTTCGGAATCGGCGTCCGCCGACCTCGTTTCGGTGGTGGTCATCCCTGGCCCTCCTGGTACGTCTTGCCGACCACTTCGGCGTACTGCTGCGCTTGAGCAAGCGCTTCCTGGACGCTGATTCGTCCTGCCACTGCTGCACTGATCTGCTGACTGACGCGAGTTCCGAGATCCTGGAACTCAGGAATGGTCAGGAACTGCACTCCGGTGTAGGGAACTGGATCGACGGTCGGATTGTTCGGGTCCGCGCCGTTGATCGAATCCAATGTCACCTGGCCGTACGCTTCCGATGCTTCCTTGTATTCGGGAATTTCATAGGTGGACAGTCGACTTCCGGGAGGCACACGTTCCCACCCGAGTTCGTTGCCTACCTTGTTCAGGTATTCCTTGCTGGTCATCCACGATACGAACTTCCATGCGTCGTCCGGATTTTCCGAGGTCTTCGGGATTCCGAGGGCCCAGGAGTAGAGCCAGCCGTTGTCGCCCTTGGCTTCGCTCGGCGCCTTGGCGTAGCCGATCTTGCCGACGACATTGCTCGACGTCGGATCCTCCAGGACCGAGACGGCGGAGGTGGCGTCGTACCACATTGCGGTGTTGCCCTGCGACAGTTGCGTACCGCACTCACTGAAGCCGCTTGTCGCCGCACCTGCTTGACCGTGTTCGCGAACAGTGTCGACATAGAACTGCACTGCAGCCTCGGTTTCGGGGCTGGTGAGCTGTGCGTTCCAGTTCTCGTCGTACCAACGTCCACCGAACGCGTTGATGACGGTGTTCAACGGTGCGAGCACCTCGCCCCAGCCGGGCTTTCCGCGCAGGCATATTCCGGATACATCGTCGCTGTCCAGTACGGCTGCGGCGTCGGCGACTTCCTGCCACGTGGGTTCCTCGGGCATCGTGATGCCCGCCGCTTCCATCAGGTCCTTGCGATACATCAGGAACGAGGATTCACCGTAGAACGGTACCGAGTACATGCTGCCCTCATAGGACAGCGATTCCTTCAGCGTCGGAATGAAGTCGTCCTCGTCGTACCCAGGTGTGGCATCAGCATACTCGGAAAGATTGGTGAGCCAACCATTCTCGGCCCACTGAGGGGTCTCGAAGTTGCTGATCATCACCACGTCGAACTCACCGCCACCGGTGGCGACCGACGCCGTGATCTTCGCACGCGCCTCGTTTTCCGACAACGACACGAACTTCAGATTGATCCCCGGGTTCTCGGCCTCGAACTGCGGTGCCAAGGAAATGGCGTCGGACATCTGCGAGTTCGAGACGATGGCCACGGTGATCGTCGTACCGTCGCCGTCACCGCCGAACGACCCCGCGCCGGCACAGCCGGACAGCACCAAGGTCGTCGCGAGCGAAGCCGCGACAGCCACTTTCGGTAGTACCCTCATGTCAAGAACCTTCTTTCGTGTGCGCCATCAACCAACGCGCGCTTTCGATATCGGTCACCAATACGGTGGCGAATCCTCCGCGGAGTGCGCCGAGAATCGCCTGATGCTTCTTCTTCCCACCCGAGATCAGAATCGCTCGGTCACAGTCACGGATGGCGTCCAGACCAACCGATACGGTGCGCCCAGGCAAGGATCCGTCGGTCGGAGTGCCGTCGAGGCCGAAGAACCTGCCACCTATCTCGCCGACCGCGCCGAGGTGGTGCAGTTCGTCGAGAATCTGAACGTCGAGGAAGCTGCCCTCGAAGAGCGTCGTGGACGTGGAAACGGGACCGAGGCCGTAGATCATCACGTCGGCCTCGGTCCCGGCTTGCAGGGCACGCGAGATCACCGAATCCTGTTGCAGAGCAGTGACCGTGGCCGGGTCAGCGTACAGCGGGGCGTTGAGGCGGACCGGCCTTGCCTGCAAGTATTCGGCGCACCGCCCCAGCGTGTACTCGACGCCGGTCTGGTAGTCGGCGGAACTCATCGAACCGTCGAGCTGGACCACCTGGGCACATTTCGCACCCCGGGACCTGAGCGAATGAGCGACGGCGACCGTCTCCGGCCCCCACGTGAATCCCAGCGTGTCGGTTGCACCCAGACGACGCGACAGCATTGCAGCCGTGGCACGTCCGAGAGATCCGTAGCCGTTGTCGGTGCCGTCGATGACGTCAGGGACGACCAGCGCCTCGGTGAGACCGAATGCCCGTTCGAGATCTCGCTCGATATCGGCGTGCACGGTGCCCTGGAGTTCGTCGGGCACATTGATCTCGATGGTCACCAGCCCGAGGGCCCGCGCCTTGGCGACGAGCCTGCCCGCGGTAGGACGCGAGACACCGAGCTTGACCGCGATCTCGGCCTGCGTCGCTCCTTCCAGGTGGTACATCGATGCGGCGCGAAGAGCGAGCCGCAAGTCGTCGCTGCTTTTCGACGACCGCTGCGGGCCCGGCACCTCTGGAACCGTTGTGGTCACGACCCACTCCTTTGACCTCGATCACGCTGAGCAGATGCTCATGGTGTGTTCTTCTGCTCATTAAGCTAACATTCAGGTGTGATCTACACAACACCCGCCGATGGAAGGGCTCCCGTGTCACAGTCGATGCAGGTCAGTGTTCTGACCGGGCCGAAAGAGATACGACTGGAATCTCGGCCGGTCCCGACACCCGCCGCCGACGAGGTCCTCGTACAGGTCACAGCTGTCGGTGTCTGCGGTTCGGACGCCCACTACTACCGCGAGGGCCGCATCGGAGACCACGTCGTCAACGGCCCGTTGGTACTGGGACACGAGGCCGCGGGAATCATCGTTGCCGCCGGCTCGGCCGTGGCAGACACTCGAATCGGTCAGCGCGTGTCCATCGAGCCGCAGCGCCCGGACCCGACGAGTTCGCAGTCACGCGCCGGTCGGTACAACCTGTGTCCCGCGATGGAGTTCTTCGCAACGCCGCCGATCGACGGCGCCCTGGCCGAGTACGTCCTGATCCAGTCGGTGTTCGCCCATTCGATTCCCGACGAGATTTCCGACGAGGCCGCCGCCCTCTTCGAACCGTTGTCCGTCGGTATCGCCTCGGCGCAGAAAGCGCGCATCACCGCCGGGTCTAGCGTCCTCATCACCGGTGCCGGTCCGGTCGGGCTCGTCACCGCTCAGGTCGCCCGCGCCTTCGGCGCAACAGAGGTGATCGTGTCCGACATCGACGAGAGCCGACGCTCCAACGCGGCTCGATTCGGCGCGACTCGCGTCGTAGATCCCGCCGTGGTCGATGTACGGGACCTCCAGGTCGATGCATTCATCGACGCCTCGGGCGCACCGCGAGCCGTCGTCGACGGCATTCACGCGGTCCGCCCTGCCGGTACCGTCGTGCTCGTAGGCATGGGCGCATCGGACTACCCGCTGCCGATCTCGCTCATCCAGAACCGCGAGCTCGTTCTGACCGGTGTCTTTCGCTACGCCAATACGTGGCCGATCGCTCGGGAACTGGTGCTCGCCGGACTCGTCGATCTCGATGCGATGGTCACCGCGCGCTTCGATCTCGCGGGTGTCGAGGAAGCATTGAACGCCGACACAGTGTCGGGAAGCATCAAAGCTGTTGTCATTCCAGGATTCACGAAGGAGCACGACGCATGAAGTTGAACTCGCACAACCTCGACGACTTCATCGAAGATGTCGCAGTGCCCACCTACGATCGATCCGAGGTGACAGTCGGGATCGTTCATTTCGGGGTCGGCGGCTTTCACCGCGCCCATCAGGCCATGTACGTCGACCGCCTGCTGCAGCAGGGTGAGGCGTCCGAGTGGGGAATCTGCGGAGTCGGCGTCCTTCCCGGGGATCGGAAGATGAAGGAGGTCATGGATGCACAGAATTGCCTGTACACGTTGGCTCTCAAACACTCCGACGGGACGTGGGACACTCGCGTCATCGGCTCGATCGTCGAATACCTGTTTGCGCCGGACGACGCCGAGGCAGTGATCGAGAAGATGGCGTCCGAGTCGGTCAAGATCGTCTCACTCACGATAACCGAAGGCGGATACAACTTCTCGGCTACGACGGGTGAATTCGACACCGAAAACCCGGCGATAGTTGCCGATCTCGCGGATGGTACAACACCGTCGACCACGTTCGGATTGGTCGTCGAGGCACTGGCGCGACGCAATAATCGTGGTCTGCAACCGTTCACGATCATGTCCTGCGACAACATCGAAGGCAACGGGCACATGGCGCAGTCGACGTTCACCGCGTTCGCACGCCTCAAGGATCCAGCTCTGGCGGACTGGATCACCGCAGAGGGCGCGTTCCCCAACTCGATGGTCGATCGCATCACTCCCGTCACCACTCCCGAAGTGATACAGGGTCTTTCGGACCGCTACGCGATCGACGATCAGTGGCCGGTAGCTGGTGAACCGTTCACGCAGTGGGTGCTCGAAGACAACTTCACTCTCGGTCGTCCGCCGTTCGAGGACGTCGGAGTCCAGGTCGTCGACGACGTCACTCCGTACGAGCTGATGAAGCTTCGGTTGCTCAACGCCAGCCACCAGGCACTCTGCTACTTCGGCTACCTCAGCGGCTACCGGTTGGTGCACGAGGTCGCGCAGGATTCACTGTTCGCCGAGTTCCTGCTCGCATACATGAACACCGAAGCGACGCCGACGCTCGCGCCCGTACCCGGCATCGACCTCGATGAATACAAGAAGACCCTCATCGAACGGTTCTCCAATCCGGAGATTCGTGACACCGTGGCGCGGCTGTGCGCGGAGTCGTCGGATCGAATTCCGAAATGGCTTCTGCCTGTCATTCGACAGAACCTCGAGTCCGGTGGAGAGATCGCCCTGTCCACCGCCGTCGTGGCCAGTTGGGCTCGCTACGCCGAGGCCGTCGACGAACAGGGGCAGCTCATCGAGATCGTGGATCAGTTGAAGGATTCGCTCGTCCCGCTGGCCCGCACACAGCACGACAATCCGACGGCCTTCATTGCCAACCGCGCTGTCTTCGGCGATCTGATCGACAACGAGCGCTTCGTCGCGGAATACACGAAACAGCTCGAATCGCTGCACTTGAATGGTGCGCGGGCCACCCTTCAGTCGCTGCGACACCAATGAGCGGCAAGTCTTCCTGCTTCATTCGACCCTGAGCAGTAACGAAAGAGAGGCTAAACTTTCTCCAGGTCGTGGGGATCTGCCGGCAGGAGTGCGTCTTCGTGAACAGTGGCTGGCCGTACCCACCAGCGCCGGTGGCGCGCACGTCCGGGCTGAACTGCCTGGTCAGCGGCCTGGTTGGTGTCCTCACCGTTCTGGGTACGCGGCCGCAGATTGCCGTACCCTTGCTCGTCCTTGCGGTGTTGTGGTGCGGAATCGGCGTGTTCATGATTGTGACAGCACCGGTACTGTCCCGCCGTCTGTACTTGGCGATGCACCTGTCTGGCCTGACGAGCGTCGTACTCTTCTGCGCGGCCGCCGGAGGATCGGTTACCGCGCTGTCGGGGATTCTGCTCCAAGTCCTTCTGGTGACGCCGGCCTTCATCGTCCTCCCCAATCGAATTGCGTGGAAGACGACTCTTCTCAATGCGACGTACGTCCTCTTCCTGGGGTTCGAAACAGGGGATCTTCATCCAGTTGTGATCGCCAACGCGCTTCTCGTTCTGTTCGCGCTGGCCGTCTCCGCTGCCTGGGTGCAGAGCGTCGCATCGACGTCCGAGGTAGACGACCTCACCCAGCTCGCGAACCGGCGACGGCTCACCCGGGAGCTCGACTCCAGGCCGGGAACGCGAGCAACCGAGAGAATCGATTCCATCGCTGTCGTCGACATCGATCGTTTCAAGGTGATCAACGACGAATTCGGTCATGCAGCGGGCGATAGGGCCCTCGAGATCGTCTCGTCCGCGTTGCGGCTCTGTCTTCCGTCTCAGTTTCTGCTGTGCCGCTCGGGTGGCGACGAGTTCACCGTTCTGTGCCCGTCGGGTTCCGCGGCCGCATTGAGTGACGCACTCGATCTCGTCCGGGCCGAGCTCCCGTCCGACCTCACGATCTCGGTGGGCGTGGCGGGAAGACTGCGCGACGAACCCGCCCGCAAGACCTTGGAGCGCGCGGACCGCGCCCTCTACCTGTCCAAAGAACGCGGGCGGAACTGCACGACCGTTCACGATTGACATTGTTCGCGAGATCCATTCAGATTTACCGTTATTTGAAGTGGGGCTCCACCCCAGTCAGGCCAACATTTTCCTGCCCGCCGCGAGGATCTGCTCAAGCGCGAACTTGTCTGCATCGGTCGCATCGGTCAGCGGCGCACGGACAGACCCCGCGTCGATACCGCCGAACGTGACGCCGGCCTTGACGAGCGCCACCGCGTAACCGGGCGTCGTATCACGCAGTCGAACCAGTGGGTGGAAGAACTCACGGTCCAGGGCCTCGACCAGTTCGGTGTTGTCGTCCTCCAGAGCCGTGTAGTACGCAAGTGACACATCGGGGGCGAACGCAAACGTCGCCGACGAGTACAGCGTCACGCCGATACTGCGGTACGCACGCTGCGATACTTCAGCCGTCGGCAGCCCGTTGAAGAACTGGAACTCCTTGTCTCCGAGAGAATCGCGTAGCGTGCGCACGATCCTCGACGTCAAGTCCAGGTTTCCGACGCCGTCCTTGAACCCGGTCACCTTCGGCAGCCGCGCCACAGCGAGGGCACTCTGCTCGGTGAACTGACCGTTGGCCCGGTGGTAGACGATCACAGGCAGGTCACTGGCTTCGGACACCTGACGGACATACTCGACAAGCCCGTCGGCGGGCGATCCGACAAGATAGGGCGGCAACAGCAGAATGCCCTCGGCACCGGCGTCGGCGGCGATCCTCACCAGTTCTTTGGCAATCGGCACTGCGCCACCCGCGCCGGCGTAGACCGGAACTCGGCCGGCCGTCGCCTTCACCGCTACATCGATCACGACGCGAAACTCGGCCGGTGACAGTGCATGGAATTCGCCTGTGCCGCAAGCGGCGAAGACCCCACCGGGTCCGGCTGCGACCCCGGCTTCGATGTGGGCGGTGAGGGCGTCTACGTCGACGTTGTCGTCGGCATCGAACGGCGTTACGGGGAAGAAGAGAACTCCGTCGAGCATGATGATTACTCCTGTGTGAGGGTGCCGTCGATGCGGCGCCAGATGTGGTCGGGGTTGCCGTCGGCGATCGACGACGGAAGCAGCGCGGAGGGCACGTCCTGATAGCTGACGGGCCGAAGGAAGCGCTCGATGGCAAGGCTGCCGACCGAGGTTGTGCGCGAATCACTCGTCGCGGGGAACGGCCCGCCGTGAACCATCGCGTGACCGACCTCGACACCCGTCGGCCAGCCGTTGAACAGTATTCGGCCTACCTTGCGTTCCAGTTTTTCGACGAGGACTTCTGCATCGGCAAGGTCGTGATCGACTGCGTGAATCGTGCCAGTGAGCTGGCCCTCCAGCCCGGCCACCGCTGCCAGCAACTGGTCGAGATCGTTGCACCGCACGACCAAGGACGTCGCACCGAAAACCTCGGCGTGCAGCGACGGGTCAGCCAGGAAATGTTCTGCGTCGGTGACGAGAAGTGCTGGCAGTCCTCGAGATACACACGTTCCGGGCCAGCCGGTTGCGACAGTGTCGACGTCGGGGTGGTCCCGCATCGACTGCTGTCCCGACGCGTATGCCGCGGCGATTCCCGGCGTCAACATTGCGGCTCCGGTGGATTGTCCGATAGCCGTCGCGGCCGAGCGGAGGAACTCGCTCAGGTCGGCGCCGACGACGGCGAACACGAGGCCCGGATTCGTGCAGAATTGACCCGCGCCCAGCGTCAGCGACGCGGCAAAGCCGGTTCCCAATTCCGCCGCGGATTCAGCCAGCGCACCGGGGAGCAGAAAGACCGGGTTGATGCTGCTCATTTCCGCGTAGACGGGCACAGGGACCTCACGGCCAGCTGCGGCCCGTGCCAATGCCATTCCACCACTTCGTGATCCAGTGAATCCGACGGCTGCAATAGCGGGATCGGTGACCAATTCGACGCCGATCGTCTGACCGAGACCGTAGATCAGCGAGAAGGTTCCGTCGGGAAGTCCGTGCTCGACGACGGCCGCTGCGATCGCGCGGCCGACCAACTCGGAAGTTCCGAGGTGGGCGTCGTGCGCCTTGACGATGACGGGACATCCGGCCGCGAGCGCCGATGCAGTGTCACCGCCCGCGACCGAGAATGCGAGCGGGAAATTGCTGGCAGCGAATACGACCACCGGGCCGAGCGGAATGTTGCGCAGTCGAATATCACTGCGTGGAGCGGGTTTACGGTGGGGTTGTGACGGATCGATGCGCGCACCGTTCCAGCTGCCCTCACGAAGTACAGCGGCGAAGAGCCTGAGTTGACCGGTGGTGCGTCCGCGCTCACCCTGCAGCCGTGCTCGTGGCAGGCCGCTTTCGGCGGACGCTCGGTCGATCAATTCGTCGCCGAGGTTGTCGATGTTGTCGGCGACCGATTCGAGGAACCGTGCGCGCGCCTCCGATGTGGTTCGGCGGTAGATGTCGAAGGCGTCGTCCGCGAGCTGGGTTGCCGCGCGAACATCGTCCGACGTCGCGTAATGGAACGTCGGCCCGATCGTTCGACCCGTCGACGGGTCGACGGCTTCGATGGCGTCGCCGCGACCTGTTCGGGCGGCGCAGGCGATCAGTAGATCACCGGTGATGGATGTGTTGATTGCCGTGGTCATGTCGTGCTCCTAGTCGACGAGTCGTTCACCGGTGACGGTTGAGAACAGGTGAGTCCGCTCGGCCGCATAGGACAGCGTGATCTTCTCGCCGCGACAAGGAGGGATGCGCCCGTCGGCCCGCACGACGATGGGCTGTTTGGTGCCGTTGACGTCCGCTTGACCGTAGACGTACGCGTCAGCGCCAAGCTCTTCGACGACGTCGATGGTGACCTCCAGCCCTACCCCGGTCGTCAGTTCGAGGTCCTCTGGGCGCACACCGAGCGTGACCGAGCTTTCCCCGATTCCGGCGATCGCTGCCCGTGGTACCGGCACGACTTCACCGCCGAAACTCACACCGCCGTCGACCAACGGCAGTTCGAGCAGGTTCATCGCGGGCGATCCGATGAATCCTGCGACGAAGACGTTGTTCGGGTGTTCGTACATTCGACGCGGGGTGTCGCACTGCTGCAGCACTCCATCCTTCAGGACTGCGACGCGGTCACCCATGGTCATGGCCTCGACCTGATCGTGTGTGACATAGACGGTGGTGGTCGCGAGCCTGCGCTGCAGAGCCGAGATCTGGGCGCGAGTCTGGACGCGAAGCTTCGCGTCCAGGTTGGACAGCGGCTCGTCCATGAGGAAGACCTGCGGCTTACGGACGATCGCCCGTCCCATTGCAACGCGTTGACGCTGGCCGCCGGAGAGCGCTTTGGGCTTGCGATCGAGGAACTTGGTGAGGTCGAGGATCTTCGCGGCATCGTCGACACGACGCTTGATCTCGGCCTTGTCCTCGCCGGCGATGCGCAGTCCGAAGCCCATGTTCTCCCCGACCGTCATGTGCGGGTAGAGCGCGTAGTTCTGGAAGACCATCGCGATGTCGCGGTCCTTGGGCTGAAACTCGGTGACGTCGTTGCCACCGATGGTGATCGCGCCGCGGTCGACGTCCTCGAGGCCGGCGAGCATGCGAAGGGATGTGGACTTGCCGCAACCGGACGGTCCGACGAGTACAAGGAACTCGCCGTCTTCGATCGAGAGGTCGAGCTGGTCGACTGCAGGCTTGTCACCACCCGGAAAGAACTTGGTGACGTTCTCGAATGCAACTGTTGCCATGATGGAAGCTCCTTCACCGGCAGGAACGTGCCGGACGATCCGAGTGGAGTAGCGAGAAGTTCATATATGTGAATGTAAGCCAAGTAGGTGACTTCGTTTCGAAGTATGTACTACCGTGATGCACAGCACAAGTACTTCCGAGAACTCTGCTTCGACAAGGAAACGAGAGAACATGACACGGCTGTTGATCACCGGCGCCGCCGGAAACATGGGCACGATGCTCCGACCCCTACTTCGTCGGCCGGACCGAACCCTGAGACTGTTCGACATCGCGGAGGTCGCCGACATCGATTCCGTCACAGAAGAGTTCGTTCAAGGGTCCATCACGGACCGCGATGCGGTCGGCAACGCAGTGAAAGGCGTCGACGCCATCGTGCACCTCGGCGGACTGAGCACCGAAGACTCCTGGGCGAACATTCTGTCCATCAATGTCGACGGCACCCAAGCCGTGTTCGACGCCGCCGTCGCCCACGGAGTCACCCGTATCGTCGCGGCGTCCAGCAACCACGCCGTCGGATTCTGGACACACGCCGAATCGGAGGGCAAAGCCCTTGCAGGCGACGTCGCCCCACGGCCCGACGGTTTCTACGGCTGGTCGAAGGCTGCCATGGAGGCGCTCGGTCGGATGTACCACGACCGGTTCGGCATCGACGTCGTCAACCTACGCATCGGGTCGAGCTTCGAGAAGCCGCCGAACTACCGCGGACTGGCCAGTTGGATGTCGCCGGCGGACACCGCACGGCTCATCGAAGCATCACTGTCCGACAGCGCGAAGGGATTCCACACCGTCTGGGGTATCTCGAAGAACTCGCGGGCCTGGTGGTCAGGTGCGGAAGGCGCCGCGATCGGCTACGAACCACAGGACGATGCGGAGCAGTTCGCGGACGAGTTCCTTGCCGATCACGAGTGGACCTTCGACGACCCGATCCTCCAGCGCGTAGGTGGGGCGTTCTGCGACCACCCGCTCGGCAAGCGCATGCGCTGAGCAAGGTGTTCGGGTGGGGCCGCGTTGCGTTCGGGGGGTGACCGAATGTCTGGTTCGGTCACCCTCGCGTGAGCGAACGACTCATTCGGTCACTTCGCATGAGCGAACGACTACTTCAGTCACTCTGAGTAGACGAACGACTCATTCGGTCACCTCGCGTGAGCGAATGTCTCTTTCGGTCACCCCTCGCGTGAGCGAACGACTCATTCGGTCACCCAACCGCACCAACCCAACCGCACCCCACCCAACCCAACCCAACCCAACCGCACCGACCCAACCGGACCTCTAGGAGGCGTACGCGCCAATGATGGTGCCAAGGGCGTCGAGCTGCGGCCGGTTGACGAGTCCGAGGTGGTAGAGATGCAACTCGTCGGCCCCTGCTGCGACGGCCGCGGCGACGTGGGCGTCCACTTCGTCGAGTTTCTTCGGCGGCAGGACGGACACGTATGCGCCTACTGCGACGTCTGCGCCGACCAACGTCCGCGTGCGCTCGACCACCGACACCGTTTCGGCGGTAGCGGGCCACGCGGACACCAGAACTGCGTCGACGTCGGACGCAGCGGTGCTGGTCAGGGCAGGAGACGGTCCGGTCTTCCATGGATCGGGGTGTCCGTGCAGTGTGACACGCACGTCCGAGGTCTCCGCTCGGACACCGGAGAGAACCTCCCGACGCAGGGTGTCTGCATCGCTGTGCCGCACGGCCAACACAGCGCCGACCTCCTCGGCGCTCAACACGTCTTCGATTCCAGCGGTCGGCGACAATGTGCCGGACGACAGCGCGTCGATACCGTCGCGCAGCTTGGCGACGATCTTGTCCGCGTCGACACCGAGCTCACCCCACGCGGTCAGCTCACGGGAGGTGCAGCTGATCGACATCATCGCGTCTCCGACGCCCGGGTATGCACCGTCCGTCTTCTCGTGCGGTCCGACGTGCGCGAATCCGAGTTGCCCACAAGCCTCGATGGACACTCCGTGGAGTTCGACGCCCCGCACGGCCTCCGCCGCGAGAGTTCGCGCATAGGCGACGATGTCGGGATGACCTGGGTGCAACGCATACGGATAGCGATCCCCGAACGCGTTGACGACGGTGGCGTCGGGATGAGCATGTCCGAGAATGGTGCTGTGCGACAGTACGATCCACGCGTCGACCTTGATCCCGGCCGCCAAGAGAACAGCTGCAGCGTCACCGAAGGCGTCGTCGGACCCACTCCAGGGTGCGGTGCGCGCGACGACGGCCATTCCATTCCAGGCTTCGGAACGCAGCGGCCGGTACAGCGCGGCGTGGTGCGCATCGACCACTTTGTGCGACGGGTGCAATGGCGTTGCGGCCCTCGTCGAGTGATAACTGGCTGCGAGTGCGATCTCACCGATCCCCAACTCGAGCGCACGATCGACGAAATGCGGATCCCCGAGCACGTCCCACGGGTAGGCATGCGCGACGACGCGATCGACAGTAGTTCCGGACATGAATAGCCCCTCAGGATGAATTCAACAGACAGGACAGCGTTCACACATGGGAACACAAACACATGGCGGCTGTCCACGATCCGACCCGCGCCAGACCATCTGCCAGGCCCTCGGCCTCCCTTCCGACCTGCACGTCGACACCCCCGAAGTCAACCGAGGCCGCGCCTGGACACGGGACGGAATCGACGGCGTCGAGCTGTCCTGGGCCGTCCCGGCCGAGACGTCACGCACCCAGGGATGGCTCTTGACGCCCGCCGACCACACCGGCCACGACCTGCCTGCTGTCCTCCTACTCCACGGCCACGACGGGCTGAAGTTCTACGGCAAGGAAAAGGTCGCCGATGGTCCCGACGGCCCAGCTCCCGGCATCCCGGAACTGCGACGGCGAGGCTACGACGGTCGATCTGTCGCGGCAGGTCTCGTCGCCGCGGGTTTTGCCGTCCTGATCCACGACGTCTTCCCCTGGGGTAGCCGCCGAGTCGAGTGGGACAACTTTCCTGAGCGCGCCCGCGCTGCCGCACAGACACACCCCGAGAGCGACCGGTACGAGGCCGCGGCACGCGAACACGAACACGGCCTCGCCAAGCTGGCGGCCCTCACCGGATCGTCGATCGGGGGTCGGGTACTGGTGGAGGACATTGCAGCCCTGAACATCCTCGGCAGCACACCGGGCATCGACTCGTCTCGAATCGCGACGGCCGGATTTTCCGGAGGCGGCGCACGCGTCGCGCACCTGTTGGCCGCCCGCGACCACGCGACCGCACCGCTGAAAGCTGCCGTCGTCACCGCCATGACGAGCACGTTCGCCGACATCGCCAACGGCCATGCCGACGACACGACCTGGTTGATGATCACCCCCGGCCTTCCCGCCGTCTGCGATTGGCCTGATGTCATCACATCGGCTGCGCCGCTACCCATCCTGGTCCAATTCGCCAGGGAGGACCGCCATTTCAGCGTCACCGGGATGCTCGACGCCGAAGCCGCCCTCCAGCGGGCATACCGCGGTACCGACGCTCTTGCCACACAGTGGTTCCCACACGGCCATCGGTTCTCCTCCGACATGCAGGACGATGCGATGCGCTGGATGCGGGCGAACGTATGACTCGTCATGCTTGACATGACGTGTGACTGCCGTCATAGTGAGTCTCAGCAATTCACATAGAAGACGTGGGTTCATATACGTGAACGGATAGCGATGAACCGGAAGCGCCCGAAGGACGCACCGACAGTGCGGATCTCGCGGCTCGCCGGGCGCCTCCCGCTCCCACACACAGCCTCCCCGGCACACTGCCGATAGACCCAGACCCGCCGGCCACTCACCGGCCCGAAAACTTCGGAGCGTCACCCATGGTCATCACCACAGCCGAAAGATCGAGCGGTAAGCACACGCCTCCCGCTCGGCCGCGTCGCCGACGACGTCGCATCTCGGCGCCGTACATCCTCATCGCACCTGTCGTGGTGCTGCTCGCCGTGTTCATCTTCTACCCGGTCGCCAGTGTCTTCTACTACAGCCTGCAGTTCTACAACCCGACAACGCCATGGGACAACGGCTTTGCCGGGCTCGAGAACTTCGAACTCATGTTCGCCGACGATGCATTCTGGAACAGCCTCGTCGTCACGGCCAAGTGGGTCGGGGTGCAGGTCGTCTTCCAGCTGATCCTCGGCCTCGGACTGGCGCTTCTCGTCAACGAAGTCTTCCGCGGACGTGGACTTGCCCGCGCACTCGTGTTCTCGCCGTGGGCAGTGTCCGGCGTGCTCACCACCGGCATCTGGCTGTTGATCTACAACCCGTCGACGGGATTGTTCAAGCTGCTCGGCAGCATAGGCATCGGCGACGGCACGGCCGCTCCCATCGCCGATCCCGACACTGCATTCTGGGCGACCAGCGTCGCCGAACTGTGGCGCGGCGTTCCCTTCTTCGCCATCCTGATCCTCGCGGAGCTGCAGAGCGCGCCCAAAGACCTGTACGAGGCCGCGAACGTCGACGGCGCAAACCGTTGGCAGCGTTTCCGTTTCGTCACACTGCCGCACCTCAAGGCCGTCATCATTCTCTCGACGCTGCTGCGCGGAGTCTGGGAATTCAACAACGTCGACCTGCTCTACACGCTTACCGCAGGCGGCCCCGCGGACGTGACGACAACTCTGCCTCTGTACGTCTCGCAGCTGGCCACCACCGCCCAGGACTTCGGATACGGCGCGGCATTGACCACCGTGGCATTCGTGATCCTGCTCTTCTGCTCGATCCTCTACTTGCGCCTGAGCAAGTTCAACAGCGACAAGGCCTGAGAACATGACCACTACCGCAGATCGTCCCGTCGTCACGGCACCGTCGCCGGGTTACTCCGAGAAGATACGCGTGCACAAGACGAAGCCGAGATACTTCAGCGTCGGCTTCCCTCTCGCGCTCTATCTACTGTTCACGCTCGTCCCGTTCTACTGGATGGTCGTGTTCGCGTTCCGGCCCGCAGACTCGAACAGCATGCTTCCCTGGCCGATCACGTTCGAACACTTCGATACCGTGTGGAACACACTGGGCTTCAGCTTCTTCTTCAAGAACTCAGTGATCGTCGCCGGACTGTCCCTGGTCCTGACCACATTCGTCGCACTGGCTACCGGATACGCATTGGCGCGCTTCAAGTTCCGTGCCAAGATTCCGCTGGTGATGGCGCTGCTGTGCAGTCAGTTCGTGCCAGGCGCCATGCTGCTGATCCCGCTGTTCCAGGTGTTCCTCGAGATCGGGCTGGTGAACAACTTGTTCGGGCTCATCGTCGCCGATACGGTGTTCCAATTGCCCTTGGCAGCAATGCTGATGGCAGGCTTCATCTCTCAGATCCCGGTGGAACTGGAAGAGGCCGCGATGGTCGACGGTTGCTCTCGCCTGAAGGCATTCCGCATCATCATGCTGCCGCTTCTCCGGCCCGGTCTCATCGCCGTCGGATCGTTCGCCTTCATCGGCAGCTGGAACAATTTCCTGTTCGGTCTGATGTTCATCAGTAGCCAGGAGAAGTTCACGCTTCCAGTCGGATTGAGCTACACGATCGGTTCGTACAACGTCGACTTCGGCGTGCTCGCGGCCGGCGGTCTCATCGCCGCTGTTCCCGTGGTCGCCGTCTTCGCCGTCATCCAGAAGTACCTCGTCCAGGGCCTCAGTGCCGGAGCGGTGAAGGGCTGACCATGACAAAGAACCTTGTGACCCGCAGGGCAATGCTGGTCGGTACGGTTGCTGCACTCGTCCTTGCCGGATGCAGCTCGGAAACCTCCCTGCCCGACGGTGCATTGGGCGATCCGAACAGCGGCACTCTCACGTTCTGGGACAATAGTGCCGGGCCGGATCGAACACCGTTGTACGAGGAGCTGATTCGACGCTTCGAGGCCGCCAATCCGGGCATCGACATCCAGTACGTCGGCCTGCCGTCGGACAGCGCGCAGCAGAAGTATCAGACTGCTATCGCCGGCGGGTCGGCACCTGATCTGGGTATCGTGTCCACCGCGTATCTGGCTCCGCTCGTCGCGCAGAACGCAGTGATACCGCTCGACGATTTCATGGCGGCGTCACCGCAGAAGGACGAATACGATCCCAAGATCATCCAGTCCGCCATCGAGTCCGGCGGCGGCGAGAACCTGTACGGACTTCCGTACACCAGCAACAACGCCACCCTCTGGTACCGGGCCGACTGGTTCGACGAAGCCGGACTCGAGCCGCCCGAGACCTGGGACGAGTTCTACGAGGCCGCAGACGAACTGACCGACAGGTCCGACGGACGGTACGGGTTCACCATCCGCGGCGGCGCGGGCTCGATCTACCCACTGCTGCAACACATGTTCGCAACGACCGGCATCGAGAATTTTTTCGACGGCAGCGAATCCACGGTCAACCGACCCGAAATGGTCGACGCCATCGAGCGATTCGCAGCTCTGTACGACGTCGACACCCCCACCGCCGACGTCAACAACGGCTTCCCGCAGATGGTTGCCAGCTTCGGCGGCGGTTCGGTGGCGATGATGCAGCACAACCTCGGTTCGTTGAGCAACCACAAGAAGTCGCTGGGCGACAAGGTGGGAGCCATCGCGCTACCGGTCGCGGACAACGGTGTCCGCACGGTCATGACCGATCCGTTCCCGTCCTACACGGTGTTCAAGAGCAGCCAACACCAGGCGGCGGCGTGGAAGTTTCTCGAATTCATGACGTCTGCGGATTCGCAGGCGTACTGGAACGAGAACGTCGGGCAGATTCCGGTCAACGCCGACGCACGATCCGCGCCCGCGTTCCAGGCGATGCCGTCGGTACAGGCTGCGCAGGCCGCACTCGACGACCCGAAGACTGTGCTCGTCACCCCGCCCGACTATCTGCCGGACTTCGGCAAGATAGTGCAGGTCCAGATGCTCGGCCAGTGGCAGAAGGTTCTCATCGGCCAGCTCAGTGCCCAGGATTTCGCCGACGACTTCGCCGAGAAGCTCAATCGCTCCAAGGCCAAATACGATGCCCGTCAGGGCAAATAGGGGAATCCCACCATGTCCAGTGTGATCACAGAAGTCGCCGTGCAAGTGTTCAAGACAGAGGCGCGCACTGCGGTCGACTCGTACGGACACCGCCATTCCGGCCCTTCCATTCAGACGACGCAGGCTCTACTTCGCATCACCGACTCGGACGGTGACAGCGGGTACGTGCTCGGCAAGCCGAACTACCTGCGGCAGGACCAGCTGGAACAGCATTTCGAAGCAGTGCTGCTCGGTGCGGATCCTTTCGCGCGAGAAGCCATCGAGAAGAAGTTCGCCATCCGCCAGCGCACCAGGGCGGTCGAGTTGCCGGAGCACACGCTCAGCTACCTCGACCAGGCTTTGTGGGATCTGGTGGGCAACAAGTTCGGCACTCCGGTGTGGAAGTTGCTCGGAGGAGCCCGGTCCGAGGTGAAGGCGTACGCAAGCACCATGTGCGGCGACGACGTCGAAGGCGGCTTGTCCTCCCCCGAGGATTATGCGAACTTCGCCGTCACGTTGAAGGAACGTGGCTACCGGGGAATCAAGCTCCACACCTGGATGCCGCCCCATCCGGGGGCGCCGGATCTACATCAGGACATCGACGCGTGCGCCGCGGTGCGCGATGCCGTCGGGCCAGGTTTTTCGCTCATGCTCGACGGTTACCACTGGTACTCGCGCACCGAGGCTCTTTCACTCGGGCGGGAGCTCGACAGACTGAAGTTCGACTGGTTCGAGGAGCCGATGGACGAGTTCTCCCTGCGCTCCTACAAGTGGTTGGCCGATCAGATCGACACTCCCGTCATCGGACCGGAGACGACACCGGGCCGGCACAAGTCGAGGTCCGAGTGGATCGTCAACGAGGCCTGCGACATCCTGCGGGTCGGTGCGATGAACGGCGGCGGCATCACCCCGGCATTGAAAACCGTTCACATGGCCGACGGTTTCGGACTGGAATGCGAAATCCACGGCAACGGGGCGCCCAACCTCGCGCTCGTCGGTGGTGCCCCCAATGTGCACTGGTACGAGCGCGGGCTACTGCACCCCCACTCCGACTACGACTGGGTGCCGCCGCACCTCCACTCCATCGTCGACCCGATCGACTCGAACGGCATGGTGCAGATGCCCGATCGTCCCGGCCTGGGCGAGGACATCGATCATGAGTACGTCGCGGCGAATCTCGTTCAGGAGTACTGATGCCCCTGGGTGAAACAAAGTTCGACATGAGAGACAATGTCCTCATGGTGAACGATGTCACGGATGCCCTGGTTGGTTATTCTCCGGTGAAGTCGGCCGAACGCACCATCCACATCCTCGAGACGTTGGCTGCATCGCCGACGAGGATGAGTCTCGGCGAGCTGCAGGAGGCGTGCAAGTATCCGAGATCGAGCTTGCACGCGCTCTTGCGCACTCTGAAAGAACTGCGGTGGATCGAAGCCGACGAGTCGGGATCGCGTTACGGCATCGGCACCCATGCCCTGCTGACAGGTACGTCCTACCTCGACAAGGATTCCGTGGTCGGCCGTTCCGCTGCGGTGCTCGAAGCGCTGCGCTCCGACGTTCGGCACACGGTCCACTTCGCTCGCCGCGACGAAGACCATGTCATTTACCTCGCGAGCCGTGGGTCCAAGCTCGAAGTCCGCCGCATGCACCGCGTCGGCCGCAAGCTGCCATGCCACGTCACGGCATTGGGCCAGGCATTGCTGGCCGAGCTCACCACCGACGAAGTCGAACAGTTGCTCCCGAAGAAGCTCGAGCGGTTCACCGAGAACACCATCGTCGACCGCGACGCGCTGATCGCGGAGCTCGCCGAGGTGCGCAAGCGCGGGTGGTCCCTCGAACAGGAACAGGGCACCCTCGGTGTCGTCTGTATCGCCACAGTCGTGCCGTACCGCATTCCCGCGACCGATGCGCTCAGCGTGTCGATGCCCGCGGAGGTGGCGTCGTACCCCGGGGAGCTCGAACGTATCGCGGGCGTCCTGACCAAGCACGCCGACGCCTGGGCCCGCGAACTTCGCGCCGAAGGCGTCCGTTAGCTGGTCGCGGCTCGGGGCGCTCCGCACCCAGTGGCGCGGTTGAGTGCATTGCTGTGCACTCAACCGTGCCACTGGGGTTCTACTTGCCGAATTCCGCCGTCCCGACGGTCCAGGCCTTGGCCTGGTCGCTGAGGGTGAAGCCGAGACCGGGGCGGTTGGAGAGATGCATTCTGCCGTCGCGGGTTTCGAGGTGCTCGTCGAAGAGCGGGTCGAGCCAGTCGAAGTGCTCGACCCAGGTCTGTAGCGGGTAGACAGCCGCAAGGTGCAGGTGGATCTCCATCGCGAAGTGCGGTGCCATCTGCAGGTTGTGGTGCTCGGCGAGCGCGGCGAGCTTCAGAAATTGCGTGATACCGCCGATGCGCGGCGCATCAGGCTGAATGATGTCGACCGACCCTGCTTCGATCAAGCGGACATGCTCTCCGACGCTGGCGAGCATCTCACCGGTCGCGATGGAGGTGTCGAACGTACGAGCAAGCATGGCGTGGCCTTCGGCGTCGTACGCGTCGAGCGGCTCTTCGATCCAGACGAGGTCGAACTGTTCGAGGATGCGGCACATGCGATTCGCCGTGGGTCGATCCCACTGCTGATTGGCATCGACCATGAGAGGCACGTCGTCGCCGAGGTGCTCGCGGACCGCAGTGACGCGCGCGATGTCGGTACGCCAATCGGGCTGACCGACCTTCAGTTTGATGCCGCCGATTCCCGCCGCCAGTGATGCTGTGGCGTTCTCCAGTACCTCTTCGATCGGGGTGTGCAGGAATCCACCGGAGGTGTTGTAGGTCTGCACCGAGTCACGCGTCGCACCGATGAGCTTGGCAAGCGGCAACTGGGCGCGCTTGGCCTTCAGATCCCACAGAGCAATGTCGATTGCGGCAATCGCCTGCGTCGCAACACCACTGCGACCGACAGACGCACCTGCCCACTGCAGCTTCGTCCAGATCTTTGCGATGTCGCTCGGATCCTCGCCGATGAGTATCGGAGCGATCTCCTGGGCGTGAGCGAACTGTGCAGGGCCGCCTGCCCGCTTGGAGTAACTGAAACCGATTCCCTCGTGCCCCTGCTCGGTCCGGACCTCCGCGAAGAGGAAGGCCACCTCCGTCATCGCCTTCTGTCTGCCGGTCAGGACTTTGGCGTCACTGATCGGGTTCTTCAGGGGCAGCGTGATCGAGGACAGCTTCACGTGGGCGATTCGATCGATCGTCGCGTCCCCGGCAGCGAGTGCCCTGACGGCTGCGTCGGGCGCGGCGAGACCACTGGTCGGCTTGGGGGCTTTTCGGGTTTCCACGTCGATGGACACTGCGGTTTGTCTCCCTTGAACGGCTGCGGTGGGCTACCTCACACGATATTGAGCCTATTCATTCAAGTCCAACACTCTTTATGGATGCTTTGATTCAATAGCTGCATCGAACCATTGGTTGCGATATCGTCGACTCACCCGACGAACGTGTGAATTCACCGCAGTAGTGCCGGGCGCTTGCTATCGAAGGCCCATCCGTCGATCAGATACTGCATGCCGATGGAGTCGTCACGTGCTCCGAGTCCTTCGCGCTGGTACAGCTCATGTGCTGCATCGACGCGGTCCCAGTCCAATTCGACGCCGAGGCCCGGCTTGTCGGGAACCGTCAGGTATCCGCCCTCGATCTCGAAGGGCGCCTTGGTCACTCGCTGACCGTCCTGCCAAATCCAATGTGTGTCGATAGCGGTGATGATGCCTGGCGCGGCCGCCGCGACGTGGGTGAACATCGCCAGTGACACGTCGAAGTGGTTGTTGGAGTGCGACCCCCACGTCAGGCCCCATGAGTCACACAGTTGCGCGACGCGAACGGAGCCGTTCATCGTCCAGAAGTGCGGATCGGCGAGGGGAATGTCGACTGCGCCGGAGCGGATTGTATGGCCCAATTCGCGCCAGTCGGTCGCGATCATGTTGGTTGCCGTCGGCAATCCGGTCGCGCGCTTGAATTCCGACATGACCTCGCGGCCGGAGAAGCCACCCTCGGGTCCCACGGGATCTTCGGCGTAGGCGAGAACGTCGCGAAGACCTGTGCACGTCTCGATAGCGTCCTTCAGCAACCAGCCGCCGTTCGGGTCGAGGGTGATGCGCGCGTCGGGGAATCGCTCGGCCAACGCGGTGACGGCGAGCGCTTCCTCGGCGGCAGGCAGCACCCCACCCTTGAGCTTGAAGTCCTGGAACCCGTACCGGGCCTGCGCGGCTTCGGCGAGACGCACCACGGCGTCGGGCGTGAGTGCTTCCTCGTGACGCACGCGCAGCCACTCATCGCCGCCTGCAGCCTCGTCGCCGGGGGTTCGGTAGGCGAGATCGGTCTTGCCTGCATCTCCGACGTAGAACAGGTACCCGAGCGCCTGCACCTTGTCACGCTGCTGACCGTCGCCGAGCAGCGCCGCCACCGTGACTCCCAGGTGTTGGCCCAGCAGGTCCAGCAGCGCCGATTCCACAGCGGTAACGGCGTGTACGGCGATGCGCAAGTCGAAGGTCTGGGCGCCGCGCCCACCGGAATCGCGATCGGCGAACGCCGACTTCATGCCCGCCAGAACAGCGTTGTACGTGCCGATACTCGCCCCCTCGACGAGTGGGCGAGCGTCTTCGAGGCAACCACGGATCGGCTCGCCTCCCGGCACTTCCCCGACTCCGGTGTTGCCCGAAGAGTCGGTGAGAACGACCAAATTACGCGTGAAGTAGGGCGCATGGGCGCCACTGAGGTTGAGCAGCATGCCGTCGTGACCCGCAATGGGGACAACTCGCATCTCGGTGACGACCGGGGTGGTGTTCTGCGCGTTCATGGCTCGTCTTTCTATCGGCGTGCTGGAGATGGCCGGTGACCAGGCTCACACGAGCCTAAGCTCCGAACCGATGCTCGTCCAACACAAAATGGGCATCACCCGATGCATTATCGGTATCGATCGGTCTGGGACCACCGCTCAGCATGAACCGGCGTCGATACCCAACCAGCATCGAAAGGCGGACTTTTTGACTTGGACACGTATCAATACTGCTTCTAACGTCATTGCTATGAGTCAGGCCACGTCGATCAGACGAGGCGATCGAGAAGAGACGAAGGAGCCACCCATGACAGCATCGTTGACGCAGTCCGCCAAGCTCACCGGAAAGTCGATGATTGCAGGCGAGTCGGTGCCGGGCTCGGGAACCGCAATACACGGGATCGATCCCAGCACAGGCAAGACACTGGAGCCCGCATACCACCACGGTGACACCTCCGACGTCGACGCTGCTGCCGCTGCCGCTTGGGCCGCCTTCGGCGACTACCGCGCAACCACGTCGGAGATCCGCGCGCAGTTCCTCGACACCATCGCCGACAACATCGCAGCCCTCGGCGAAACACTGATCGAGCGCGCCGTTGCCGAATCCGGCCTCCCGGTCGGGCGCATCACGGGCGAGGTCGGACGCACCACCGGTCAGCTTCGCCTCTTCGCGTCGGTGCTGCGCGAGGGAAGCTGGAACGGTGCACGTATCGATCCGGCACTTCCAGACCGAGCACCTCTGCCTCGCGCCGACATTCGTCAGCGCAAGATCGCCCTCGGGCCCGTCGTCGTGTTCGGCGCCAGCAACTTCCCCCTCGCTTTCTCGGTCGCGGGCGGTGACACCGCCTCCGCCCTGGCCGCCGGTTGCCCCGTCATCGTCAAGGCGCACGATGCCCATCCCGGAACGTCCGAGCTCGTCGGCCGCGCCATCGCCGACGCCGTTGCCTCCACCGGCATGCCGTCCGGAACCTTCTCGCTGCTCTACGGTTCGGGCCGCACACTCGGCACCGCGCTCGTGACCGACCCGCGTATCAAAGCTGTCGGCTTCACCGGATCACGTTCCGGTGGAACCGCTCTCGTCGCAGCGGCCGCCGGCCGCCGCGAACCTATCCCGGTGTACGCCGAGATGAGCTCGATCAACCCGGTATTCGTTCTGGAGAAGGCACTCGAGACCCGCGGAGCCGAACTCGGACGCGCATTCGTCGCATCACTCACGCTCGGATCGGGTCAGTTCTGCACCAACCCGGGCCTGGTGATCGCGGTCGACGGTCCCGGTTTGAACTCGTTCGTCGAGTCGGCTCGGACTGCGGTCTCGGAGACGACGCCCACCACGATGCTCACTCCCAACATCGCAGCCAGCTACGCCAGTGGCGTCGAGGCATTGTCCGAGTCGGCAACCGAACTAGCACGCGGCGTCGACACCGATGCACCCAATACCTGCCGCGCAGCTCTTTTCGTCACCGACGCCGACTCGTTCCTCACCTCCGAGGTCGAGCAGGAAGAGGTCTTCGGGGCGTCGAGTTTGATCGTCAAGTGCAGCGACGCTCAGCAGGTTCGCGACGTGGCGGTACTTCTCGAAGGCCAGCTCACCGCAACGATTCACGTCGACGACGAGGACCACGCCGAGGCCGGCAAGCTCCTGTCGGTCCTCGAACTCAAGGCAGGACGAATCCTGTTCGACGGCTGGCCCACCGGCGTCGAGGTCGGTCACGCAATGGTGCACGGCGGGCCGTTCCCAGCTACCTCCGATTCGCGCACCACGTCGGTCGGTTCACTGGCCATCGAGCGCTTCCTTCGGCCCGTTGCGTACCAAGACGTTCCGACTGCACTGCTGCCCAGCGCAATCGCCGAAGGCAACCCGGACAAGATCTGGCGCCGCATCGACGGCCAGCTCAGCCAAGACTGACTCACCTCACCCTTCCCCCCTTCAGACCATCAGGAGACCGCAATGCTCGACGGAGTCCTCTTCTTCCCCGTCACCCCGTTCACCGAGTCCGGCGAGGTCGACTACGACCTGCTGGCGGCACACGTCGCCAAGGGCGTCGATGCAGGCCCGGGCGGAGTCTTCATCGCCTGCGGCACCGGCGAATTCCACGCCCTCGAAGGGGAGGAGTTCGGCAAGATAGTTCGAACCGCGGTCGACGTCGTCGCGGGACGCGTGCCGGTGTACGCCGGTGCAGGCGGATCGGTTGCCCAGGCGAAGGCTTTCGCTCGCAGCGCCAAGATCAACGGCGCCGACGGTCTCCTACTCCTGCCGCCGTACCTCGTGACAATGCCGCAGGCGGGCCTCGTCAGCTACACCAAGGCGGTCACCGACGCCACCGACCTGCCACTCATCGTCTACAACCGCGGCAATGCTCGGTTCACCGAAGCCTCCGCAGTCGAGGTTGCACAACTGCCCACCGTGGTCGGATTCAAGGACGGCACAGGTGATCTCGATCAGGTTGGCCGCATCGTCCGTGCAGTTCTCGACGCACTGGAGCCGTCGGGCAAGCCTTTCCAGTTCTTCAACGGCCTTCCCACTGCCGAGGTGTCGCAGCAGGCGTATCACGCAATCGGCGTGACACTGTACTCGTCGGCAACGTTCGCGTTTGCACCCGAACTGGCACTCGCCTTCTACCAGTCCATCCAGACCGGCAACGACAAGCTCACTGCCGCGCTGCTTCGCGACTTCTTCCACCCGCTGGTGCGCCTGCGTGATCAAGTGCCCGGGTACGCTGTCTCCCTCATCAAGGCAGGGGTCACGATGGAAGGCATCGAGGCCGGACCCGTCCGACCGCCGCTGATCGACATCAGCGCAACGCATCTGGACGAGCTGACAGAGATCGTCGCAGCCGGTCGCGCAGTCCTCGCGAACGAACTCGCAGTTCACTGATGTCCGGTACCGATACCGTGCGGGGCCCCATCAGGATCACCGGCGCTCGGATAACACCCGTTGCGTTCGTCGATCCGCCCCTGCTCAACACGGTCGGCGTGCACCAGCCATACGCTCTGCGCGCAATCATCGAGCTGGACACCGACGCCGGCCTCGTCGGCCTCGGTGAGACATACGCCGATACCGCCCACATGGCACGCATGGAAGCGGCGGCCGAGGCCATCACTGGCCTCGACGTGTTCGCACTCAACGAAATTCGCGCGGCGATTGACGCCCAACTGGCAACGTCCACCATCACGGGCGGCGACGGTGTCGCGGGCATGATCACGACGGCGAGCACCACCGACCGCGTCTTCTCGCCATTCGAGGTGGCCTGCCTCGACGTGCAGGGGAAGGTGCTGGGACGTCCGGTGTCGGACCTGCTGGGCGGGAAAGTACGCGACGCCGTTCCGTTCAGCGCCTACCTGTTCTACAAGTGGGCGGCTCACCCGGGCGCCGAGGCCGACGAGTGGGGTGAGGCCATCGATCCCGATGGCCTCGTCCGTCAAGCACGAAAGATGCTCGCCGAGTACGGCTTCGGCGCAATCAAGGTCAAGGGCGGCGTATTCTCACCCGACGAGGAAATCGCCGGGATCAAGGCGTTGCGCACAGCCTTTCCGGAGCTCCCCCTTCGCCTCGATCCGAACGCGGCGTGGACCGTCGACACGTCGATCCGAGTGGCATCGGAACTCGACGGAATCATCGAGTATCTGGAAGATCCGACACCGGGTCTCGACGGTATGGCAGAGGTCGCTCGTGAGGCGAAGATGCCCCTCGCAACCAACATGTGCGTCGTCGCGTTCGACCAGCTCGCGCCCGCTGTACGCGGGGATTCGGTTCAGGTCGTGTTATCGGATCACCACTACTGGGGTGGTCTGCAGCGTTCACGTCTGCTGGCAGGGGTGTGCGATAGCTTCGACCTAGGCTTGTCGATGCACTCCAACAGCCACCTGGGCATCAGTCTTGCGGCCATGGTCCACCTGGCCGCCGCGACGCCGAACCTCACCTACGCGTGCGACACACACTGGCCGTGGAAGAACGAGGACGTTGTCGAACCAGGTGTGCTCGAGATCGTCGACGGTGCTGTTGCCGTGCCCACCGGCCCTGGGCTCGGCATCGAGATCAACGAGGACGCTCTCGCTGCACTGCATCAGCAGTACCTCGACTGCGGCATCCGCGACCGCGACGACACCGGTTACATGAAGAGCATCGACCCGAGCTTCGAGAACTCCAGCCCGCGCTGGTAGCGGCTGGTTCGTTCAGCGTGCTCCCGTCGAATGTGAGCGTGCGTTAGATTGATACTCCGCCGTACCGGCAGGCGTCGCCGCGATACAAGGAGTGAATGGATTGTTCTCGCTCAACCGGCTGACCTGCTTCATCGCCGTCGCCGAGGAACTTCACTTCGGACGGGCGGCCGAGCGACTGCATATGACACAGCCTCCGCTGAGCCGTCAGATCCAGCAGCTGGAGAACGAAGTCGGCGTTCAGCTCATCGATCGCACCAGCCGATCAGTCACATTGACCGCAGCCGGTGTCGCATTCCTACCCGACGCCCGACGCATCCTCGATCTCGCCGAGGGCGCAGTTCTCACGGTTCGACGTGTACCCACCGGAGACCTGGGAACCGTGGTCGTCGGATTCACCGGCGCCTCAGCGCATGCCGTACTGCCTCAGCTGCTGGAGAAGGCGCGCGTGGAACTTCCCGACGTCAAGATCGTTCTCCGCGAGATGGTCTCGGCGGTTCAGATGGAGTCGCTCGCCATCGGCGATCTCGATCTAGGACTCGCACGTCCACCGCTGAAGAGGCCGGGCATTGCCTCGCGTCCGGTGCTCCACGAATCGCTCGTTGCTGCCCTCCCCGCCGATCACCCTCTGGCCGAACACGAGACGCTCACCGTCGATCATTTCGATGATCAGCCGATCATCATGTATTCGCCTGTCGACGCCCGCTACTTTCACGAACTGCTCATCAGCACCTTCACCATCGTCGGTGTCACCCCGCGGTACGTCCAGTACGTGACTCAGGTGCACACCATGCTCGTGCTGGTGCGATCGGGAATCGGTATGGCGCTGGTGCCCGAGTCGTCCACCACCATGCAGCCGAGCGGTGTCGTCTTCCGTCCGGTGGACACCTCACCTGAACGACCGGTCGAACTCAACGCCGCCTGGCGCATCGACAACGACAACCCCGCCCTACATCGCTTCATGTCGGATGTCCTCCCCACCCGTGAGTGGCCCTGAGCATTCTCCCCACGACCTGACCGAGCCCATCGGTCCATTCCAGCTACTTGGGCAAACCTACCGGTGGCTTCACGGCAACCACGGGACACTGAGCTTCGAGCAGCACTCGCTGAGAGATACTGCCCAGGAACAGTTTTCCGACGGGCGATCGCCTACGAATACCGATAACCACCAACTCGGTCCCTTCGACGTACGACAGATCGATCAGGTTGTCGGCGTGCGAACGGCCCTTCTCGTTCTGGTGGTACCTGACCACGACGCCAACGGCACCTGCCTCGTCACGGGCAGATTGGACGGTTGCATCGAATCCATCCTCGGAAGCGCTGTCCTCTTCCGCGACGACGATCAGGTCGACTCCGCGCTGGACCGCCTCGCCGAACGCGAATGGAAGTGCACCTTGGCCTTCGACGGTCGGCGAGTAGCCGACTACGACGGTCATCGGGTCACCGGCGTGGTAAGAGTGCCGTCGGTGAGGAACTGATCGAGATTCTCGAGCGTCAACGCTTCCATAGCCGCTCGTGTCTCGACCGTGCCACTACCCACGTGTGGCAGTAGAACGACGTTGTCCAACGACAGCAGCGCATCGGGAACCGAAGGCTCGTTCGCGAAGACGTCGAGCCCTGCACCTGCCAGCCGGCCGTCCGCGAGCCGTTCCACCAACGCGTTCTCGTCGACGACGCTGCCGCGGGCAACGTTCACGAGGTAGCCCTGAGGTCCGAGTGCGTCCAGGACCTCGCTGTCGACGAGGTGCTTGGTGCCCGAACCTCCCGATGCTGCGACGATCAAGATGTCGACACTTCCCGCAAGGGCCTTGGGCGATGACGCGTACGCGTACGGGGAATCCGTGATCTCGTTGCGGTTGTGATAGCTGATGGGGCAGCGAAATCCATCGAGTCTGTCTGCGATTGCGCTTCCGATGCGGCCGAGGCCGAGAATTCCGACGCGCTTGCCCGTCACCTGACGAGTGAGCGGGGAGTTGCCTTCCGTAACCCACCGACCGGCGCGCACGAAGCGGTCCGAGAAAGACACCTGACGAAGAGCGTCGATCACAAGTCCGACGGCAAGATCCGCGACACAATCGGTCAGAACATCCGGCGTGTTGCTGATGCCGATATCGCGAGCAGCGGCGGCACCGACGTCGGTTGTGTCGTACCCGACGCCGAAGTGGACGATTGCGCCGAGCCTGGGCAGCTGATCGATCAGCTTCGCGTCGACTCCGGTTCGGCCGGACGTGACGGCAGCGATGATGGACTCGCCATGAAGGGCGAGGAAGTCGGCCCGCTCGTCACCGTCGGGGAGGACCAGGGCGTCGTAATTGTCTGCAAGGGTCTCCATAAGCGACGGCTTCAACGGTCCGACTCGGAGCACGCGGCCGGCACGGACCGAATACTGTTGTGCCTCAGTCGATATTTCCGAACCAACCGTTGTCATCGTGGTCCAACTCCTCGCCGTCGTCGTAACACCTGAGTCGGTACACAGGCCGCACGCGTACACGCGTGTTTCCCAGTACGCTATTCCGCTTTTTGGATACCTGTCCAACACGGAAATAGCATGAATTGATACCCAAACAGCATGGAATTCGTACTTACTACACCCTATCTTCAGTCCGAAATCGCTGTCCCACCTGGTCAGACGGCCTTGTAGGTGACTTCGACCGCCTTGACTGACCCAATGTGACCCACAAAACTCCCGGTCGGGGCCCTCGGGCCATGTTGACGGCGGTTACCACCGCTCCTACCGTGTGTCTACCGTCACAGATTCGCTACGCAGCCCGCCGACGCGATTCACATTCCCCCAATGGAGGTCACCATGAGCCCTGCACGAGCAGTGCAGCAGGGACGGACCCAGCGCACCGCCCTGGGTCATTCCGCAGGCTTCACTCCTGCGGTCATCATCGCTGGCGCACTTACCTTTTCGATGGTTGCCAGCGGATGCACGGTGGCCAACTCCAATCAGGGATCCGCGGCGAGCGCGGACACCCTGCGCATCGTGCTGCAGGAGGAACCGCCCACTCTCGAAGCGTGCGACGTCTCGCTCACATCGGTCGGAGTCGTCGCTCGGTCCAACATCACCGAACCGCTGATGGAGAGGAACCCGAGTACCGGTGATCTGGAACCGCTACTGGCAGACTCGTGGGAACTGACATCCGACACCGAGTGGACCTTCAGGCTCCATCCAGGTGTCACGTTCAGTGACGGCACGCCGTTCGAGGCTGCGGACGCAGCACACTCGATCGAGCGCACCGTGAACTCGGACCTCGGTTGCAACGTCGAAGGCTACGTTTTCGGCGACACGAACCTCGAGGTCGAGGTGATCGATCCCCTCACCCTCACCGTCACCTCACCGGAGCCCGACCCCATTCTTCCGCTCCGCGTGTCTTTCGTCGAGATGCTGCCGCGAACGGTCAGCCTCACCGAACGCGTTCGTGAGCCCATCGGTACGGGCCCGTACGCCATCGACTACTGGAACGCCGGCCAACGGCTGTCGCTCGTCCGCAACGACACCTACTGGGGACCGAAGCCCGACTACGCTCGCGCCGATTACCAGTGGCGAAGCGAGGGCAGCGTCCGTGCCTCGATGGTCGCGAACGGCGAGGCGGAGATCGCCGTCGGCCTCGGTCCCGAGGACGGCGCAGGCGACCTCGGAGTCGCCTACCCGAACAACGAGACCACCGCGGTGCGAATCCAGCTCGAAGAACCACCGCTCGACGACATTCGCGTGCGCCAGGCCATCAACTACTCGGTCAACCGCGACGGCATCGTCAAGGCCCTCTTCCGCGGCCTAGGGTCACCCGCCGAGCAGTTGATCTCGGAGGGCGTCATCGGGTTCAACGAGGATCTCCAGCCGTGGCCCTACGATCCCGAAAAGGCCGCGGAACTGATCGAAGAAGCGCGCGCCGACGGTGTACCCGTCGACACCGAGATCAGAATGATCGGACGTACTGGGCAGTTCCCCAAGGTCAACGAGACCCTCGAGGTCATCCAGAATGCCCTGTCGGAGATCGGTATGAACGTGTCGATCGAGATGACCGACTCCGCTGGCACAGCCGAATACCAGGAACGGCCGTTTCCGAAGGTCGGTCCGTACCTGCTCGTGATCCAGCACGGCAACCAAGCCGGCGACGCCGCATTCACGGCCGACCAGTACATGCGAAGCACTGGCTTCCAGAGCGCGGGCGGGACACCGGAATTCGACGAGCGTGTCAACGAGGCCGGCGCCAAGATCGGCGAAGAACGCCAGGAAGCGTACGCACAGTTGTTCGCCGACGAGCCCAAGGAGATCATGCAGATGGCCTTCATCGCTCACATGAACGGCGTTCTCGCCAAGGCGGAGTCGGTCGACTACACGCCCAACTCCGCGACCGTCGACGAAATGCACCTCAAGGCAATGACTCGCGCCGACACCACCGAAAGCGACTGAGGCCACCATGATCACTTCACTCACAGGGAGGCGATGAAGAAATGTTCCGTTTCCTTCGCCGTCGGATCTACACCAGTCTCGTCCCGCTTCTCGTCGTGCTCATCGGGGTGTTCTTCCTGGCTCGACTGACCGGTGACCCCACCAGCCTCTACCTGCCGGAATCGGCGACCCAGGCGCAACGTGAGGCCTTCCGGGCCACCAACGGCTTCGACCAGCCGATTCTGACGCAGCTCCTCGACTACTTCAAGGGCGTCATCCATCTCGACTTCGGCGACTCGCTCCGCACCGGCGAAGCCGCGTCGACAATGGCTCTACGCGCCTTCCCCGCAACACTGCAGCTCGCGTTCGCCACTATGTTCCTCGCCATCCTCGGCGCGGTGATAATCGGTTGCTGGGCCGCGTACCGCCCGAACTCGCTCGCCGACCGGATCTCGAGCCTGCTGTCCATGACGGCCGCATCCATCCCCGACTTCTGGTTCGCCATCATGGGCGTCTACGTCTTCGCGATCTTGTTCGGCTGGCTACCCACCTCGGGTGTCGACAGCGGCATGCTCTCGTGGATTCTGCCCATCGCAACCTTGCTTATCCGTCCGCTAGGCGTTCTGACGCAGGTCGTACGAGGCGCAATGGTGTCGGCATTGTCGGCCCCCTACGTCCGCCTCGCGAGAAGCAAAGGCGCCGGGGATCTTCGAGTGGTAACGCATCACGCGCTGCGCAACGCAGCCGCACCGGCATTGACCGTCGCGGGTGACCTCATGGTCGGCCTCGTCAACGGGGCAGTCGTCGTCGAGGCGATCTTCGGATGGCCCGGAATCGGCAAGCTGATGATCGACGCCATCCTGCAACGTGACTTCGCTGTGCTGCAGGCAGCAGTACTGCTGACCGCGGTGAGCATCTTCATTCTCAACATCGCCATCGACGCCTGCTACGCACTGCTCGACGCCCGCGTTCGCGACAAGGCGAAGGTCTAGGAGGCCACCGTTATGTCACTCGACTTCGAAGCACCGAAAACATCCGAGCCGGAGGATGTCCCGCAGGTTGCGGCGGTATCCCGCAAAAGCTCGGCGCCGCTGTGGAAACTGCTGTTGCACGACCGCGTCGCCACCGTTGCTGCCGGAATCCTGGTCCTGGTATTCCTGACGGCCATCTTCGGCCCGATGCTCATCGGTGATGCCGCTACCGATCAGGATCTCGACCGATCCAATCTGCCTCCGTTCACACTCGACACCGGTTGGATGAACGTACTCGGCACCGATCCCCTCGGCCGAAGCATGCTGGCACGCCTGATCGTTGCGTGCCGAACAACACTGTCCGTCGCAATTCCCGCAGTGATTCTCTCGGCAATCATCGGTTCGATGATCGGCATGTGGGCCGGGTACCACCGCGGATGGCGCGAAACCTCGGCGATGCGCGTCGCCGACGTCATCATGAGCTTCCCGTCACTGCTCATGGCCGTCGTCGTGCTGTACGTCTTCTCGCCGAGTGCCGCCAACATCGTTCTCGTGCTGGCCATCACCCGCATCCCGATCTACCTCCGTACGGCCCGCGCCGAGTCGGCCGAACTGCAAAGCCGGTTGTTCGTCGACGCCGCTCGCACCTTCGGAGCGTCGAGTGGGGCTGTGATCAGGCGTCACGTCGCTCCGATTCTGCTACCCACGTTGCTGACCGTCGCCACTCTCGACTTCTGTTTCGTCATGCTCGCCGAATCCTCGCTCAGCTTCCTGGGCATCGGCATTCAGCCGCCTGACGTCAGCTGGGGGCTGATGGTCGCACAGGGACGGACGTACCTCCAGACCGCATGGTGGCTGTCGTTCTTCCCCGGCCTTGCAATCGTCCTCACCACTGTCTCCGCTACCGTGCTCGCAGCCTGGGCACGCATCGCCACCGATCCTGCGCAGCGCTGGCGTCTCAATGTCCCCCGTTCGAAGAGGTCCCGCCTCGTTCCCACTCGGAAGGTCGTCTCATGAGTGCACCAGCAGTGGCCAGGGAGAAGAGTCCTGACACCGACCGCATCGCAATGGACGTCCGGGATCTGACGGTCGACCTGCGAACACCCTCGGGAGTGATCCGGGCGGTCGATCACGTCAGCTTCAGCGCGCGCCGCGGTGAGACTCTCGCATTGCTCGGCGAATCCGGGTGCGGCAAGTCGATGACGGCTCAGGCGGTGGTCGGACTGCTCGAACCCATCGCGGACATCACCGACGGATCCGTCGAAATCGGCAGCGACAAGAGTGGTCGGGTCGATCTGGTCAATGCCAAGAACAAGGTCAGACGCCGCATCGCCGCAACGGAACTCGCAATCGTTTTTCAGGATGCGTTGACGGCACTCAACCCGGTCTACACCGTCGGGACCCAGCTGGCCGAGCCGTTTCGGATTCACCGTAGCTTGTCCGCCAAAGCGGCTCGCAAGGAAGCCATCTCGCTGATGGCGCGCGTGGGAATTCCGCAACCGGAAGAACGCGTCGACTCGTACCCCCATCAGTTCTCCGGCGGCATGCGCCAACGCCTTCTCATAGCGATGGCCGTCGCACTCAGCCCGTCCGTACTTCTCGCCGACGAGCCGACGACAGCGCTCGATGTGACCGTCCAGGCTCAGATCATGGCACTGCTGCGGGATCTGCGCACCGAGCACGACATGGCTGTCGTCCTGATCACCCACGACCTGGCCCTCGTCGCCGAGGAAGCCGACCGTGTAGCGATCATGTACGCGGGAAGTATCGTCGAAACCGGTTTGGTGTCCGAGGTTTTCGGTTCTCCACGGCACCCCTACACCAAAGGGCTGCTCGACTCGGTTCCCGTCCACGCGGTTCGGGGCGAGGACCTCGCCTCGATCGGTGGCACCCCTCCGGACCTCCATTCCATTCCCGAGGGATGTGTCTACCAGGCCAGGTGCCCCCTGGCTCGCGACGTCTGCGTCGCACAGCGACCCACCCTGGAGCCAGTAGGAGACGGTCGTCTCTCTGCTTGCCACTTCCCGAACGAGGTGCCACATGCATGACCAACTCCTCACCGTCCGCGGTCTGAACAAGACGTTCAAGGTAGGCGGGGGAGACCTCCGCGCGCTCGACGCAATCGACCTCGACCTACGCAAAGGCGAGACACTCGGCCTCGTAGGCGAATCTGGTTGCGGCAAGTCCACTCTCGCACGCACCTTGATGATGCTGGAGCGTCCGGACTCCGGAACCGTCGACTTCGACGGCGTCGATCCATTCTCGCTCAGGGGTAAGGAGCTGCTGGGATTCCGCCGTCGCGTTCAGATGGTCTTCCAGGACCCCTACGGGTCTCTCAACTCGCGAATGAATGCCGGAGACATCATCAGCGAGCCGTGGCGAACCCACAAGAGCCTGTACAAGACTCGGCGAGACCGCTCGGCACGCGTCCGCGAGCTGCTGCACCTTGTGGGACTTCGTCCGAGCGACGAGCACCGCTTCCCGCAGGAGTTCTCCGGCGGTCAGCGTCAGCGCCTCGGTATCGCACGCGCGCTCGCACTGAACCCCGACGTGATCATCTGCGACGAGCCTGTGTCCGCGCTCGACCTGTCGGTGCAAGCGCAGGTGCTCAATCTGCTCAACGACCTACAGAAGCAGCTCGGCATCTCCTACGTGTTCATCTCGCACGATCTTTCGGTGGTTCGACACGTCGCCGACCGAGTCGCCGTGATGTACCTCGGCCGAATCGTCGAGTCCGGTGCGACGGAGGCGGTGTTCGACCGTCCGAGCCATCCGTACTCCGCGGCTCTGATGTCGGCAGCTCCGAAGCTCGACGCCGCCTCGCGTGGCGAGCGTATCCTGCTGAAGGGAGAAGTACCGTCGCCGTTGAATCCCCCGTCGGGATGCCGGTTCCGAACACGTTGCTGGAAGGCGACCGACCTCTGCGCTTCGGACGCTCCGCCCGTTGCCCTCGATCGAGACGAGGCGGACCACATGGCAGAGTGCCACTACCCCTTGGTCTCCGGCAATCTCGATTTGGTCGCCGCAGGCAAATGAGTGTTACCCACCTCAGCACGACTGGTTTCGTCGTCGTCGCGCTGGCCATCTTCTTCGCGTCATGTATGCAGGCATCGATCGGGTTCGGCATGGGCATGCTGGCCGCGCCGATCGTCGCCATCGTCGATCCAGCCCTGGTTCCCGGCACCTTGATCATGCTGGCGGTTCTCGTCACCACGATGGTGCTGGTGCGCGAAGGAACCTCGCTGGATCTGTCCGGAGCGAGTTGGGCTCTGGCAGGACGAATTCCGGGAACCATACTGGGCGCGCTGCTGCTGGTAGCGCTCCCGGAGCGGGGTCTGGCGTTGATGCTCGCGGCGGTCGTCCTCGCGGGCATTGCGCTGACATCGTTCGGATGGATTCCATTGCCTCGCAGGCGGAATCTGGTGATGGCGGGTGCGGCGTCAGGTTTGCTCGGGACCGCGACATCCATCGGTGGACCGCCGATGGCGCTTGTCTGGCAACGCAACACGGGCGCGAAGCTGAGAAGCACCATGAGTGCGTTCTTTCTGGTCGGCTCGATCATGTCGCTGGGGGCGCTCGCAGTCGCCGGAGCAATCGACCGACACACCGCGCTGCTGTTCGTTATCCTGGCCCCCGCGACGATTCTCGGGTACGTACTTTCCCGATACGTCAATCGCGTCATGGACAAGAGACGGCTGAGACTGACCGCCATCATCGTCTCCACCATCGGAGCGGTCGTCCTGATCGGGCAGCAACTGACGGCACTCTAGGTATCCAGGCCGCGACATGGAATGCCTGACGACATGAATCAAGTCGGAGAAGGCCGGTTCTGACTCGGTGTGTCGACCGTCCGGAACATGAGGTCGACGATGGCGCGTTTGGCGACGTCGTCCTGGGGATGAGTCAGCATGCTCTCGATCACGAAGACGATCATTCGCGTCATCGGTTCGGTGTCGGCCTCGGACGTTCCGGCACCACGCAGTTCCGCGCCGATCCATCCCTCCCACCTATCGTGGAAGCTAGTGTGCCACTTGTCGATACATGCGGATATCGACGTTCGCGCGTGCACTGTCTCGACCAGCCGGTGGTACTTCTCCAGCTCGTCCACCACCCAGAGGACTCGCTCCCGCAGGCGCGGCGACTCGAGCGCCACGAACCGGCTCAGCGCCTCGTCGTGGATGTCGTCGAGTACCCCCACCAGTAACTCGTCCTTGTCGCGGAAGTACCAGTAGATGGTGTTGGTGGTTACTCCCGCCGCCTTTGCGATCCGCCCCATCGACGTGTGCTCGTAGCCGTCGCCGGTGAACAACGTTGTCGCTGCCCCGACGATCTCGGACCGCTTCTCGGCTCTGTCGACGGGTCGGCGGTTACGCGGCATCCCCACACTCTATCTAGATCGTCGTTCAAGATGCTGTTAGTCTCTTCTTGAATTTCGATCAAGAATACGACCGAAGGGCAAGTTCGTGAACTCCGACGACCGTAGCCAGTACACCCGCAGTGACGAATGGTTCCAATCGGACGGTGTTCGCTGCGCGATCGCGGTGTACCGCCCGGTCGGTGCCACCACCGACACACCGGCGGTCGTCATGGCCCACGGATTTGCCACCCCTCGTGCGATTCGTCTCTCTGCATACGCGGAGGTCTTCGTCCGGGCCGGCTACACGGTACTCGTATTCGACTACCGCCACTTCGGGGACAGCGACGGGCAACCACGACAGCTGCTCGACATCAAGAAGCAACTCGAGGACTGGCGCAACGCAGTTGCCTACGCGAGAACAGTCGACGGCGTCGACTCCGAACGCATCGTCGGTTGGGGCACCTCGTTCGCCGGCGGACACGTCCTCACCAGAGCCGGTGCGGGCGAGCAATTCGCCGCTGTCATCGCTCAGATTCCGCATGTGAACGGACTCGCTGCCGTCCGAGTGACAGGACTGCGACGCACGCTGCGCCTCCTGCCCTCGGCAGTGATCGACCAAGCGCGGGCGCTCCTGAAGAAGTCGCCGCGCTACGTCGAATCCGTCGGCCGTCCAGGAGATGTCGCAGTCATGACCTCTCCTGATGCCATGCCCGGACGCGACCGACTTCTCGCCGAATCCAGCCTTCAGAACGGTGACTACCCCGAAACTGTCGCTGCCCGCATACTTCTGCGGGTCGGGCTCTACAACCCCGGCCGAACGGCGTCGAAGATCCAGTGCCCGACACTGATTCAGATCATGTCCGACGACGCGGTCACCCCGGCATCGGTGTCCTTGAAGACAGCACAGAAGATTCCCGACATCACCGTGCACATCCACAAGGGCGGCCACTTCGACCCCTATATCCAGCCACTCTTCCCGATCGTCGTCGAAGAGCAGTTGGCATTCTTGAAATGGGCAGTGCCGCTGACGCCGTAAGACGTCAGCCGGGTTGCGAGTTGCCGGTCAGCGGTACGACGATGCTATTCAGGAAAGCCGCAGTGGTCGCAACGACGATGCGGCGTTCGGCCGCATACTCGCTCGCCAACCACGTCATCGCGGTGTGGCTGATTCCGCCGACTGCCGCGGCGGCAAGGAGATCGAGGTCGACGTCGAGGCCGGATGCAACATCGGGGTCGAAGGCGCGCAGATAGTCGAGCATCAGTGCACCGAATTGCTGCATCGCAGTGAGGTACGTCCGCTCGACGCGGGGACTGACCCCGAGCACCTCGATCCAGACCACTCTCGCGAGGTGCGGGTCCTCGACGCGCTCGAACAATGCGTCGAGACCTCGTCTGACCACTGTCTCGATATCGCTGCCGGAGTCGACGTCCGCGAGCGCGTGGGCAATCGACTCCGTCAGGTGCGCGATGCACTCGCCGTAGACGGCGAGCAGCAGATCCTCGGTTCCGTCGAAATGCTGATAGAAGTGTCGATCGGCGACCTTGGCTTCGCGACACAGACCGCGGACCGTTGCCGCTCGATAGCCGACACTGCCGAACACACGCAACCCGGCATCGAGCAGTTGCCTGCGGCGCCGCTCGTCGCGATCCTCGGCGCTCTCGCCGCGATACGCCCGTCCGGGCGTCTCGGAGTCCGTGGTCACTTCCTTCGACCGTCGAGCTCTGTTGTGAGACGGATGATGTCGGCGTTCCGGCCGAGCATTGCATCGGAGATGGGGTTGACGATGCCCCGGAGAAGGGAAATGGGTATCCACCGTCCGGGTACCTGAATCCGCGGTGCTCGACGCTCGATCCCCCGCACTACTCCACGCGCGAGCTTGTTCGTCGAGATCGGACGCCGCAGAGGCGTCGGGAACGCCTTGGCGACAAGCGCTGTCGCGATGTCGTCTCCGCCGAACGCGACGTCGGCGATCGGCGTCGACACCCATCCCGGATAGAGCACCCCGGCTGTGGCATCGGTGCCCGCCAATTCGGTCCGCAGCGCTCGACCGAGCTGCTCGACACCAGCCTTCGAGGCTGCGTACGGCGCGTTGGCGAGACCGTTGAGATACGCGTACGTCGACGACGTCAGCAGGATGTACCCACCGGATTCGACAACATGCGGCAGTACGGCTCGCACCGTATTCCACACCCCGAGGAGGTTGACGCCGAGGACTTTCTCGAATATCCCGTCCTCCGCCGAACGAATGGTCGACGCCTGTGTGCCACTGGAGATCCCGGCATTCGCCAACACCACATCGAGACGACCGAAGGTCGCCAGTGCAGTAGCAACTGCTGCGTCCAACTGCTCGCGCTGCGTTACGTCCGCGTAGGCGATGACAACGCGGTCTTTCCCCAGTGCTGCTGCGACCCCGTCGAGGTCGGATGAGACAACATCGACCAGTACGAGTGAGGCCCCGCGGCGATGCAGCGCTGCGGCCACTGCTGCGCCTATCCCTCCGGCGGCACCGGTGATCAGAACGACCTGTCCGGAATGATCTTTCATGCCGATACCTCGTTTTTCGCGGCGGCCCCTGTGGGTGCCATGTGAATGTGGTGCGCCTCCGGTCGAAAACTCTTGGCCCAACGCCGAAACGTGAAGCTGAATCCAGGGAACATCGCCACGACGTGCCCGGACCGCGACTGGTACCAGCTGTGGCAGCCGCCGTCCTTCCACACCGTGCCCTCCATGTCGCGGTGAATTCTGTCGGTGTAGTCCTGCTCCGCAGCGGATGTGACTTCGACGGCGACAGCACCGGCCGTCCGCACCGCGTCGACGGCTCGCACGATGTACTCCATCTGCGCCTCGATGAGAAAGATCGCAGATGTGTGCCCGATTCCGGTGTTCGGGCCGGTCACGATGAACAGGTTGGGGAATCCCGGAACAGTCGTTCCCAGATAGGCCCGCGGGTAGGGGTTCCAGACGTCCGACAATGCGCGGCCATCGCGGCCGATCACCGGGTACGAGATGACGCCGTCGGTGGCGTCGTATCCGGTGGACCACACGAGGAGGTCGATGTCGACGTGTTCGCCGGAGGTAGTGACAAGACCTGTTTCGGTGATCTCGGCAATGCCGTCGTTCTTGTCGTGCAGCGTGACGTTCGATGCGCCCAGCGATGGGTACAGCGTGTCCGACAGAATCACTCGTTTGCATCCGATGAGGTAGTCCGGGGTGAGCTTCGCTCTCAGATCCGCGTCGGGCACCTGAGTTGTCAAGTGTTTCACTGCAGCACGCTGGGCGACCGCTTTCAAGGCACGGCGCGAGTATTTGAAACCGATGATTCGAGTCTCGAGACTCCAGTAGATCGCAGAGCGCACGAGCTTGCGGATGGGTTCCACGCGAAGCAATCTTCGCTGCAGCGGAGTGAATTCGCGGTCGTTGCGCGGCATCACCCAGTGGGGTGTGCGTTGAAAGACATGCAGGTGTTCCACGTCGGGGGCGATCGCAGGAATCACCTGCGCGGCGCTGGCCCCACTGCCGACGACCGCGACGCGCTGTCCGGCATGCTCGAAGTCCGTGTCCCAGTCGTTGGTGTGGAACTGGGTGCCCTGGAATCGCTCACGGCCAGGAAACGGCGGAATGACGGGGGTACTGAGGGGGCCGGATGCGTTCACCACGAATTTCGCCGCGTAGTCACCGCGCGATGTGGTGATCTTCCAATGGTCTCCGGACCACTCGATTCTCTGAACGTCCGTGTCGGAATGCGTTCGAGCGGGCAACCCGTTCGACTCCAGTACGTGGTCGGTGTAGCGCTCGAGCTCCTCGCGCTCGGCGAACATCCGCGTCCACTCGAACGGCTCTGACGCTATCGAGTACAGCGGGCTCTGCACGTCCACCGCAGCACCCGGATACCGATTCTGTCGCCACGTCCCGCCGAGAAACGATCGTCTCTCGAGGATGACAAGATCGTCGATACCCCGGTCGAGCAGCGCTTTCGCCGCGCATTGACCACCGAAGCCGCTGCCGATGATCACTACGGAATGTACATGCATCCTGCGTCCCTCCCACCACCGCGCGGCAACCGATGACGCGCGTCATCACATTTAAAGTGATGACGCGCGATTCCGCAATAGCCGCACCTCTCGCGAGCGTCCCAGCCAGGATGAGCAAGTGACAACAGCACGACTGCAAGCGGCACATGTGTTGCGCTGTGCCGCTTGCAGTGTCGGGTCCCGCAGTTCGGTTCACTACGGCTCGGTTCGCTACGGTTCGGGGTCCTCGGGATCCTGATACAGATACTCCTGCGGATGGTGATAATGATTGACAAGCCCTCGACGGCCCGGGTCGACCGCCTCGGGTGGATGCCACTGCGTACGGCCCGGTTGCGGATGATCAGGACCGGTAGTGGTCGTCGCCCAATCGTTCGGTCCGTCGCCGACGAGCGGATGATGCAGATCGCACCCGAACGTCAACGAATCGACATCAGTATCACCGCCACGCGCCCAATCGGTCACATGATGGGCCTGACACCACACCGCAGGCCGAGTACAGCCCGGAAAGCTACACCCTCGATCGCGAGCGATCAGCACGATCCGCTGATCAGCAGAAGCGATGCGTTTGGATCGACCCAAATACAGAGCCCGTCCATCGTCGTCGAAGATCGCCAGGTAATGATGAGCATGCGAGGCCATGCGAATCGCATCCCGAATCGTCACCAGAGACCCGGTACCGGTCACCGCATGCCCCGATGCGGCTTCCAGCTCCTTCGCCGTCATCGTGATGATCGCAGTCACCGGCAACCCACGCTGCTGCCCGACCGCGCCGGAAGCAAGCATCTGCCGCAGAATCACCTTGAACGCATCATGGTTCCGCTGCCCCTGACTACGCCCATCCCGACCCGCCCGACGCTCGTCGTCCTCGGCAGTCGGGGTATCACGAGGATCGCGGCCACCAGGACTGCCACCGGACCCAGCACCGCCAGAACCGCTACCCCCGGAACCTGGACCACCGGAACCAGAGCCGCCCGGACCGCCGAACAGAGTGGGGTCGCTGTCTGTTTCATCCCCCGGCCCAGGCTCGTCGCCATCCTGAACCTCGCCGCCCCGATCCTCGCCGCCCCGATCCTCGCCACTGCCTTCTGGCTCGTCGACCACCGGCGTCGGCTCGTCGGGATTGCAGTTGCCGGGCTTGGCGAGTTTCGCCAGAAGCGGCTCGAGATACGCCCGACACTCCGCATCGATGACGAAGCTGCCCTTGCTGAGCCCATCCGCGTCCTGAGCCCCGAGCCGGAAGTAGCACTTACTCGACGGATCCTTCTCATCGAGCGTGCCGTCCGGATCCAACAACGCCTGCAAACGTGCGGCAGCAACGCGCAGCTGCTCCGGTGTCACCTCTTTCGCAAGATTGCCGAGCAGCATCTCGGACTGCACTTTCGACTCGTGATCGACCGCCGAAGGTAAGTTCTTGAAGAACTTGTCGATGACTTTCACATGCGCCGCATCGATCTCGCCGCCACGATGCCCCTCCGCAGTCGTCGGATACTCCGGATCGAGCTGCTCCCCGGTCATCGCCCGACGCCGAGAAAGCTTGGCAGCGATCTTGATCCGCTTACCCGCCACCAACGGATCGACGCGCAACAAACACCCCAACCGCGACGGATTCGTCTTCTCCGGCAACACCGCCAACCCGTCGTTCTCGACCAACTCGGTCAACCACGTATGCGAAGTGCCGTACATCGCCCGCGACAGCGTCTCCATCCGCACCATCACCGCCCGCCGATCGGCGTCGACCACAAGACTCGAATCAACAGCTGCAACACACTTCCACGCAGCTTCCATCGCTTCGACGGCCTCGCACAAGGTCCGGTCGGAAATCGCGAGCACACCACGTGCACTGACGACCCCTGGATCGTCGGCCGAACCGGCGACACCCTCCCCCGAAAGCATGCTCCAAGAATACCCCGAAAACTAACCCTTGTCGAACACGTGTTCGAATGTCGTTCGAATCGACGATGACGAATTTATGGGCGATGCCCTTCGGCTAGGAACACTCAGTACGTCGGTCAGACGCCTTCGGTCAGATCTCGGACCTCCGCGTACCGCTCACGGATTTCCGGATTCGGGTCGGCTTCGAAGATGCGGGCACGCGCCGACGCCCACTGCGGCGGCTCAGGGGTTCCCGCCAGCACCCAAGCCGCTTGGCGCGCTGCGCCGTCGGCGACGTACTCGCCCGGCTCGGGGACGACGACGGGTACACCGAGGATCGCCGGGGCGAGTTCGCACAGCGCTGCCGACTTGGCGCCGCCGCCGATGAGCAGGACCCTGCGCGTGTCGACCCCTGCGGCCCGGAGCGCGTCGATGCCGTCGGCCAAGCCGCACAGCAGGCCCTCCAGCGCGGCGCGCGCCAGATGACCCGGAGTCGAATTACCAAGGCGTAGACCGTGAATTGCGCCGGAGGCGTTGGGTCGATTCGGGGTCCGTTCGCCTTCGAAGTACGGAATCAGTACGAGACCCTCGCTCGGGGTCGACAACGCTAGCCGGGATAGTCCGTCGTGATCGACGCCCAACAAGGATGCCGTCGCGTCGAGAACACGCGCAGCATTCAACGTGCACACCAATGGAAGTTGTCGACCTGTTGCGTCGGCGAACCCTGCAATGATTCCCGACGGGTCGGCCGCAGCGACATCGGTGACGGCCGAGACGACTCCGGACGTGCCGATCGAGACCACGACATCGCCGACCTTCGCGGCCAAACCGAGTGCCGCTGCGGCGTTGTCACCGGTTCCTGGTCCGATCACAGCTCCGGACGCCGTCTCGCCGATCCGGTCGTACGGCCCCGCGACCCGCGGCAAGCGTGGCTGTCGGCCACGCATACCCAGTTCCAGCAGATCCTCACGGTAAGCGTCGGTCCCGGCGGAGTAGTAGCCGGTCCCGCTGGCGTCACCACGGTCGGTGGCCAACGAGTCGAGACCGACCGCGCCGCCGAGTTGCCAACTGAGCCAGTCGTGCGGGAGACAGACCGCCGCGGTGCGGTCAGCGTTCTCGGGTTCGTGGTCCGCGAGCCACCGGAGCTTGGCGACGGTGATCGCCGCGACCGGGACGACGCCCACTGCGTCCGCCCACGCTCGACCTCCCCCGAACTCCTCGACGAGATCGGCTCCGGACGACGCCGATCGCGTGTCGTTCCACAGCAACGCCGGCCGAACGACCTCGCCGGACTCGTCGAGACAGATCATCCCGTGCTGCTGCGCGCCGACGGCCACCGCGTCGACGTCGTCGAGACCACCTGCTTCGTCGATGGCGGTGTCGAGCGCGGCCTTCCACACTGCTGGACCGATCTCGGTACCGTCGGGATGACGCGCCCGTCCGCGCCGCACGACCTCACCCGAATCAGCATCTCGGACAAAGACTTTGCACGACTGAGTGGACGAGTCGATTCCTGCAACGAGAGCCAAGACTTCCATCCTTCACGGTGAGGGTATTTCTTTCACGACCCTACAGTCGTCCGCGCCACTCGTTCGGAACTTCGGCTCGGTCGAATCGGATCGCGCTCGGACTCGAATCTCGCTACGACTCGGGTCCGGCCACACCATGGACTACGTTCATGCACTATGCGTGACTCCGAGGACTCCGACGCCTTTCGCCTGTCCGTGGCAAAAGCAGCCCTCGACCTGTTCGCAGTGAACGGGTACGACGCCACCTCGGTCGACGACATCGCCGAAGCGTCGGGAATTTCGCGCAGGACCTTCTTCCGGCAGTTTCGCGGCAAGGACGACGTCATCTTCGCCGACCACGAAATCCTGCTCGAGCAGACCGCGTCGTTCCTGGAACGACCGCACAAGGATCCCTGGATCGCCGTCTGCGAAGCAGCCCAGCTGGTATTCGAACGCTTCTCCGGCTGGAAGGAACAATCTCGACTGCGGTATCAGGTCGTGCACGAGAACCCGGCGCTACGCGACCGCGAGATAGTCACGGTCTTTCGGTACGACCGATTGTTCGTCGACTATCTTCGTCAGGCACTTCCCAACCACTCCCACCTGGAGATTCTGCAGTTCTCGGCCTCGGTCACGGCGACGCACAACTACATACTGCGACGGATGATTCGGGACGGCTTTCCGACCAGCGCGAGCGACCTCGAGGAGGCACTCGGCAAGGTCCGCGCCGGATTCGACACCGGATCCGAGCAGGTAGTCGTCGCTGTCTTTCCACGTGGCACCTCGCGGTCGGCGATCGCCGACGCCCTCGCCGAGCACTGGGACTAGAACTGCTGGCACTCGGTGCCATCGATCCTTGTCTTCACCGCCTCGGCTCGGTACCATCAAGAAATCTGTGGCACTCAGTGCCGCGCAGCCCATAGCCCTAGGAGAGTGGCAGCATGGCCGGAAACCCGGATTTCGATCTCTTTCGCCTGCCGGAAGAGCACGACGAACTGCGCGCGGCCATTCGCGCGCTCGCCGAGAAGGAGATCGCACCGTACGCCAAGGCGGTCGACGAGGATGCCCGCTTCCCCGACGAGGCGCTTTCTGCACTCAACAACTCCGGTTTCAACGCCATCCACGTTCCCGAGGCATACGACGGCCAAGGCGCCGACTCGGTCGCTACCTGCATCGTCATCGAGGAAGTTGCCCGCGTCTGCGGCTCGTCCTCGCTGATTCCTGCCGTCAACAAGCTCGGCACGATGGGCCTGATCCTCAAGGGTTCCGAGGAGCTCAAGCAGCAGGTTCTGCCGTCGCTCGCGGGCGGCGCAATGGCGTCGTACGCACTGTCCGAGCGGGAAGCCGGCTCCGACGCGGCCGGCATGCGTACCCGCGCCAAGGCCGAGGGTGACGACTGGATCCTCAACGGCTCCAAGTGTTGGATCACCAACGGCGGCAAGTCCGACTGGTACACCGTCATGGCCGTGACCGACCCGGACAAGGGCGCAAACGGCATCTCTTCGTTCATCGTTCACAAGGACGACGAAGGATTCGTCGTCGGGCCGAAGGAGAAGAAGCTCGGCATCAAGGGTTCGCCCACCGCCGAGCTGTACTTCGAGAACTGCAAGATCCCCGGCGACCGCATGATCGGAGAGCCCGGCACCGGATTCAAGACTGCGCTCGAAACCCTCGATCACACCCGCCCCACCATCGGCGCTCAGGCCGTCGGCCTCGCGCAGGGCGCGCTCGACGCGGCAATCGAGTACACCAAGGACCGCAAGCAGTTCGGGCAGTCGATCAGCAGCTTCCAGGCCGTCCAGTTCATGCTCGCCGACATGGCGATGAAGGTCGAAGCCGCACGTCTGATGGTGTACACCTCGGCCGCTCGTGCCGAGCGCGGTGAGAAGAACCTCGGGTTCATCTCCGCGGCAGCGAAGTGCTTCGCCTCCGATGTGGCCATGGAGGTCACCACCGACGCCGTACAGCTATTCGGCGGCGCGGGCTACACCACCGACTTCCCGGTCGAGCGCATGATGCGTGACGCGAAGATCACCCAGATCTACGAAGGCACCAACCAGATTCAGCGTGTCGTCATGTCGCGGGCGCTGCTCAAATGAGCGATATCAACCTCGTAGGCGTCATCGGCGGCGGTACCATGGGAGCCGGAATCGCCGAGATGTGTGCTCGCTCCGGTAGTTCGGTCCTGATTCTCGAAACCAGCCAGGCCACGGCCGACGCCGCCGAAGCACGCCTCGACAAGTCGTTCGCTCGCGCGGTCAAGTCCGGACGCATCGAGGCGGGTGCAGCCGAGAAGGCACGCGCTGCAATCACGTTGACTCTCGACATTGCCGACTTCTCCGACCGCGACCTCGTCGTCGAAGCAGCTCCGGAGATCGAATCGCTCAAGCTGGACTTGTTCGGCAAGCTCGATTCCATCGTCAAGCCCGAGGGGATCCTGGCCACCAACACCTCGTCGATCCCGGTCATCAAGATGGCCAATGCGACGAAGCGTCCCGACAAGGTAGTCGGGGTCCACTTCTTCAACCCCGTACCGGTGCTTCCGTTGGTCGAGATCGTCGTGAGCCTGCTCACCAGCGAAGAAACCGTGGCTGCAGTGACGGACTACGCGGGAAACACTCTGGGCAAGAAGACGATCCGCGCCGGTGATCGCGCCGGATTCATCGTCAACGCGTTGCTGATTCCGTACATGGTCTCGGCCATCCGCATGCTCGAGTCCGGCTTCGCGAGCGCCGAGGACATCGACGAGGGCATGGTCAACGGGTGCGCCCACCCGATGGGGCCGCTGCGTCTCACCGACACCGTCGGACTCGACGTCACCCTGGCCGTCGCAGAATCCCTGTACGCCGAATTCCGCGAGCCGCATTACGCGCCACCGCCGCTGTTGCAGCGGATGGTCGACGCGGGCATGCTCGGCCGCAAGAGCGGCAAAGGTTTCTATACGTACTGACCTGTAATTTTCAGGCACACTGGAGTCACATCCGACAGAGCAGGGAGAGGCTCATGAACATCGATCTGAACGGCCGCACAGCACTCGTATCCGGCTCGACGCAAGGCATCGGGCTCGCCATCGCGACGCAGCTCGCGCGGTCCGGTGCGCGGGTTGTGGTCAACGGTCGCTCGCAGTCCACCGTCGACAAAGCCGAAGAGCACCTGGTCGATACCATTCCTGGCGCTCGGATCATCGGGGTCGCGGCCGATCTTGCCACCGCCGAGGGCGTCGAGCGACTGACCGAGCGGGTACCCGTCGTCGACATTCTGGTGAACAATCTCGGCATTTTCGGCTCTGCCCCGGCTCTGGAAATCGACGACGACGAGTGGCGTCGGTACTTCGAGGTGAACGTCCTGTCGGCCATCAGACTGATCCGCACCTATTTGCCCGGAATGACCGAAAATGGTTGGGGTCGAATCCAGAACATCTGCAGCGACTCCGCGGTGGTGATCCCCGAGGAGATGATTCACTACGGGATGACCAAGACCGCACTGCTCGCGGTCACGCGCGGGTTCGCGAAAGCTGCAGCGCGAACCGGTGTCACGGTCAACTCGGTCATCGTCGGCCCGACGCACACCGGGGGCGTCGAGGACTTCGTCGCAGAACTCGTCGGCGACGATCTTCCGTGGGACGAGGCGCAGGCGAAGTTCATGAAGGAGAACCGCCCCCAGTCGCTCATCGGCAGACTCATCGAACCTGAAGAGGTAGGCAACATGATCGTGTACCTGAGCTCGGATCAGGCGTCCGCGACGACGGGTGGCGCCCTGCGGGTCGACGGCGGATACGTGGACTCGATCCTGCCCTGAACTCCCCGCGCCTGCCACAACGGAACATGGGTAGTCACCGTCGAAACGTGACTACCCATGCCCCGAGGCGGAGCAGTATCAATCCTTCGGGCCACCCGCGGCGTAGACGACCTGGCCTGAGATGAAGCCCGCACCCTCGCTGACGAAGAACGACGCGAGATGCGCGATGTCATCCGGATTTCCGACGCGATTGACCGGAATCTGCGACGCTGCAGCAGCTTTGAAGTCCTCGAACGGCACCCCGACACGCTCCGCGGTGGCGGCAGTCATCTCGGTCTCGATGAACCCCGGGGCGATCGCATTGGCGGTCACGCCGAACTTACCGAGCTCGATGGCGAGAGTCTTCGTGAATCCCTGCATGCCCGCCTTGGCTGCCGAGTAGTTCGCCTGCCCGCGGTTTCCTAGAGCCGACGTGCTCGACAAGTTGACGATCCGACCCCACTTGGCGTCGATCATGTGCTTCTGCACCGCGCGGGTCATCAGGAACGATCCGCGCAGGTGCACGCCGAGCACGGAATCCCAATCCTGGACGGTCATCTTGAACAGCAGGTTGTCGCGCGTGATTCCCGCGTTGTTGATCAGCACGGTCGGCGCACCGAATTCGGACGCGATACGGTCGACCGCCGTCTGCACCGATTCCTCGTCGGCCACGTTCGCGCCGATTGCGACGGCCTGACCGCCGGCCGACTTGATGGCGTCGACGGTATCGGCACATGCGGCTTCGTCGAGGTCGACGACGGCGACACCGAATCCGTCCTTGGCCAATCGTTTGGCTACGGCGGCGCCGATTCCTCGTGCGCTTCCGGTCACTACGGCGGTCTTCACTGCATCACTCACGTGTGTCTCCTGAAGTTGCGAAATACGGGAACCTCTTGATCTGTTCTACCAACACCGAGCTACCGCTCAGTAGGCGGCCACTGCACCGTCGAGCGCTTTCTGCATTCCGTCCGCCACGGTGCGGACAATGTGGAGCGGCTTGTCCGGCAATTCGGTGATCGGTTGATCGATGTAGACGCTTGCGGACTTCAGGTTCTGCGAAGGACCGTAACTCAAGCCCATACAGATCAGAACCGGCTCGACGCCGAGCTTGCGAATCCGTGCAGCGATGTGGCCGATGCCGCTACCGACATGTTGAATCTGCGTCGGATCGACCAGGTTGCACGTACCTTCCGGGAACACTGCAAGATCGTCCCCGCGTCGGACACGTTCCGCGCTGACATCCATCATCCTGTTGCCCGCTGCGCTGACCGCGCGCATGCCGTGGTTCTTGCCGCGGAAGACCGGGATGCCGCCCATCATGTCGATTCGCTTGCGCTGCTTGGGTTCCTGGAACAACTCGTCCTTGGCCAACACTCGCGTCCTACCGATCGCCGGGCGCAAGGGGCTGGCCCACGCTGCCGCAGCGACGGTGTACGGGTCTGTCTCGGAGACGTGATTGACGGCGATGATCAGTCGGGTGTCGTCGTAGACCAGCCTGCGGATTTCCTCGCGCGCACCTTCGGAATAGCTCACCCGCGGCTTGAACCGCCGGGCAAGGGCCGCATAGGCCAGCCTCGCGACCTGTCGGTTCTGCTGATGACGCAGGTAGAAGTCGTAAACGGTCTCGTCGTTCTCCAGAATTACCGCGGGTCGATCCATGAGTCGAGCTTAGCTACCCGAAGATAGGAAACCGTCGCTTCCTGGCCAGGTCGTCCATCCCGCTTTGAATCTGTCGCCGAACCTCGTCGTATTTCGCTTCGATGTAGTCCTCGTCCTCGCACAGCGAAGGATCGTGATCGACGCTGACATGCGGCATGAATCGCGTGCGGATCTTGGCCGGCAGCGGTATCTGCGGCAGTGCGGCGGGCGAGATGATCCAGGGCAGCGACAATGCGATCGGGAACACTTTGAGTCGTGCGATTCGGTCGAGCCGCAACACCCGCGCCAGCGTGTCGCCGCGGACCAGCACCGGCATCGCATCGGCACCACCGACGGTCGCGACCGGCACGATCGGAACACCCATCCGGATAGCTAGTTTGACGAATCCCGTCCTCCCGGCGAGCGTAGCGACGTCGCGATCACTCCACGGCCGTAAAGAGTCGACCTCACCTCCCGGCCAGACGATGACGTCCCGACCCTCTGCCAACGCCGTCGACATCGAATCCGGCGCCGCGGGCAACACCCCCATCGACCTGAACACCTTCCCGATGACGGGAAAAGCCATCAACGCATCGTGTGCTGTTCCGTGCAGCGTGCGTGACGCTCCGAAACGACGCCACCACTGTGCACCGACGGTCCATGCGTCCCACACGAACGGCGCACCGGAATGGACCCCGACTACGAGTACCGGCGGATCGGGAATGTTCTCCCACCCGTCGATCTCCATACGGAACCACCGGTCCGTGACAACACTCCAGAAGCGAGCCTGTTTGTCCATTGCAGCAGTGTTCTGGTCGTCCAGACTCCAGTCCCCCGCCCGCTCGGCAACGTATCCCCCCAATCCCCCTTCGTGCTGCTCGCGACGATGCTTCATCTTCACTCTGGCCGCTGCGGCCTGTCGCTGAGCTTGCTCCTGCAGTTCGGCGTTTCGGTGATCTGCATCACTCATACGAGGCACGGTACTCGCGCGGTCAAGGCCATGAGATCGACCCGGTGGAACCCCACGCGACCATGCATATGTCCGATAGGGTCGAAATCTCCTGCAATGAACGAGGTACTCATGGATCCGATCGAACCGGCATACGGAACGACGGCACTACTCTTGATCGCTGCAGCAGCGGTTGCCGTACTGCTGTTTCTCATCATGAAGGTCAAACTGCACGCGTTCGTCTCACTCGTCCTCGTCAGTGCTGTCACTGCCGTCGCAGCCGGCATTCCGCTGGCGGAGGTGCCGGACGCGCTACTGTCGAGCTTCAGCTCCACCCTCGGATCGGTGGCACTGTTGGTGGCCCTGGGGGTGATGGTCGGGCGACTGCTCGAAATCACCGGTGGCGCACAAGTATTGGCCGACACCCTGATCAACCGGTTCGGCGCCAAACGAGCACCATTGGCTCTCGGCGTCGCCGCTCTCATCTTCGGTTTCCCCATCTTCTTCGACGCCGGCCTCGTGGTCTTCCTTCCGATCATCTACACCGTCGCGCGTCGCTTCGGCGGGTCGATCCTGCTCTATGCACTCCCCACCGCGGGCGCGTTCGCCGCTATGCACGCGATCGTCCCGCCACACCCCGGCCCGGTTGCCGCAACAGAACTGCTGGGCGGTGACATCGGTACGGTTCTGCTCGTCGGTGTCCCGGTGGCCGTCGTGTCGTGGTTCGTCGGCTCCTACCTCGTGGGTACTGCGTTGGGTCGCCGATTCGACGTCGCAACGGTCGACCTGCTTGCGGGACCCCAGAACAACGGGCCCAAGAAGGCCGGACCCGAGCAGACTGCCACCACGAAGACGGGGACCAAGACCGCAAGCACCGGTGACAGCAGTGACAGCAGTGACAGCGGTGACAGCGACAGCCGAGACGACTCGTCCGGACAGTTCGGAGCCGCGCCGAGCTTCCCCGTCGTCCTCTTGATTCTGCTGACACCGTTGGTGTTGATCTCGTTGAACACCATCGTCAACACCTTGGCGTCCGCAGGTGTGATCGACGGCGACACAACCTGGGCGTCAGCGCTCGTACTCCTCGGTCAGACACCGATCGCTTTGCTGATCACACTGCTGCTCGCGCTGTTCCTGCTGGCACCGGGCCGCTTCCCCATCGGCGACGCCTCCAAGTTCATGGATCAGGCGCTCGGACCCATCTGCTCCATCATCCTCATCACCGGCGCAGGTGGAATGTTCGGCGGCGTCCTGCGAGCGAGCGGCATCGGCCAGTCCCTTACCTCGTCGTTGTCGGGATTGGGTCTGCCCATCATCCTGCAGGCGTTCCTCATTGCCACGGCGCTACGAGTCGCACAGGGATCGGCGACGGTCGCATTGACCACCACTGCCGGACTCATCGCAGTGCAGGTGGGCGAACAGGACCTCAGCAACTTCAAGATCGCGCTTCTCGTCTTCGCCCTTGCAGCAGGAGCCACCGTGCTCTCGCACGTCAACGATTCCGGCTTCTGGCTGGTCAGTCGCTTCTTCGGCATGGACGAGAAAACGACACTCAAGACATGGACCGTCATGGAGACGACACTCGGCTTGTCGGTATTCGCAGTGGCGTCGATACTCTGGGTGATTTTCTAACAGCACGTGATTTTCCAACGACGGGTGATCTTCCAGGGACCGGCGTCAGCTACGCCGCGGCAGGTAGCGAGTCAGTGGAAACGACTGACGAACGACGCTGCGTAGCTCTGCCACTCCACCCGCGATCACGCCGGCCGCACGGGCTTGCACCAGAACGTTTCCGAGTGCCGAGCCCTCTACCGGTCCGGCGACGACGGGAAGGCCGGTCGCGTCGGCAGTCAGCTGGCACAGCAGTTCGTTCTGCGAGCCTCCTCCGACGATGTGCACCGTCTCGATGTCGATTCCGGCCAACTCACCGGCGGTGCGGACCGACCGGGCGTATGCCGCCGCGAGGCTGTCCATGATGCAGCGGACAGTCTCGGCGGCGGTGGACGGAACAGGAACACCTGCAGCCCTGCACTCTTCGGCGATCCTCGACGGCATGTCACCTGGTGGCAGAAACACCGGAAGATCCGGGTCGACGACGGCCCCCACGTCACCGAGGCTCTCGGCTTCCGCCAGCAGGTCCGCAAGCGCATACGTGACGCCGTCACGTTCCCACTGACGTAGTGACTCCTGAACGAGCCACATTCCCATGACGTTGCGCAGCAGGCGAACGGTTCCGTCGACACCGGCTTCGTTGGTGAAGCCGCCGTCCCTGGCTGCGGCCGAGATGACCGGTCCCGGTGCCTCGACTCCGACGAGAGACCACGTGCCGGAGGCTATATAGGCGAAGTTCGCCGATTCCGCGGGAACCGCCACGATCGCAGACGCCGTGTCGTGAGTCCCGACGGCAACGACGTCCGCTCGAGTTCCGACGAGCGAGACGACGTCCGGTCTCAGCGCACCGATTCGCTGACCCGGCACGAGCAGCGGCGGCAGCAGATCCGGCTTGAGACCTACTTCGGCCAGGAGGTCGCGATCCCATTCGCGCGTAGTCGGATTCAGCATCCCAGTTGTGGACGCATTGGTGACTTCACCTGCCGCGACACCGGTGAGCCAGTACGCCAGCAGGTCGGGAATCATGAGCATCCGGTGTGCCGAAGCCAGTCGATCGGTCGATTCGGTCAGCAACTGATACACGGTGTTGAACGGAAGCTGTGCGATGCCGTTCCGAAGGAACAGGTCCGCATGCTCGCCGTCGTTGCGTGCATCTCGGTAGTGGAAGGGGATGCCGAGCATCGAGCCGTCCGGAGCCAAGAGCGCGTAGTCCACTGCCCAGGTGTCGATTCCGATCGACGTCAGCGTCTCACCTTCGAGGCCGTCGACGAGCTTGCGCAGCCCACCCAGAACCCCTTGATACAGATCGACGATGTTCCAGTGCAGCGAACCGTTCAAGCGCACGGGTCGGTTCTCGAACCGTGCCACTTCGTCCAACCTGACCCGCCCGTGCTCGATCCGACCGAGCATGACCCGTCCACTCGACGCGCCGAGATCGACGGCCGCGAACACTCCCATCAGCGCAGGAATGCGGCTGCGACGCCTGCATCCACCGGAATGTGCAGGCCGGTGGTGTGGGTCAGCTCCCCGCCGGTCAACGCGAACACCGCGTTGGCTACGTGCTCCGGGAGCACCTCACGCTTGAGAAGTGTTCGTTGCGCGTAGTATTCGCCCAACTTCTCCTCTTCGACGCCGTACACCGCGGCACGCTTCGCACCCCAGCCGCCGGCGAAGATCCCCGATCCGCGGACCACCCCGTCGGGATTGATGCCATTGACGCGGATACCGTGTTCGCCGAGCTCGGCCGCCAACAGTCGAACCTGATGTGCCTGATCTGCTTTCGTCGCCGAGTACGCGATGTTGTTGGGACCGGCGAACACCGAGTTCTTCGACGAGATGTAGACGATGTCTCCGCCGAGGCCCTGCGCCATCATGATCCGCGCAGCCTCCCGCGAGACGAGGAACGACCCGCGGGCCATGACGTCGTGCTGCAGATCCCAGTCCTTCGCCGTCGTCTCGAGCAGTGGCTTCGAAATAGATAGGCCCGCATTGTTGACCACCAGGTCGATACCACCGAACGCAAGGACGGCCGCTGCGATACCGTCGGCGATCTGCCCTTCGTCGGTGACGTCCGCTGCGATACCCACCGCCACATCGGAATTGCCGATCTCGGCTGCCGCGGCCATCGCCTTGTCCGCGTCGAGGTCGGCGATGACGACGCACGCGCCCTCGGCGGCCAGCCGCGTCGCAATCGCCTTTCCGATTCCCGACGCCGCTCCGGTGACCAGCGCGACTCTCGTGGCCAGCGGTTTCGGCTTCGGCATCCGGGCAAGCTTGGCTTCCTCGAGCGCCCAGTACTCGATCCGAAACTTCTCGCGTTCGTCGATCGGCGCGTAGGTGGACATAGCCTCCGCGCCGCGCATGACGTTGATGGCGTTGAGGTAGAACTCCGCTGCGACACGAGCGGTCTGCTTGTTGGCACCGAACGAGAACATCCCCACACCCGGGACGAGGACGATCGCCGGGTCGGCGCCCCGCATGGCCGGGCTGTCGGCCTCGGCGTGTTCGTCGTAGTAGCGGGCATAGTCGTCGCGGTAGGACTGGTGCAGTTCCTTCAGCCGCACCGAGACTTCCTCGTCCGACGCTGCAGGAGGCAGGTCGAGCACCATGGGGCGAACCTTGGTACGCAAGAAGTGGTCCGGGCAGGACGTCCCGAGTGCCGCGAGACGGGGATGCTCCTCGGCGGCCAGAAATTCGAGAACGGCTGGGCTGTCGTCGAAGTGGCCCACCTGTGACCGATCGGTCGACGCGAGACCTCGGATCAGTGGGAACAGCGACGCGGCCTTCGCGCGCCGCTCCTCTGCAGGCAACGCTTCGAATCCGGCGATGACTCCACCGAACGGGTCGGTCCGCCCGTTGTCGGAGATGAACTTCTCCGCGGCACGAATGATCTCGAGCGACCGCTGCTCGGATTCCTCGCTCGTCTCTCCCCAGGCCGTGATGCCGTGACCGCCCAGGATGCAGCCGATTGCCTGCGGGTTCTGTGCCGCGATGGACGCTATGTCGAGACCGAGCTGAAATCCTGGACGGCGCCACGGCACCCACACGACCCGGTCACCGAAGCACTTACGTGTCAGTTCTTCACCGTCCGCTGCAGTCGCGAAGGCGATTCCGGAATCGGGGTGTAGGTGGTCGACATGGTTGGCTTCCACGAGACCGTGCATGGCGGTGTCGATCGACGGTGCCGCGCCACCTTTCCCGTGCAGGCAGTAGTCGAACGCCGCGACCATCTCGTCCTCGCGTTCGACGCCAGGGTAGACATCTTTCAGCGCCAGTACCCGATCGAGCCGCAACGCAGCGAGACCGGACGGCTGCAGCGTGCCGAGATCGCCGCCGGATCCTTTGACCCACAACAGGTCCACACTCTCACCGGTGACGGGATCGGTGTCGGTTCCCTTGGCGGACGTGTTGCCACCCGCGTAGTTGGTGTTGCGTGCGTCTGCGCCGAGCCGATTGGAGCGGGCAATCAAGTCCGAGATCGTCGTGTTTTCCGAGGTGCTCACTGAAGGTGTTCTCCTGAGTCGAGGCTGGACATGGGCGTACGAGATGCCGAGCAACTCTGCTGCAGCTTTGGCGTCTCCAGCATCAGGCTCCCCAGCTCGCTTGGTTTCCGCCGACACGCTCGGATTCGATGCGCTCGGCGTAGCCTGATCGCGCATAGGCACCAACGGGATCACGATCGATGCCCTTGGACTCGCGTAGATCACCGAGGAGGCCGCGGACGTCGGTGTTGTAGGCGTCCATCAGCACCGCGTGTGCGCCCAGGACGTCCCCGCCGCGTTGGGCGTCGTCGAGCGCTACGGCGTCGACCAGCAAGGCCTTGGCCGTCGCTTCCTGAACGTTCATGATCGAACGAATCTGACCGGGAATCTTGGGCTCGATGTTGTGACACTGATCGAGCATGAAGTTGATCCCAGAATTCGGCAGATGTGCTCCTGCGGCCACGATCTCGTGCATGATTCGGAACAGCTGGAACGGATCCGCCGCACCGACGATGAGATCGTCGTCGGCGTAGTTGCGCGAGTTGAAGTCGAACGCGCCGAGCTTGTTCTGACGAATGAGCTGGGTGACGATGAACTCGATGTTGGTGCCGGGCGCATGATGGCCGGTGTCGAGGACGACCTGAGCTTTGTCGCCCAGGGCGAGGCAGTGCAGCAGCGAGGTTCCCCAGTCGGGGATATCGGTGGTGTAGAAATACGGCTCGAAGAACTTGTACTCGATGAGCAACCGGTGATCGTCGTCGAGTCCTGCGTAGATCTCCTGCAGCGACTCCGACAAACGATCTTGCCGCGCACGGATGGAGTCCTGGCCTGCGTAGTTGGTGCCGTCGGGCAGCCAGAGCTTGAGCATCTTCGATCCGGTCGCACGCATGACATCGATACATTCGAGATGGTGTGCAACCGCTTTCGCGCGGATCTTCGGGTCCGCGTTGGTCAGCGAGCCGAGTTTGTAGTCGTCGTCCTGGAAGACGTTGGAGTTCACCGCACCGAGCGTCACTCCGTTGTCGGCGGCGAATGCAGCCAGCGTGCCGAAGTCATCGACATAATCCCACGGAATGTGCAGCGACACCCGCGGGGCCGCGCCCGTCACTCGGTTGACCTCAGCCGCATCGGCGACCTTCTCGAAGGGGGTCCGCGGTACACCTGGGGTGCTGAAGACCTTGAATCGGGTGCCGGAGTTGCCGTACGCCCAGCTCGGCACCTCGATGCCGAAGTCGGCGAGCGCCGAGATGTCCTGTAGTGCAGCGGTGGTCATGATTCGATACCCATCTGACTCTCGAGGTGAAATAGTTCGGACAGCAGGACGAATCCTTCGTCCGGCGTGGCAGAGCCGAGATCCGTGAAGAACGGCGCCATCTCGGCCTGCCACCGCGCGTTGACTTCGGTACTGCTCATCGCCTTCTGCGACGCACCGAGATCAGGGCTTTCGACGTATCCGACGATCAGCCCGTCGGCGCGGACGTGCAGTGAATAGTTGTTCCAGCCATTGACTTTCAATGCCTCGAGCATCTCGGGCCACACCTCGGCGTGACGCTCGGTGTACTCGGGGACGGATTCGGGCCTCAGTTGGAGTGTGAAGCAGTACCTGTTCATGGTCTTCGGAGGCCGGCTCGATCAGAAGTCGTACTGGTCGATGTTGGCAGCGTCGAACACGGTGGGCGGTCCGAGCACCAGCTCCCCGTCGGCGCCGATCGTGTACTCGCCGAGCTCACCTGCCGTGAACGTTTCGCCTTCGGCTCCGGTGATCTGTCCCGACGCCAGTGCCGCACCCGCGTAAGCAGCAAGGTAACCGATGTCGGTGGGATCCCACAGTGCGAACTGCTTCACGGTGCCGTCCTTGACGTACTCGCGCATCTGGTTAGGGGTGCCGAGACCGGTGAGAACGATGTTGTCCTTGTAGCTCGACGACGAGATGTACCGCGCTGCGGCTGTGATACCGACCGTCGTCGGGGACACGATGGCCTTCAGGTCCGGGTAGGTCTGCAGGAGCCCCTGTGTTTCCTGGAACGACTTCTGGTCGTCGTCGTTTCCGTAGACCGTGGCGACGAGTTCGATGTTCGCGTATTCGGGGTTCGAAGCGAGCTGTTCCTTCAGCACCTCGATCCAGGCGTTCTGATTGGTGGCGTTGGGGGTTGCCGACAGAATCGCGATCTTGCCGCTGCCACCGATCTGATCGCTGGTCATCTTCGCGAGCGCCTCGCCGACGCCTTCGGTGGTGGCCTGATTGATGAACAGGTCCCGGCAGTCCTTGGATGCGTCGGAATCGAACGTCACGACCTTGATGCCCGCATCGCGTGCCTGATTCAACGACGGGCACACGGCATTCGGGTCATTCGCGGCGATACCGATGACGTCCTGGTTCTGCTGGATCAGGGTGTTGATGTAGGACACCTGTGAGGATGCGCTCGCATCGTTCGGTCCGACGAGCTTGTACTCACCACCGAACTCACCTACGGCGGTCTCACCGCCCGCGACCTCGATATCGGAATAGGGATTGTTGAGCTGCTTGGGCAAGAATGCGACCTTCAGTCCCTCGGTGATCGGGGCGTCGGGGTTGGCAGTGCCGGTGGCGCGGCTGCCACTGTCGGAGGAATCCGAGGCCGAATCCTGAGTGGTGCCGCCGCATGCGGTCAACACGAGGGACAAGGCTGCGACGCCTGCCAGTGGCGCGAGGCGCCGGGAGAAGCGGGACATGAGGGTCCTTTCGAGGGAGGGGAAATCCTAGAGAGCGCGAACGGCTTTGCGGCGTTGGGAGGAGGTTCGGACGGTCTTCAGTACGTTGGGTAGGAGAACGGCGACGATGAGCAGTACGCCGGTGACGACGGTGAGCGCCTCGTTCGAGATGTCCTCGAGTCGGAGGGCGTTCTGCAGGGTGGCAAGAAGGACCACGGCGGCGAGAACTCCGAGCAGTCGACCTTTGCCGCCGAAGATGGAGACGCCGCCGAGCAGTACCGCGGCGACGACGGAGAGTTCGAGGCCGGATCCGTTGTCGGCCCGGGCACTCGAGTACCGCAAACTCCATAGGACTCCGGCGAGCGCTGCGACGGCGCCGGCGACCACGTAGAGCCAGAACTTGATTCGGTTGCCGTCGATGCCGGCGAACTTCGCTGCCGTCGCACTCGCTCCGGTCGCATAGATGTTGCGCCCCAATGCTGTCGATTGCAAGATCACCCCGAAGACGACCGCAAGGATCACCAACGGAACAGCGAGATTCGGGATCGGGGTATCGCCGATCGTTCCAGTGACCCACGAGGTGTAGGCACGGGGGAAGTTCGACACCGCCTGATCACCCAGAAGTACGAAGGCCAAGCCACGGAACAGTGCAAGCGTACCGATCGTCACTGCGAGAGAGGGCAATCCGAGGCCGGCGACAAGAAATCCGTTGAGCGCACCGAGCATCGCTCCGAGCAGGATGCACATCGGGACGATCATCTCGATCGTGAACCCGTTGTTCCACATCCACCCCATGGCCGCGCCACTGAGACCGAGCGTGCTCGCCACCGACAAGTCGATCTCACCGGTCACGATGATCAGCGTCATCGGCAGTGCGATCAGGAAGATCGGCGCCAGGTCGAGGACCAGGAAGGTGAAGTTGGTACTGCTGCCGAAGTCGGGGTTGGTGATGGAGGCTCCGATCAGGACAAGAACCGTGAGCGTGATGATCGCGGTGTCCCAGTTCGCGAGGAGCTCGCGCCACCGGCTCCCGGGCTGCGTCGCCGAGGCTGTGGGGCCGGCCGACGCCGTGGCGAGATCACTCGACATGAGCGCTCCTCTTTCGAAGTTGCTGCGCAGCACGGACGGCCGCGATTCGGTCCGCCGCGATGGCGATGAGTATGAGTGCACCGACAATGGCCTGCTGCCAGAACTGGTCGATCTGCAGGACCGGGAGTGCGCTGTTGATCGTCGTCAGGAGCAGCGCGCCGAGGGCGGCGCCCCAGATGGTTCCGATGCCGCCGACCACCGCCACTCCGCCGACGACGCACGCGGCGATGACGTTGAGTTCGTAGCCGGTTCCCGCGGCTGCGTCGACGGTTCCGAATCGTGCGGCGAACATGACCCCGGCGATACCTGCCATCGCTCCCGAGAACGCGAATGCCGCGAGCGTCCGTCTGCCCACCGCGATTCCGGCGAGCTCGGCGGCGTGTCCGTTGGATCCGATGGCGTAGAGGTCGCGTCCACTGCGATAGCGGCCGAGGTAGGTCCCGGTCGCCGCGATGGCGACGAGTGCGATCAGCACCAGGACAGGTATTCCCAGAATGCTTGCGGTGCCGAGGTCGAGGAACGATCCGGGCATCTCGTCGGCGGTGATCTGTTCTCCACCTGCCCAGAAGTAGGCGACACCGCGGAAGATGTACATCGTTCCGAGGGTCACGACAAGCGCAGGGACGCCGCCGAATCGGACCAGTACTGCATTGACCACTCCGCATACCGCACCGACGGCGATACCCGCGACGATCCCGACGACGATCGGGAGGTCGGGCGAGCTGTGCATGACCGAACCCGCAGCGAACGCAGACAGCCCGAGAATCGAACCTACCGACAGGTCGATGTTCTTGGTGATCATCACGACGGTCTGGCCGACCACGAGTACCGCGACGATCGACGCAGCAAGCAGCAGGTCCCTGATGCTCTGCGAGGACAGGAATCCGGAGTTCTTCGCTGTCGTGACTCCTACGAGCACGACCAAGGCGGCGAGTATGCCGAGCGAGCGCATCCGCAGGACCTTTTCGACGAGAGAGGTGCTGTCCTTCTGCACCGGCTTCAGCGGATCCGCCGGCGCGCTCACGTCCGTCGTGATGCTCATGCTGCTGCCCCCGGCCCTGTGGCGGTGGATCCCATCGCGGCGTACATGACGGACTCCTCGGTGGCGTCGGCTCGATCGATCTCCGCTGCGATGCGACCCTCTCGCATGACCAGCACACGGTCGGCCATCCCGAGCACCTCGGGCAGCTCGGAGGAGATCATCACGATTGCCACGCCGTCGCGCGCGAGTTGGGAAATGATTCTGTGCACTTCGGCTTTCGTCCCTACGTCGATACCTCGTGTCGGCTCGTCCACGACGAGGACAGTCGGATCGGTGGCCAGCCACTTGGCGAGGACCACCTTCTGCTGATTTCCACCGGACAGAGTCCCCACGGGATCGGTGATGCGAGCGAACTTCGTCTGTAGCTTCTTGGTCCACTCGTACGCGGAACGTCGTTCACGACCACCCACGAGGAATCCGAAGCGAGCCAACGCCGCCGATCGGGTCAGGGTCGCGTTGCGCTCGATGGACATCTCGGGAATGAGGCCCTGCTGACGTCGGTCCTCGGGTACCAGTGCGATCCCGGCGCGCATCGCAGCTTTCGGATTCCCGGGCTTCAGCGTTCTTCCTCTGACGCGCACTTCACCCGAATCGCGGGGGTCGACGCCGAAGACGGCTTGCATGACCTCGGAGCGGCCCGCACCGACGAGCCCCGCGAGTGCCACGATCTCTCCAGCGCGGACGGAGAAGCTGACGTCGGTGAACACGCCCGCCCGGCTCAATCCGTCGACCTCCAGCACGACCGCGCCCGGCTCGGCATCCAATTTCGGGAACAGCGCGCCTAGTTCGCGGCCCACCATGGCTTTGACGAGATCGTCGACGGTCAGACCGGCGAGCTCGGAGGTCGAGATGTGTTTGCCGTCGCGCATCACGGTCACTCGCTGGCACAGTGCGAATATCTCTTCGAAGCGGTGCGAGATGAACAGGACAGCCGCCCCGTCGGCACACAGTGAACGCGCGACCTTGAACAATCTCTCGACTTCGTTGCCGGACAGTGCTGCCGTCGGCTCGTCCATGACGATGACCGACGCTTGCGTCGACAGTGCCTTGGCGATTTCGACCAGTTGCTGATCTGCGATCGAGAGTCCACTTGCGAGTCGATCGGGATCCATCGGTACCCCGAGCCGTGCGAACAGCGCTTCTGCCGCGGCATTCATGGCGGACCGGTCGATCATCCCGCCGCGACCCTTCGGTTGCGCTCCGATGTAGATGTTCTCGGCTATCGAGAGATCGGGGAACAGAGTGGGCTCCTGATAGATCACCGCGATGCCCTTCGACTTCGCCTCGGCAGGAGAACCGAGGGTTACGTCCGCGCCGCCCACGACAAGAGTGCCGGTGTCCGGGGTATGGACGCCCGCGAGCATCTTGACGATGGTGGACTTGCCCGCACCGTTCTCACCGACCAGCGCATGGGCCTCTCCAGCGAACAGAGGGAACGACACACCTGCGACCGCGGACACGGCACCGAAGGTCTTTCTCACGTTCCGAACCTCGAGCAAGGGGGTTGGCATCGTGCCACCACCGCCGGGCGTCGTCGAGACGCTCATGAAGGGACCTCCCGGTCGGATCGAACCGTGTCGATTGAAACGGTTCATTTTGTCCCTAAAAGCTAGAAGTGACCGTGGACACAAGTCAACCCCGTGATCCGGATCACCTCCGTGCGTTATCGAATCGTTATAGGACGTCTCTGGCCGCGTTGCTTGGCGCTCATCTCCGGGCGACGTCAGATCCGCCGATGCGGGCGCGACGATCGGACGCAGGTGTTGCGCACCGAGTCATGAACCGATTCAATGAGTAGAAGTGCATGGTTCGTGTCCGATTCGGGGGAGGCTGGTCCATATGGCAGCGAGTATGCGAGAGGTCGCGGCCCTCGCCGGTGTGTCCATGGGCACGATCAGCAATGTCCTCAACCGTCCCGACATGGTGTCCGAGGCCACCCGTGAGCGCGTCGAGGCAGCGATCGCCCAGCTCGGATTCGTCCGGAACGATGCCGCGCGCCAGCTCCGGGCAGGACAGTCCCGGATGCTTGCCGTCGTCGTGCTCGACGCACGGAACCCGTTCTTCCTCGACGTCGCGGCCGGTGCGGAGTCGGTCGCCGACGCGAACGACCTGCTGATGGTACTCGTCGGCAGCGGCGAGTCCGAGGATCGAGAGAATCGCCAGCTACGCCTACTGATGGAACAGCGTGTGCAGGGCATCCTGCTCAGTCCCGTCGGTGAGAACATTCCGATGCTCGACAAACTCGACCGTCAGGGCACGCCGGTGGTTCTGCTGGACAGGGGATCGCGCACTCCGGGCCGTTCGTCGGTCGCCGTCGACGATGTGCACGGTGGGCATCTCGCGGCGCGGCATCTGATGGACCTCGGCCATCGGAATCTTGTCTTCGTCGGTGGACCGTCGAGCATCCGGCAGGTGCGAGATCGGCGGGCGGGCGCACTCGATGCCGTCGCCGACTCGGCCAGCACCCGATTGTCGACCATCTGGTCGGAATCGTTGAGCATCGAGGCCGGTGCAAAGGCCGCCGGACGAATCCTGGACATGACCGACACGCCCCCGACCGGCGCAGTGTGCGCGAACGACCTACTCGCGCTCGGCGTTCTGCAGGAATACATTCAACGCGGACTGCGGGTTCCCGACGATCTGGCCATCGTCGGGTACGACGACATCGACTATGCAGCAGGCGCGGCCGTTCCCCTGACCTCGGTGTCGCAGCCCCGAGCCGAACTGGGCCACGCCGCTGCGGAACTACTGATGGAGCAGGTGAACAGTCAGGGCCACAACACTTTTCGTCAGCTTACGTTCACCCCGTCCCTCGTCGTGCGGGGGTCCACCGATCACGGCTGGAGAGGCGCCAGGGCGTAGAACCCTTCGATGTGCTCACGTACCAGGGTTGCAGCTCGTCCGCCGTCGCCTCTGCGAACTGCCTCGACTATCCCGCGGTGCTCGCATCGTAGGTTGACGGCGACGACATCCCAATCATCGAGTGCTGGAACAGCTTCCATTACGTACCCGTGAATGGCATCACGAAGCGAGGTCATCATCGCCTCGACCAGCACATTGCCCGCGAGGCTCGCGAGCCGAACATGCAATTCGGCGTCGAGGCGATGGAATTGTTCGGGAGGTAAGTCCAGGTCGTCCATCCGATCCAGCAGTGACTCGACCGTGGAGAGATCGGGATCCCGGCCTGCCGCCTCCCGAAGTGCCCAGGATTCGAGGAGCACCCTGGTTTGGACCACGTCGGGAATCGGCAGGAACCGAGTCGCCATGTGCAAGCGGAGGGCCGATCCGATCGACGTCGCCGGATCGGCCATCACGTACGCGCCCGCGTCGGGGCCCGACCCCACTGCGGTGCGTACGACTCCCATTGCTTCGAGCACCCTGATGGCTTCTCGGATGGAGGAGCGTCCTACGCCCAGCTCCTCCGCCAGTGCCCGCTCCGACGGGAGCCGGTCGCCGACGCCGATCTTGCCTGCGGCGAGATCCTGTTCGATCCGCCCCAGAACCACCTCGTGCGCTCGCATCGACTCAGCGTAGAGCAGACCTCGTCACCGGCGCATCGCTCTGATTCCCACGGCGAGACCCACCACTGCGACGCTGACCGCAGCCACGATCCCGTGCAGCACGGTCGCGCTCGCGAAATCACCTGCAAACAGCGCACGTTCGGCGGTCACCACGTAGCCGAGCGGGTTGATGTCGACGAGAAACTGCATCCATCCGGGCGCACCGTCGAGTGGAAGCATGGTGCCGGACAGGATCAGCAGCGGGAACATGAGCGTCTGCTGCACAGCCCAGAACACCCAATCCTGCGCTCGAACTGCAAGCGCGAGCGAATACGACAGCGCACCCAGCCCGATCCCGAAGATCCCGAGCAAGACGATCCCGACGACGGCGCCGAACGGATTGACCGACAGCCCGAGCGGTAGTGCGACGAGAATGATGAGCACGGCCTGCGCGGCGAGCGGCACCATCTCTTTCACCGCGCGCCCGATCAGCAGCGAGGACCGCGGAAGCGGAGTGACCAGCATTCGCTCGTGGGAACCGTCGTGCAGCTCGGTCAACAGGTTGGACCCGGTCATGGACGTGCCGAAGATCGCGATCATGGCGAGCACGCCGGGGACGAACCAGTCCCACACGTTCCCGTCGCCGAGTCCCGGCACAGTGCCGAGCAACGGCCCGAACAATGCGAGCAGGATCAGGGGTTGAGTGAGGCTGAAGACGACGGTGAACGGATCGCGGACCATGGGCCGCAGTTCGCGCGTCATGACGATAGAACTTCCGGTCAGGGTATTCATGTCTGCTCCTTAAACGGTTGCGGTTTCACGAAGGCTGGTTTCACGAAGACTGCGGCCGGTGAGGCCGAGGAACACGTCGTCCAGGGTCGGACGGGACAGATCGGCTGATTCGACGATGAAACCGTGAGATTCGCTGCGCCTGAGCAGGTCCGGGAGTGCACGGTCGCCGCGCACGACCCGGATGTTCAGTCGGCCTCCCGACGTCGTGATGTCGCGCACTCCATCTGCACTGCCGAGGATCGCCGCCAATCCGATCGCGGCATCGGCCGTCGCCACCGACAGTGTCACCAGATCGCCGGCAAGATTCGCTTTCAGTGCGTCTGCGGTGTCGTCGGCGATGATGGTTCCCGTGTCGATCACGATGACGCGTTCCGCCATCGAATCGGCCTCGTCGAGATAGTGGGTCGTCAGCACGATCGTGGTGCCCATCTCCTGCCGCAGCCGAAGTATGTGCTCCCACAGGTTGGCTCGACTCTGCGGATCCATTCCCGTCGTCGGTTCGTCGAGAAACAGCAAGGGCGGACGGTGAACGAGTCCGATCGCGATGTCGAGACGACGACGCTGCCCTCCGGACAGTGTCGAGACCGTCCGCTTCGCCAGATCCCCGAGGTCGAGGGCGGACAGTAGTTCGTCCGCGCGGACACCCGCTCGATGCGCGGACAGTCCGTAGCACAGGCCTTGTGTGAGCAGCTCGTCGCGAACTCGTTGGTTGTGTCCACCTCCGTTGCCCTGTCCGACATACCCGAGGCTGCGTCGAACGGCGTCTCGGTCCTCGGTGATGCTGTGTCCGGCGATGCGAGCCGATCCCGACGTCGGCGCCAGCAGGGTCGTGAGCATGCGTAGCGTCGTCGACTTGCCGGCGCCGTTCGGGCCGAGCAGCGCGACCAGCTCCCCCTCCGCCACCGACAGATCGATACCGCGCACCGCGTCGACCGTCGTCTTTCCTCGTGTGAAGCTCTTGGTCAAACCTGTGGTCTCGATCATCGCTGCGCCACCCTTTGTTCGTCGATTCGGTACGAACGCTGACGCTAGGAGCTATCGAGGTCGGTTCCGGTCCGCGATTCCACCGCTGACGGATGCGTGTGAATCTCTCTCAGACGGGTACCTCGAGGAGAGAGAGTCACGAAGGGACGCGAATCATGGCAGATCAGAATAAATCTGGGGATCAGAAGCCAACGCCAGGACCACGGTGGATCAAGAATGTGCAAACGCGAGGCGCCGTCATCATGCTGATGTCTGCGGTCGCCGCGGCAGGGCTGTTCATCGCCGCTCTCGCCGGCGGGTTCGAAGGTTGGGTTGCGATCGCCGCAGTTGCAGTGGTCATCTTGTTCCTGGGCGGCTTCTTCTCACTCCGTGCAGGCACACGCCGAGCGGTGGAACACGAGCCCATCGTCTATCACCCCGATTCCACCGATGTCTCGGTGGAGATCGATCCGGACACCGGAGAACGCCTGCCTCAGAGGGAGTGACGACGTGACAGATCCACTGGCATAGAACATCGATCACTGAGATCGCTTGTCTTAACATTCGTACATGGTGTCGTGTACTCTTCAATCACCAGAGTGACACAGCACACATGACGGCCGCACACCGGACCCGTCCCGAACGTAGAAGGACACACCCATGTCCGCGTCCAACACGCCCGAACTCACCCCGGCGCTCGCCAGGCGGGTCCATCGACATCACGTCGTCATCATCGGTTCCGGGTTCGGGGGACTGTTCGCAGCCAAACAGCTACGTAAAGCCAACGTCGACGTCACACTCATCGCCAAGACCACCCACCACCTCTTTCAACCCCTGCTGTACCAGGTGGCCACCGGCATCCTCTCCGAAGGTGAAATCGCACCGTCGACCCGGATGATCCTCAAGGATCAGCACAACGCATCCGTCATTCTCGGCGAGGTCAACGGCATCGACCTCGAGAACAGAACGGTCACCTCACAGTTTCTCGAACGCGTCACCGAAACCAGCTACGACAGCCTCATCGTCGCCGCGGGAACCGGCCAGTCGTACTTCGGCAACGACCACTTCGCCGAATACGCCCCCGGAATGAAGACCATCGACGACGCCCTCGAGCTGCGAGGCCGCATCATCGGCGCCTTCGACCAGGCCGAACTCGCGACCGACCCAGCCGAAATCGAACGCCTGCTCACGTTCGTCGTCGTCGGCGCGGGCCCGACCGGGGTCGAAATGGCGGGACAGATCGCCGAACTCGCAAACAAGACCCTGAACGGCACATACCGACACATCGACAGCCGAAGCGCCCACGTCATCCTGCTCGACGCTGCACCCAAGGTGCTGCCGCCGTTCGCCGACTCCCTCGGACAGGCCGCAGCGAAGCGCCTGACCGCGATGGGCGTCGACATTCAGTTGGGCGCGAAGGTCACCGATCTGGACGCGAGCGGAATCACCGTCGAAGATGCCGACGGCACGCAGCGCCGCATTGCCGCCCGCACCAAGGTCTGGTCGGCGGGCGTCGCAGCGAGCCCGCTCGGTAGGACTCTCGCCGAGCAATCCGGCGCCGAGATCGACCGCGCAGGGCGTGTCCTCGTCGAGAAGGATCTCTCGCTCCCCGGACACCCCGAGGTCTTCGTCGTCGGCGACATGATGGCCCTCGATGGGCTTCCCGGCGTCGCCCAGGTCGCCATCCAGGGCGGTCGCTACGCCGCACGCATCATCGGCGACGGCGTCGAAGCTGTCCGCGCAGGCAAAGCCGTTCCCGCGCGCAAGGACTTCAGGTACTTCGACAAGGGGTCGATGGCCACGGTGTCCCGCTTCAGCGCAGTCGCGCAGGTCGGGCCCATCAAGATCACCGGCTTCATCGCGTGGGTCACGTGGTTGCTCGTCCACCTGCTCTACATCGTCGGCTTCCGCAGCCGCCTCACCACCGTCATCTCCTGGCTGACGGCGTTCTTCTCCAGGAACCGCGGGCAACTCGCGATCACCGAGCAGCAGGTCGACGCACGTCGGGCGATGTTCTACTTCACCGCAGGTGAACCGGTCACTGCACCGGAACCAGAATCCGCCACGCACCCACTGCAAGCGAGCCGACCGTAACCAGCAGGAACAGGCCGACCCACACGATTCCGGGGAGGAACGTCAGGCGTGCCAACTGATCGGCATCGGAGTCCCGTGCCCGCCCTGAACTGCGAGATCGTTGCAGTTCGAGGACAGGACGGGGTCCAGCGATCAGAAGGAAGAACGTCAGGAAATAGGCAACGGCAACTTGTTGCTCTCCAGTTCCCCACCAGGACACGACGAACAGTGCGGCACCGACGGTGATCAACGACGCGAACCCGTAGATGTTCCGAATCATCAACAGCATCAGAGCGATCGAGATGATCCCGATCCAGAGCACCGCTGACGCACGTTGGGTGCCGAGTACGAACGCTGCACCGAGCCCGAGCAGCGATGGCCCGATATAGCCCGCAAACGTCATCGCGATGACACCGAGGCCTGTCGGCTTGCCCTTGGAGATCGCCACCCCAGATGTGTCGGAATGCAGCCGCAGGCCCATGAGCTGCCGACCGGTGATCAGCGCGACGAAGAGGTGAGCGCCTTCGTGGGCGATGGTCACGACGTTGCGGGCGATCCGCCACGTCTGCGGAATCAGCACGATCGCGAGCGCCACCAGTGCTGCAGCTTGGACGATCCACACAGGCGGATCAGGACTTACCGCGGAGATGCGGTCCCAGAATTCGGTCACTCTTCATTATGGACGGGCGTTTGCCGCCGCAGCCCTACAACTCACGCGGGCAGACGCTGCGCTTTGGCGGCCTCACGGGCGAGCGAACGGTCGCGCATCTCCTCGAACTTGGTCGCCTGCTTCTCCAGGTCTTCGAGGAAGGCGGCGAGCTCTTCACGCCTGTTCTCGCCGCGACCGGTGAAGTCGTCGCGCTCGAAGACCCGCCACTTACGCAGAACCGGCCACACAACGTCCTCGAGGTGTTGACGAAGGTCGTAGATGCCGTGCTTGGCCATCAGCACGCCGTTGCGGCGGAAGTTCGGCATGCCGGCACCGGGCATGACGAAGTTCATGACGATGTCGGAGACCGCCTGCAGCGTCTGATCGGGCGAGATGTCCATTGCTGCGCCCGTGATGTTGCGGTAGAAGATCATATGCAGGTTCTCGTCGGCCGCGATGCGCTGAAGCATGCGGTCGGCGATCGGGTCGTCGCACACCTTGCCGGTGTTGCGGTGCGACACGCGCGTCGCGAGTTCCTGGAACGTCACGTACGACACCGAGTGCAGCAGCCCGACCTTCGACCCTGCGGGCGAGACGTAGCCGTTGGTCATGTGGATCATGCGCGCTTCTTCGAGCGCGACGGGATCGACTCCGCGGGTCACGACGAGGTAGTCACGCATGACGATGCCGTGGCGGTTCTCTTCGGCGGTCCACCGTCCGACCCACGTTCCCCAGGCGCCGTCCTGCGAGAAGTTCTCGGCGATCTCACGGTGGTACGAGGGGAGGTTGTCTTCGGTGAGCAGGTTGGTGATCATCGCAGCTTTCGCGACGTCGGAGAGCTTGCTCTGCTCGGGGTTGTAGTCGACGCCGCCCAGCTCGGCGAAGTTACGGCCCTCGTCCCACGGCACGTAGTCGTGGGGGTGCCATTCCTTCGCCATCGACATGTGCCGGTTGACGTTGTCTTCCGCAACCGGAACGAGCTCCTGCAGCAGCTCCAGCTGCGACAGTTCCCTGACCATGGACATGCCTCCTCGAGTCGAATACTACGAGAGCGTAGGTCCGCTCGACCGGGCCGAAACACAAGTCGCGAACATTCTGTTAGATGTAGCAACCTGAGTGCACCGGACCTTGGGGAGGCTCACATGCACTACACCTTCGGTGCCGACAACAGGGGTACGACGGCCTCGCTCGTGTAGGCCAGGAACGTCAACGACTCCTGGAAGTACAGATCGACGGTCGTGGCGTCGTGCGACAGGTATCCGATGGACAGGTCCTGGCCGAGGTGAAGTTCGTAGTCTCCGCCGCGTGTGGTGAGCAGGAACGCACCGTCGATGGCGGGTGCCCAGATGATCTCGCCGTCGAGCAGACGACGAAGGTGCTCGCGGATCGGGTAACCGTGATCGGACGTTTCGTTGATCGCAGTGAATGCTTCCGCGCTGAGCAGCAACGAGTACGGGCCGTTGACGCCCGCCAGCCGCAGGGAGGTGATGGCCTGGCTGATGATCTCCGGGTAGTCCCGCGGATCAGTGGGAAGCTTCAGCTCCGGGTTCGACGCACTCTCACGCAGACCTGTGATCCCTGCTGCGGCATAGCCTTCGAACACCGCACGGTCCTCCGCGAACGCGATCTGTGTAGCCGCGTCCTTGACCGGCTGCCAATCCGAATCGCTCGCTCCGCGTTCCACGTCGTCGATCGCAGACCTGCTGACGGTGAACGGAACTCGTAGCTCCACCACAGGTTGCGATTGCCGCGCATGCGCGATGACGCCGTCGGCGATCGGGGCGATCGAACTCTGGTGCCCCGTTCCGACCGCAGCGAGAGTGAGACCGGAGGGCCCCTTCACGTCCACGACCCGGCGCCCAGCGACGTTGCGTTTGAACGTACGCGTTGCCTCTTCTTCGATCTCGGCCCAGGCCGCCGCTGAGATCGGGGCGAGTTCGCGATGCAGATTACTCATTGGACCGACACTTCCTTTGTGGTGGACTCGTTGTCGAAGGTGCTTTTCAAACTTCCGATGCCGAGCGAGCCGTCGGATGCTTCCACCTCGGCGGCGTCGACGATCCCCGTCGCGGGCTTCTCCGGCGGATCCTCGAGGAAATCCAGTGTGGGAACGAAGAACAGCGTGCCGGTGACGGCAGTGGAGAAGTCGAGGATCCTGTCGTAGTTCCCCTCGGGTTTACCGAGAAACATGTTGCGCAACATCTCTTCGGTGACAGCCGGTGTCGCCGAGTATCCGATGAAGTACGTGCCGAACTCTTTGGTGCCGACCTCCCCGAACGGCATGTTGTTGCGCAGAATTTGCAGCTGCACACCATTTTCGTCTTCGATGACGTTGAGCGCGGTGTGCGAGTTGGGCGGTTTGACGTCGTCGTCCATCTCGATGTCGGTCAGCTTGGTTCGGCCGATGACGTTCTCCTGGTCCTCCGTACTCAGAGAATTCCAAGAACCCATGTCGTGCACATACTTCTGCACGATGACATAGCTGCTACCGGTGAACTCCGGATCCGATTCCCCCACCGTCACCGCGACTGCGGCGTCCTCGCCCGTCGGGTTTTCGGTGCCGTCCACGAAACCCATGAGATCGCGCATCTCGAAGAACTTGAAGCCGTGCACCTCATCGTCGACGGTCACCGCTCCGTCGAGCTTGTTCATGATCTGGGTCGCCATCTCGAACACCAGGTCCTGTTGCTGAGCACGCAAGTGGAACAGCACATCCCCGGGTGTCGCGGGTGCGCTGTGGACAGCGCCCTCCAGCGGTACGAACGGGTGCAACTCGGCGGGACGCGGACCGTCGTACAGTCGATCCCACGCGTCGGACCCGATTCCGACGACACACGTCAACTTTCCGTCGGGAACTCGGAATCCGACGGACCGCTGAAGACCGGCGATATCGGCGAGAACGTCGCGAACCGCGTCCTCCCCACCGGCATCGACGGTTACGACGAGAAAGATCGCCGCCGTCGTCAACGGCGAAAGCACGGGTTGCTGGGTCACGGGAACGATTTTCGCACAGCTGGTTCCGTTAGTCATGACCCGTTCCACGACTGTCGACTACCCGCTGGCAGGCATGCGCCGGTTCAGTTGTTCTGCTCCGCTCCCAACACCACCGGTTGGCCGCGACCAGTCGAGCCCAATTCCGAGCCCAATCCCTGAGGATCCGGCGCACTGGCGAGGCTCACGTCGAGACTTCCGGTCCACTCCCTCGCCACCTGTGCGTCGAGAGCTTCCAACCGCGCGACGAGCGGCGGATGTTGTTCCGGCGGGCACGCATCGAGCAACGTCACCAGCAGCGACCGGAGCCGACGCTGGACCTGCGTGGAACCCGTGCTGAAGTGTCGAATCTCGTCGGTAGAGACAGCGACGTAGTCGGCCCACGTGCGCCGAGTTCCGCGAATGCGTGTCGGGGCCGAATTGTCGGATTCATGGTGGACCCGGGGAGCGAGCGTCATCAACAGGTCCTCGAGGTGGTCCATGGCCTGCACCGCGCGGCCCGGGTCGTTGATCGCCGGCGAGAGTGCCTTCAACGCGATGTCGACGATCGCCTGCAGAGCGGCCGCCGGACTCACCATGGGGCTGTGCGTGTCTCCGAACACCAGGGCACCGACCAGTCGGTGTGGCCGAACGCGCAACTGCGGCCCCTCGACCTCGAACAGAACCGAATCCTGGGCGACGAATTCGCCGATTGTCGGCATGAGCTGCACCGTCACGCCCCACTTGGTCGCCAGTCGCTCGATGCCCGCCACATCGACAGCCAACAGAATGCGGCCATCGGAGGAGAGTTGCTCGAGGCGAACCGTCGTAGTTCCGAGTGAACCGGAGGATTCCGACGGCAGCCGTCGCATCGCCGGCGGTGGAGACTCTGGCAGTGGCTTGGTCGGCGGACTCGCTGTCTCCGCGGAGACAGCCGGATACATCCGGAAGATCGACGTCCGGCCCTGCGCGGCGATCCAGCGAAGTAGCCGTGAAGAATTGAGAATCATCCCGACGCGCGCGACCAAACCGATGAACAGGAACGCGCTGACGAAGGCCAACAGAATTGCAATGGACGTCGACAGCACCGGTGACGCCCGCTGTCCCGACAGCGCAAGATCCGAGGCGATCACGACGGCAAAGACGAACGTGGACAGAAACATCCCGATCGACCACCGCATGATCGCTTCCTCCTGCAGCATCGGCACAACCCGCACCGAAATCTGCGACGCCCCGAACTGCATGGCAAGAGTGATTGCAGTGAACACCAGACCGGTGAGCGTGATCATGCCGCCTGCTATGACCGCCAGAAGCGTCGCGGTGGCGCCGATGTCGAGGTCCGAATCGATGGCCAGCGCGCCTGTGGGTTCGGCGAACTCGGTGTCGATCGCGACGAAGGTGTAGGCCAGCACCATCGACACCGACACCAGCACGACCGGCAGACGCCACACCGGCGTACGACGCAGACGTCGGCGAGTTCTACGCCACTGAATCGAGGACAGCAGACGATTCGGCAACTTCGCCGACGCCGGAGCCGATTCGGGAATCTCCGGCAGCTCCGGTACCGCGACGGGTACTCCGAATCTGCCCGATAGTGCCTCCTGGACAACGATCTTCGCGCGCACCACCGGTTCTCGGAACCGCTTCTCGCGGAGCCATGCCTTCGCCTGTTTCGACGGCTTGTCCGTGTACCGCCACCGTGCCCACGGCGAATTGGGTCGCCCGATCCGCCACGCTCCCACGATCAGCAACGGAACGAAGAACAGTCCGACGAGACCGGTCCACAACTTGCCCTTGAGCAAGGTGATCGCCGCCAGCAACAACTGAAACGCGAGACCGCTGAGGACCAGCGCAAGGGTCCCCAGCGATCGATCCTCTTGGTAGGCGTCGAAGTCGCCAGCGAACCCGATCGGGTGGACACCGAGCAGATACAGCCCGGTGATCGCGACGGCGACGAACACCGCATCGATGGAGGCTCGACCCTCTTCGGCCCAGTACACATCGCGCAGATGCAGGATCAGGGCGAACTCGTCGAGCATCAGTGCGCTGCCGATACCGAACACACTCGCCAGGACGCAGTTGGCGATGGGGGTCTCGTAGTTGGCTATCGCGACGAGGGCGAATCCGGAGATCAGCACCATCACCAGACCGAACATGACGTGGTGAATATGCATGCCGCCAGGCGTCACGTTGCCCGGCCACCAGGACACCTCCGCTCGAATCATCCGCACGCTGAACCTGATGAACAGGAACGCGAGCAGGAACGACACGAGCAGAAAGAACAACGGCAGACGACCGTTGTCGACGACCGTCTCGGTGAACCACCTACCCATCGCAGGCCTCCTGCCCAGGCTCCGCTCCGCGAGTCTGGAGCGAGGTCAGCCTAGCGCCGGGCGGTACTGGGGGGTGGTGGAACAGACGCGAGTCAGACGGCGCGGGTGTAGAAGACCCATCCACGTAGGGCAAGGAACCGCAGTGCGCCGATGACACCACTGACCGCGACTACCGCGACGATCTGGACGAGGGAGGACGCCTCGGGGAAGAGAATGTGAACCGCGGCGAGCGCTGCCGTACCGAGTGCCAGTCCGACCAGTGCCAGACCGCCCGCTTCCCATTGAGTCTGGAACCAACCGACGCGCTCTGCTGCGTGGAAAGTGTGGCGCCTGTGCAGTTCGTTTGCCAGGACAGTGCTGGCGGCGATGCCGATGAGGTTGGCGGTGAACGAGCCGAGCGCCGCAAGACCTAGGAAAAGGGACGCGTACAGAATATTGCTGACCCCACCGACGAAAACGAAGCGAGCGAACTGCGCGGTGACAGACTCACCGAGAAATCGGGCCTTGATCTTGGGACCGCAGGTACGCGGGCTGCAGATGCGCGGACCACGCGTATCGGCCCGCGGGTGCGTAACCATCGAACTGCTCACGATGTCTCCAGTTGCCTGTCCGGGAAGACGGAGTATCCCGTGACACTCATACAACCGCATCATCGGGAGTTTCAGTCCCGACAATGACCTATGTCTCTAAGAAGAGATGTTCTTCTCGGCCTTCTCGGCCTTCTGGCGAGAGCGGCGAGTGAGATCGAAGTTGAACAGATCAGGCTTGACCGACGCCAGGAACAGCATTCCGCACCCGAACACAACCAAGACGATCGTCAGAACGACCACGACGATTCCGATGAACGCGCCGATACTTTCCATAAGTGCAAACCTCCCGTGTCGCCCCTTACCGTACTGGGCAGCCGAAGTGTCGGTCGAATCAACCCCGAATCGGACATGGCGGGGATGTGTCGGTTGTAGCGTCGAGGCGATGACGACACGGTTCGACGGCAAGGTTGCGTTCATCACGGGAGCTGCGCGGGGACAGGGACGAGCCGAGGCGATCAGGCTCGCCTCCGAGGGCGCCGACATCATCGCCGTGGACATCTGCCGCGAGTTCCCCTCGACCCACTACGACGGTGCGAGCGCGGCGGACCTCGCCGAGACCGTGGCCGCCGTCGAAGCTCTCGATCGACGCATCGTGGCGACGGAAACCGACACTCGGGATTTCGCCGCACTCGACAAAGCCCTCCGCGACGGCGTCGCCGAACTGGGACGCCTCGATGTCGTCGTCGCCAATGCCGGTATCTGCTCCGCCGCCATGTCGTGGCAGATCACCCCGGAGCAGTGGCAGGAGACGATCGACGTCAACCTCACCGGGACGTTCTTCACCGTGAAGGCGGCGGTTCCGATCCTGCTCGAACAGGGAACGGGAGGTTCGATCGTCATGACCAGTTCGGTGGCCGGGCTGCGTGGTCTACCGTTTCTGGCGCACTACGCGGCCAGCAAGCACGGCATCGTCGGACTGTGCCGGTCGATGGCCAACGAACTCGGCCAGTACGGAATTCGCGTCAACTCCATTCACCCACACGGCGTCGAGACGGGGATGCAACCGACCGAAATGATGGCGCTCATCGGCGAACACGGCGCGACCCTCGGACCGATCTTCATGGGCTCGCTGCCGGACCCGGTGAGCCAACCCGAGGACATAGCGGCCGCGGTGGCGTGGCTGGCGTCCGACGAAGCCCGTCACGTCACGGGAATTCAGCTACCCGTCGACCTCGGGACGCTCACCCGCTGAACGGGCGATATCTGCAGCCCGCCGGATTGCTCGCCGAATGCGAAAGTACGTGCCGCAGCGGCACACGTTCTCGATTCGGTCGATGTCGACGTCGGTCGGCTCGGAGGTGCGCGCGAGCAGTGCGACGGCAGCCATGATCTGGCCTGGCTGGCAATAGCCGCACTGCGCGACGTCCTCTTCGAGCCACGCCTGCTGCATGGGGTGGAGGGCATCACCGTCGGCGAGTCCTTCGATGGTCGTGACCTCGCGGCCGTCCACCTCGGACACCGGAGTGATGCACGGCGCAATCTCCTCACCGTCGAGATGGCTCGTGCAGGCACGACACACACCGATTCCGCATCCGTACTTGGGCCCTCGTACGCCGAGCTTGTCGCGCAGCACCCACAGCAACGCCAGATCGTCCGGAGCATCGACGGCGACCTCGCGACCGTTCACCGTGAATTCGTGCATGTGCGAGCGCCTTTCATCGTGGGAATGGTTCGAAGTTCGTGTCGAAACGAATGGGGAACGACCGGACAGTCTTGCCGGTGGCACGCTCGTAAGCGTTCGCGACTGCTCCGACGGCGGCAGGTACACCGAGTTCCCCGGCTCCTCCCGGCTCGTCCGCGCCGTCGATGACGATCATCCGGAAGTCCGACGGCGAATCCACCTGTCGGGCGAAGTGAAACTGCGAGAAACTTCCTTCGAGTGGAAGTCCCGCATCGATGTGAAGGCCGGCCGACAGCGTCGTCGAAATGGCATCGGTGAGACCACCGAGCATCTGCGCCTCCAGCCCCGAGGGATCGATGGTCTTCCCGACATCCACGGCGACGACGGCGCGTCGCACCCGCGGCCGGTCGGGATCGGTGGCGTCGAGGTCGACGACATACGCGACACAAGACCGGTACTCGGCATGAAAGCCGACACCTTGCGCCCAACCGTCGGGCAGTTGCCGTCCCCAATCACTGTCGGCAGCAACGGCATCGAGAACTGCGTGGTGACGGGAGTCGGTGAGACGGGATCGCCGAAACTCGACGGGGTCGAACCCGAGGGCGGCCGCTGTTCGATCGACGACGATCTCCGCTGCCCCACGACTGGTGGCGGAGAACACCGACCGCCAGCTGCCCGTGTTCATCGGGAGTGGGACCTCGCGCAGAGTTTCGATCACGTCACCGAAGGCATACGGCGTTGCCACCGTCCGCGAGAACACCGACCGTCCTGATGCCGCCGATCCCGATGCCGTCAGGATCTCGCCGAATCCGTGCGAGAAGTCCGTTGCCACCGCGGCGGTCCGATGCTCGAAGGACGCTACATCGGTGCCGTCGGTCCGCACCGCGAATCGGTGATGCGAGGCAGGTCGCGCGCGGCCATGACGCAGGTCGTCGACCCGCGTCCACATCAGCCGCACCTTTCGTCCCATTGCCTGAGAGATTTGCGCGGCTTCGAGAGGCGCGTCGAAGAACAGGCGTCGACCGAAAGAGCCACCACCGCTGACGACGTGGACGGTGACGGCACCGACCGGCATTCCCAACACCCGAGCGATGACTTGCTTGGCGACGATCGGCGCCTGCATCGATCCCCAGATTTCGGCCGAGTCCGACCGTACATCTGCCACAGCGGAATTGGTTTCCATGGCAGCATGTGAGACGAATGCGAAGTCGAACTCGGCGGTCAGCTCGCCGGTCGTCGTGAAAGGTTCGACAGCGGAACGCAGCCGGTCGCGAATGGTTTCGTCGTTCTCCGCATCGACCGGACCCGACGTCCACGTGACGCGGGCCGCAGCTGCGGCATCGATTGCCTGCCCGAAGGTTTCGGCCATCACCGCAACACCGGTCGGGATGACAGCCACGTCGATCACACCGGGCATTGCTGCGAGCGCACCCTTGTCGACGTCGGCCACCTTGCCACCGATCGACGGCGCTCGCCTGACGACTACCGGCATGGCACCCGGAACGTCGAGGTCGAGTGCGTACTCGAACGAGCCTGTCACCATCGCCCGCGCGTCGACGCGGCGGGCCGATGTGCCGATCACACGGAACTGATCCGACGGTTTCGGTTCGGACGGAATCATTTTCAGCAACGGGTCGGCAGCAGCGACGGCGACATCACCGATCCCCGTCGTTCGCCCGTCCGAGGCCGTCAGGACCCCGTCCATGAGGGAAACTCCTTGTGGAAGAACGGCGAAGCGTAGCGCCGCAGCAGCGATCAATCGCGTGCGAGCACCTGCCGCGGCATGGCGGATGGGCCAGTACATCGACCGGATCGAATTCGAGCTGCCGGTCATCTGATTGAACAGCAACTCGGGCCGTGCATCGGCCAGCGAGATCTCGACGGTGTCGACTGCGATGTCGAGCTCCTCGGCGACGAGCATGGCCAGCGACGTCGTCAATCCCTGCCCTACCTCGGCCCGCGGGAGCACGAGCCCGACTGTGCCGTCGGTACGAACGTCGAGTACGACCAACAGGTGTTCCGTCGGCCTGCCGGCGGAAATCAGCACGTCGCCGAGGTCCATCCCCCCGACTGCAGGCGCAGCCGCAACCGTCGGCGACACGGCGACTGTCAGGGTGGGCGCCAGGAGCAGGGTCGTCAGGAACGCCCGCCTACTCACCTGCATGTACGACACCGCTCTTCTCTCACAGGACCTCGTCAGGCGTTGACGCCTGTGCTGACCGTACCGACAGATGTCCGGTTTCCCTACCCCCACCCCGAGGTCAGCACCTCGAAAGATAGGGGACTGCCCCGATGGTGTCCGGGCGAGACTCGCGACACGATCGATTCACACCGGAAATCGGTTGTCCACTCTCAGCCCGAGGAAAGCAGGAAGTCATGCCTTACAAAGTGATTCGAACATTGAGCGTCGTAGGAATGATCGGTATCGCCGGATTGACCGCGGCTACAGCAGCATCCGCGGATACCGTGATCGAACCGGGGACCGACGCCCGCGCGTACTGCACCGTGGTTTCCCCCGACGGGGACGTGACCCAGCTGCACAGCGCTGCCGAGTGCCTGCAAGCCCGCGTCTCCGCCAGCATGGACGAGCGGCGCGACCAGCAGGAACAGGCGCGAGCGGACCGCGCCGACGCACGCAAGGCGAACAAGTGAGCTGAAGATCGATGGGAATAGGTTTTTCGGGGTCGGCGTTACACTCAGCAGTAGTTGACTGATCAACTAACCTGAGACATCAACTGAACCCGGAGACGACGATGCCCGCTGTAACTGTCGACAACATTCTTGCCCTCCCCCGCATACCCCTTCCCGACGCGACCGCCGTGGCCCGGCCGGTCAAGTCCGTCACCACGGCCCCCGCAGGATTCGAGGGTGAAGGCTTTCCGGTTCGTCGGGCGTTCGCGGGTATCGACCTCTCTTCGCTCGACCCGTTCATCCATATGGATCAGATGGGCGAGGTGAATTACGCACCCGGCGAGCCGAAGGGAACTCCGTGGCACCCGCATCGCGGATTCGAGACCGTGACCTACATGATCGACGGGATCATGGAGCACAAGGATTCCGGCGGCGGTGGCGGCAGTATCGGTGGCGGCGACACTCAGTGGATGACTGCGGGCGCAGGGATCCTGCATATCGAGGCCCCGCCCGAGCACCTCGTCCAATCCGGTGGTCTGTTCCACGGCGTGCAGCTCTGGGTCAACCTGCCTCGTGACAACAAGATGGCGGCGCCCCGCTACCAGGACATCACCGGCAACAAGGTCGCGTTGCTCTCCAGCGATGACGGCGGTGCTCTCGTTCGGGTCATCGCCGGTGAGGTCTCGGGTCATCAGGGGCCGGGATCGACGTACACGCCCATCGCGCTGACCCACGTCACGGTGGCGCCCGGCGCTGCATTGGCACTGCCGTGGAACCGAGACTTCAACGCACTGGTGTACGTCCTCGCCGGGTCCGGGTCCGTCGGCCCAGATCGTCGACCTCTGCGAATGGGTCAGACCGCGGTGCTCGGGCGCGGCGACACCATCGACATTGCGGCATCCGATCGTCCGGACTCCAGGAGCGAATCCCTCGAGGTGTTCGTGCTCGGTGGCAAGCCGATTCGGGAGCCCGTCGCGATGGCTGGACCGTTCGTCATGAACACCAGGTCCGAGGTCATCCAGGCGTTCGAGGACTTCCAAGCCGGGCGCCTCGGGTCCATCCCTGCCGAATATGCGCGCGATTGATCACCGCCGGGGGTGATCAATCGCTGGAAGTGACTACTCGTGCGCGGGGGCCAGACGCCTGATCGCCCGCATCGGGATGTCCAACCACGTCGGTCGATTACGGGCCTCGTAGACGGCCTCGTACACGGCTTTGTCCAGCTCGTATGCGCCGAGGAGGGCGGCTTCGGATCGCGGATCCGCACCTGTCACCGAGGCGTAGCCGTCGCAGAACGCCGACGAGTTCCGCTCCACCCACTGGGTGGCCAGATCAGCGGCCTCGTCGGTGACGCCGGATTCGGCGAGCAACAGGTTGTGCGCGGCGTAGTCGAACGATCGGAGCATCCCGGCGACGTCCCGTAGCGCGCTGTCCGGACGTCGGCGTTCCTCGAGTGACTTGGCCGGCTCGCCCTCGAAGTCGATGAGCAACCACGTCGACGGAGTACGGAGCACCTGTCCGAGGTGAAGATCGCCGTGAATCCGCTGCACCGTGGTGGAGCCCGCGGCCTCGGCTCGGGCTATCAGCTCGCGTGCAGCGGGAAGGTGCGCGGCGAGTCCGGGCACCGCCTCGGCAGCCGCCTCGACCCGTTCCAGTATCTCGTCCACCGAGGACTTCGCGGGCCGCTCCGATGTTCCGAGTTGCCGCGCGAGATCAGCATGGACATGGGCCACCGCCTCGCCGAGCAAATATGCCTCCGTCGCGAAGTCGGTGTCCGGTTGCGCGAGGCCGCTCGCGAGCAGATCCCGTACCGATGTGAGCGCGGTCGTCCAGCCCTCGGCCGAATCCGCGACGAAGTCCTGCGCCATACCCAGCATCGACAACTCGCCATCGGACTGCATGTCGATCCAGGCGCGCAGTGGAGCCACGTTGCGGCACCCTGTGTCCGCGAGCGCCCTGTGCAGTTCGATATCGGGATTGACGCCGGGAGCCACGCGACGAAAGAATTTGAGCAGCAGCACTTCACCGAGCACGACCGAAGTGTTGGATTGTTCTGCGCCCAGCACCCGCCCGAGCATCCCGGATTTCACCGAGTCTTCGGCGACGCTCCGGAAGTCGATAGGCCCGATCGACTCGGCGGCAGCGAGCGCATCGCCGTACATCGCGATGACGGCCGGATCTCTCAGACCGTCGTAGACCACGATGTCGGACGAGGGCACCGGAAGCTGCCAGGCTGCCAGCTCCTCCGGTGCCGTACGGCGAAATCCGAGCGGAACCTGATAGCGCTGTACCTGCCCGCCGTCGTCGACATGCGCACCCAGTCCGATGTCGACGAGGATGTGTTCGGCGCTCACCCCGGGACGGGATCCGAGAGGCACCCGTTCGACCACCTCCAACGACACCATCACCGACCCCTTGGCCGCAAACCATCTCTGCTGCGGGATCCACGCCAGCAGTGCTGTCTCGATATCCACCGTGGTGACGCGCGTCGAATCGGTCATTAAGAGTTCTCTCCGCATTCGCTTGGTGTACCTACCCTATCGAGCATCGGTCCCTCTCGAGCACCGGCGCCCTCCCGCTGCGTGATCAACCCGGGGGCTACCCAGTTCGAGGTTTCCTCACACTCGACTCGACGCGCGAAAGTTATGCGACCGGTCACCGGACACCTCCGACGCCTCGTAGAGTAGACATATGTCCGCTCCACTCTCCATCCCGCACATCGATATCCATCGCGCCGGCGATCGCCTGAAAACCCGTGTGGCATGGTTGGACTCGAAACACTCGTTCTCGTTCGGTCAGCATTACGACCCGGACAACACCCACCACGGACTCCTTCTCGTCAACAACGACGACATCGTCTCTCCCGGTCAGGGTTTCGACACGCACCCGCATCGGGACATGGAAATCGTCACGTGGGTGACGACAGGCTCGCTCGTCCACCAGGATTCGATCGGCCACTCCGGAGTCATCTATCCGGGACTTGCGCAGCGGATGAGTGCAGGAAAAGGAATCATGCACTCGGAGAAGAACGACTCGTGGCGGCTCACCGGCGACACTCACCAGGAGCCGGTCAGATTCGTACAGATGTGGGTAGTTCCGGACACGCCCGGTCTCGAACCGGGTTACGAGCAACTCGAGGTCGCCGACGAATTGCTGCGCGGCGGACTGGTTCCGATCGCATCGGGCATGAAGAAGCACGACGGCGAGTCCGCGATCCGAATCAACCAGAAGGCAGCGGCCTTGCATGTGGCTCGGTTGCACCCCGAGCGCCCGATCTCGCTGCCAGAAGCGCCTTTTCTTCACGTTTTCGTCGCACAGGGAACCGTCCAGGTCGAAGGCGTCGGGGAACTGTACGAGGGCGATGCCGTGCGGATGAGTTCGTCTGGTGGACAGCGTGTTCAGTCGTTCGAACACGCTGAGATCCTGGTGTGGGAGATGCATGCACGCCTAGGGCAGTGACTTTCCTCTTTGGTCACGAACTGGTGGAGAAACCCTGATCGACGGCCGTGCGGCGCTACACTTCCCGCACTCGTCACGCACTGGAGGGGGATCGAAGGCCATGTCGGAACAGCCACCACCCGGCAACAACCCACCACCGGGGAACAACCCACCACCGGGGAACTACCCGCCACCCGGCGGTTATCCGCCGCCCGGTGGCAACTACCCGCCACCCGGCAACTACCCGCCTGGCGGATACCAGCAGCCCGGCCAGTACCCGCCCGCTGCACCCAAGAACACGCTGGGCATCATTGCGCTCGTCCTGGCAATCCTGGGAATTCTGACGTCGTGGACGATTGTCGGCGGCGTCGTGCTGGGACTGCTCGCAATCGTTCTCGGGATCATGGGCCGATCCAACTACAAGAAGGGCACCGCCACGAACGGCACGGTGTCGTTGATGTCGATCATCTTGGGTGTGCTCGCGATCCTGCTGTCGATCGCCCTCATCGTCTTCGGCGTCGGATTGTTCAACAGCATCGGCGGCAAGGACTACCTCGATTGCATCAACGATGCCGGTAGCAGCCAATCCGCGAGGGACGACTGCAACCGCGAGTTCCAGCAGAACGTGGAGGATCGCTACGGGGTGACGATCGAGCGCACGCCGTAACGCGCACAGGTCCCAGTTGCCCGCATCATCGGTTCTCCTGGTGTCGAAGATAGGTGGCGAGGGTGTCGGCTTCGGCGAGGTAGGCGACTGCATCGTCGACAATGTGCTCGTACCTGTCGGTCCCGAATTATCCGCCTGACGCGAAACTTCGCGCGATATCGGCGACGACGGGCGCGTGGTGATCGATCTCGGCGAGCTGGGTGATGATGCCTACAAGCGGTGACGACAGCGGCAAGAGTGTAAAGATGGAATGCATGACTACGTTGGATTCAAGATCGGATTCGGGACAGGTGAACTCGGGCATCGACCTCAGTTTCACGGACGAGAGCACACGCGCCCAGGACGACCTGTTCGTGCATGTCAACGGCAAGTGGCTCGACGACTACTCCATTCCGGCAGACCGCGCGGTCGACGGGGCATTCCGCACCCTGTACGACAGGGCCGAAGAAGACGTCCGCACGATCATCCAGGAATCAGCCGAGTCGAACCCTCCCGTCGGGACCGACGCGCAGAAGATCGGCGATCTCTATTCGAGCTTCCTCGACGCCGATGCCGTCGAGGAAGCGGGCCTTTCGCCCATCGCCGACGAGTTGGCATCCGTCGCCGACGCGGGTGATCTCGTCACGCTCGCCGAGGTTCTCGGCTCACTGCAGCGCACCGGCGTCGGCGGGGCCATCGGCCACTACGTCGACACCGACGCCAAGAATTCCTCGCGCTACCTGGTGCACGTCACGCAGTCCGGCATCGGCCTGCCCGACGAGTCCTACTACCGCGAGGACAATTACGCGAACATCCGCGAGGCGTACATCGCCCACATCGCGAAGATGTTCTCCATCGCCGGGCTGTCCTACGACGCCCAGCGTGTCTTCGACCTCGAGACCAAGCTCGCCGCAGGCCACTGGGATGTCGTCGCGCGCCGTGACGCCGAGAAGAGCTACAACCTCGTCGACTTCGACACTCTCGTGGGGAACGAACCCGGATTCAACTGGACTGCATGGATGTCCGGCCTCGGTGGTAGCAGCGAGCAGTTCGCGGAGATCGTCGTCGGTCAGCCGTCGTTCCTGTCCACATTCACCGGCCTGTGGGTGTCCGCCGACATCGAGGATTGGAAGGCGTGGCTCGCGTGGCGCATCGTGCACAGTCGCGCCCCGTACCTGACCGCAGCCCTCGTCGAGGAGAACTTCGCGTTCTACGGGACCACGTTGAGCGGCACCGAAGAAAACCGCGAACGGTGGAAGCGCGGCGTGTCCCTCGTACAGGACCTGCTGGGAGAGGCCGTCGGGAAGCTGTACGTCGAACGCCACTTCCCGGCCGACGCCAAGGCCCGCATGCAAGTACTCGTCGAGAACCTCCAAGAGGCATACCGTCGCAACATCACCGACCTCGAGTGGATGAGCCCGGAGACTCGACAGAAGGCGCTCGACAAGCTCGACAAGTTCACCCCGAAGATCGGCTACCCGGATCGTTGGCGTGACTACTCGGCCGTGCAGATCGACGCGAGCGACCTGCTCGGGAACTACCGACGCGGCTACGTTGCCGAATACCAGCGTGATCTGGACAAGCTGGGCGGCCCCGTCGATCGCGACGAGTGGTTCATGACGCCACAGACCGTCAACGCGTACTACAACCCGGGAATGAACGAAATCGTCTTCCCTGCAGCGATCCTGCAGCCGCCGTTCTTCGACCCCGAAGCCGACGATGCCGCGAACTACGGCGGAATCGGCGCGGTCATCGGACACGAGATCGGACACGGATTCGACGACCAGGGCGCCAAGTACGACGGCGACGGCAACATGATCGACTGGTGGACCGATTCGGACCGCTCCGAGTTCGGCAAGCGCACCACCGCGCTGATCGACCAGTACAACGAGTTCGAACCCAAGGCCCTGCCCGGTCACAAGGTCAACGGACAGTTCACAATCGGTGAGAACATCGGCGACCTCGGCGGTCTGTCCATCGCCGTCGCCGCGTACAAGATCGCGCTCGACGGCAAGGACGCTCCCGTTCTCGACGGCCTCACCGGTCTGCAGCGGGTGTTCTTCGGCTGGTCACAAGTATGGCGAACCAAGGCACGCGACGAAGAGGCGATCCGTCGACTTGCAGTCGATCCGCACTCGCCGCCGGAGTTTCGCTGCAACGGTGTGGTGCGCAATCTGGACAGTTTTCACGAAGCGTTCGATGTGAAGCCGGGAGATGCGCTGTACTTGGATCCAGCGGAGCGCGTCAGGATTTGGTAGGCGCTCCGCGCCGGCACGGCTAGGCGCTCCGCGCCAGTGGCAGCGGTTGAGTGCACTCCAACGCACTTAACCATGCCACTGGCGGCGAAGCCGCTTGGACACTGGCGGCGAAGCCGCTTGGACATTTCGAAGGGGTGGGGACATGAAGAAGCGGATCAGATGGATCGCCGCACACGGCGTCGTACGGTACGGGGCAAAGAAGGCGGCGCAGGCCGGTGACCCGCAAGCCATGCTGGTCGCGGACCCGGCAACCCGTGCCGAACCGCGCCAGGTGTTCGAGAAGATCCGCGCGTCGGGGCCGCTGGTGAAGACCAGAATCTCGAACATCACCGTCACCCACCGAGTAGTCCACGAACTACTCAGATCCGACGACTTCCAGGTCACGGAGTTGGGCGCCAACCTGCCGACGCCGCTGCGGTGGATCGAGAACAGAACGCGGTCGAAGGCTCTTCACCCGCTCAAGCCGCCGTCGCTGCTGTCCGTCGAACCGCCCGAGCACACCCGCTACCGCAAGCTGGTGTCGTCGGTGTTCACGCCGCGCGCGGTGGCGAAGATGCGTGAGATGGTCCAGGAGAAGGCAGACAGTCTGCTCGACGAGCTCACGGCGGGCGGCCGTGAAGTGGACATCGTCGACAAGTACTGCGCGCAACTCCCCGTCGCCGTCATCGGGACCATCCTCGGCGTTCCGGACCGAGACCGCCAGAAAGTGCTCGAGTTCGGCGAGATGGCGGCACCGAGCCTCGACATCGGACTCTCCTGGAAGCAGTTCAACCGCGTCGAGGACGGATTGGAGCAGTTCGACGCTTGGCTCGCAGATCATCTCGCCGAACTCCGCCGCAATCCGGGCGAGGACCTGATGAGCGAGTTGATCAAGGCGACCGAGGACGGAATCGGCCTGAACGACCAGGAACTGCGCGCGACGGCGGGGCTCGTCCTCGCGGCGGGGTTCGAGACGACGGTGAACCTTCTCGGCAGCGGAATCCGACTGTTGCTGGACCACCCGGACCAGCTCGACCTACTTCAGCAGGACCCGTCGCACTGGCCCACAGCCGTCGACGAGATGCTCAGACTGGAATCACCGGTTCAGCTGACGGCGCGTCGTGCGAAGCATGACGTCACCATCGAGGGCGTTCCCATCCAGGAAGGTGGACTGGTCGTCCTCGTCCTCGCGGGCGCGAACCGCGATCCAGACGTATTCGACGACCCGTACCGATTCGACGTCACTCGGACGAACGCGAACAAGCACCTCTCGTTCTCCGGCGGGCGCCACTTCTGTCTCGGCGCGGCACTTGCCAAAGCGGAGACGGAGGTCGGTCTGAAGACGCTGTTCGACCGATTCCCTCACCTGCGGTCTGCAGGCGAGGGAATCCGCCGCGACACCCGAGTCCTGCACGGCTGGGCGTCGCTGCCAGTGGATCTCGGGCAGCCCGCTGCTACAGGCGCTGCCCGGTAGCAGCGGAGAAAAAGAACACCTCGTCGAGCGTGGGGACGAGCCGAACCGTCTCTGCCAACCCGATCTCGAGCTTGCGGTCGACGCGAACCGCGAGCCGGCCGGACTGGGTGCTCCAGTCCGTGCCGAGCGGCGGCACACCGTACAGGAACGACTCCGCACCGAGCTCCTCGATGAGTTCGACTGCGACAGAGACAGACCCGACGCCCTCGCCGACGAGGCTCCAGCTCTCCGGCCGGATTCCGAGTACGACCCTGGCCTCGGCGTTCGCCGGGACCGGAATACGCACACCACCGACCACCGCGGCCCCGTCGACCACCGGCGCGTCGATAAGATTCATACCCGGAGAACCGATGAACCCGGCGACGAACGTGTTGACGGGGTTGTCGTACAGCTCCCGCGGCGACGCGATCTGCTGGAGCTTGCCCGCCTCCAACACTGCAACCCGATCGCCCATGGTCATCGCCTCGACCTGATCGTGCGTGACGTAGACCGTCGTCGTGCCGAGTCGCTTCTGCAGGCCTGCGATCTGCGCTCGCGTCGACACCCGCAGCTTGGCGTCGAGATTCGACAGCGGCTCGTCCATACAGAACACCTTGGGCTGCCGGACGATCGCGCGTCCCATCGCGACTCGCTGCCGCTGACCACCTGACAACTTGCCGGGCTTTCGGTTCAGCAGCGGTTCGAGCTCGAGCATCTTCGCCGCCTCGAGAACACGGGCAGCAGTGTCCGCCTTGCTCATTCCAGCGTTCCGCAATGCGAATCCCATATTGTCCCCGACGGTCATGTTCGGGTACAGGGCGTAGTTCTGGAACACCATCGCGACATCTCGTTCACGCGGAGCGAGTGTGGTGACATCGACGCCGCCGATGTCGATTCTTCCGCTCTCGACCGATTCGAGCCCGGCAAGCATTCGGAGGCTCGTCGACTTCCCGCAGCCCGAGGGGCCGACGAGAACGATGAATTCACCGTCGGCGATATCGAGTTCCAGCGAGTCGACCGCTAACGAGTCGGAACCCGGGTAGCGGTGCGAGACCTCCGCGTAGTGGACGGCAGCCATTACGAAGGAAGGTTCGGGGTTATCTGGCGATCGATGATCTGCTGCAGCTGGTCCTGAACGCTGGCGAACGCCGTTGCGACGTCGGCGTTCTGCAGCGCGATCTGCTCCAGGCCGGTACCGATGATCTTGTCGCCGCCGGGCACGAATACGCGGGCGTAGTCCTGCGACCGGGTCTTGGCGAGCTGATCGACTGCCGTTCTGGCGTTCGGGTTCGCTTCGAGGAAGGCGATCTCGCTCGGATCCTCCTGCGCCGACTTACGAACCGGCATGTACCCGGTGTTCTGCGAGAAGTACGCGGTATTGGCACCGTTGGTGACGAAGTCGATGAACCTGAGCGCGTTGACTTTACGCTCCTCCGAGATCTTCGACGGGATGGCGAGACCGGCTCCACCCGTCGGGCATCCTGGTTGTCCGTCTGTCGAAGGCAGGAATGCCGTACCGAATTCGAACGATGCATTCTGGGTGATGGTGGACAGGTCGCCCGTGGACGCGATCGTCGAGGCGATGATGCCCGCACCGAAATCGTTGGCGATGTCGCTGGAGACCGCCGCGTACTTCTTCGTGTGGATCATGTCCTTGAGGAATTGCCCTGCAGCAATGGTCTTCTCATCGTCGAACTTCAGCTCGAAGCCGTCCGAGTAGGCGCCGCCGAAGGTCCAGATCGGCCCTTCGAACGTCCAACCGAGGTAGTCCACGGCGTTGCCCCAGCCGTGGGCGAGCTTGCCGCCTCCGACGACGGCCTGGATGCGCGGGCCCCACTCGTCGAATTCCTGCCACGTCGCCGGGCCGCGGTCGGGAAGCCCCGCCTGCGCCCAGACGGCCTTGTTGTAGTAGAACAGCGGCGTCGAGCGCGCATAGGGCAGTGCCCAGTGGTTGCCGTTCCAGTTGTAGTCGGCGAGAAGCGAATCGACGTAATCACTGGAATCGACTCCGGCTGCATCGAAGTGTCCGTCGAGCGGTTCGATTGCACCGGTCAGCGCGTAGTTGAACCACCACACGTCGGAGAGAACCACGACGTCGGGCACATCGTTGCCGGACAGCGCCGCATTGAACTTCTGCGAGACTTCCTCGTAGTTCTTGCCACCGTCGATCAGATTGACAGTCAGATCCGGATTTTCGGCCTGGAAGCGCGCGATCAGTTCCTGCTCGAACGCCTGCGACTTACCGGGGTGGTTGGACCAGAAGTTGATGGTGCTCGCGTCGCCCGAGGCTGCCTCACCCGAGGAGCTCGACCCGGGACTGCTGCACGCGGCGAGTGCCGCGCCGGCGGCCAGCGTTCCGGTCAGCGCGAGGAATTTACGACGATCGATGTGTGCCATGAGTGTCTCTTCTTTTCTTGTCGGTACCGGTGAATCAGCCTTTGACCGCACCGGAGGTGAGGCCCTTGATCATGTGTCGCTGGAGAACGAGGAAGATGGCAAGAATCGGCAGGATGGTCAGAATGGTGACCGCCATGACGGCGCCCCAGTTGGTGTAGCCCTCCGTGTTCTGCAGCAGAGTGAGTCCGACGGGAAGCGGAGCGACCGAGGAATCGTCGGACATCAAGAACGGCCAGAGGTATTCGTTCCACTCGGTGACGATGGTGATGATCGCGAACGCCACCATCGTCGGGCCGGACAGCGGGAGAACCACCCGGAACAGCAACCGGAACGTCCCTGCTCCGTCCATGCGAGCGGCCTCGATGATCTCCGCGGGCAACGACAGAAAGTGGTTTCGCATCAGGAATGTACCGAAAGCGACTCCTGCCAGCGGAAGGATGATGCCCTGGAACGAGTTTCGCCATCCCAGATCGGCAATCAGCGAGTAGTTCGAGATCACCGTGATCTGGTTGGGCACCATGAGTGCGGCGATGATGGCGAGGAAGACGACGTTCTTGCCTGGGAAGCGCAGGAACACCAGGCCGTACGCACTGGCTACGCCCAGGACGAACTTGATCGACGACGTCACGGCGGTGATGATCACCGAGTTCCGCAGATAGGTGAAGAACGGGACCTCGGTGGTTGCCTCGCCGTAGTTGTTCAGGGTGAGCGAGTTGGGCCACCAGGTCACCGGCTGAACGTAGATCTCACCGCGCTCCTTGAAAGAGGTGATCAAGATCCAGAACAGCGGAAGTCCGATCATGATGATGACGAGAGCCATTGCAACGTAGCCGAATACCGTCGACAAGCTGCGCTGACGCTGTGGGTCCTTCGGCTTCACCGGAGCTGCAACGCTCACGGTCGGCTTTGCTGTCAGAGTCATCGCTGATCGTCTCGATCCATGATGCGTACCTGCACGAGGGTGACGATCAACAGGATGACGAACATGATCGTCGCGACCGTCGCACCGTAGCCGGCACGGAAGTTTCGGAATGTCTCCTCGTACACCTGGAACACCATCGTGGTGGTGCCGTTGCCGAGCGGACCACCCCTGGTCATGACGTTGATGATGTCGAAGACCTGAAGCGAGTTGAGCAGAACGGTGATCGAGAGAAAGAACGTCGTCGGACGGAGCTGCGGCAGAAGCACTTTCCGGAACGTCGTCCACTTGCCCGCGCGATCGATCTCGGCCGCTTCCATCAGTTCCTTGCGCACACCCTGCAACGCGGCGAGGTAGATGACGAAGGTGTAGCCGAGGTTCTTCCAGAGGTAGGTCACCGTCACCATGAACAGCGCCCAGCTCGGATCCTGGTAGAAGTCCGGCGAAGTGAGCCCGACGCGATGCAGGAGGTCCTGCACCAGACCGAAGTTGGGATCGAATACGAACTGGAACGCGATTCCGATCGCGGCACTCGAGATGACGAACGGCGCAAACACCGCAGAACGGACGAAGTTGCGGCCCCGCAGTTTTCGGTCCAGCAGCATGGCCAGAATCAGTCCGAGCACGAGACTGCCGACCACGGCGGCAATCGTGAAGACGACGGTGTTGGCGACGATCGTCCAGGTGTCGTCGCGGGTGAACCATTCGCGATAGTTCGCCAATCCGACGAACGTCGACGTGGGCGAGGACAGGTTCCAGTCGTAGAAGCTGAACTGGAAGTTCTCGACCAGCGGTCGGTAGGTGAACACGGCCAGCAGGGCGAGGTTGGGACCCAGCAGAATCAGGAAGAGCGCATAGTCACTCCACGGCCTACCGAAGAAGCTCCTCCGGCCTGCTGTGGGCAGCACTCGTTCCGTTGTTGTACTCACTGCGCAGACTGTGCGCACCCGCCGCGAACGAGAGGTGAACTGTCACCCAATCAGGCATGGCCGCGGAGCTAAAGCTCTAGCGCTTGCTCCGCTCCAGTAACCGAGGTCGCTCCGCTCCAGTGACCGAGGTCGCTCCGCTCCAGTGACCGAGGTCGCTCCGCTCCAGTGGCGTGGTTGAGTACACCCCAATGCACTTAACCGCGCCACTGGCGGCGGAGCCGCCTCGAGGCGAGCAAGAACTACCGGTTCCAGTCGCCCAAACCGTCGGACCCGCTGAGCGTTCCGCCCGCAGTGTTGTTGACGACGACGGGATCGCCTTTCTGGGAATTCTCGAAGAACCACTTGCCGTCCTCGGTGCTGACATTGAGGCAGCCGTGGCTGACGTTCTCGTAACCCTGCGAATCGACGGACCACGGGGCAGCGTGGATGAAGATGCCGCTGTACGAGATTCGCGTCGCGTACTCGACGTACGTGCGGTAGCCCTCGGGAGCGTCGACGGGGACGCCGTACGTCGAAGAATCCATGTACATCTCACGGACGCGCTCACCGACGATGTAGGTGCCGTTCGGCGTTTCGTGCCCTGGCTTGCCGAAGGATGTCGGCATGGTGCGAACAACTTCGCCGTTGCGCGTGACGGTGATCGTCTTGGTCGCGTCGTCGGCGGTGGTGATGACGGAATCTCCAGTGGAGAAGTCCGCACGAGCGCCGCCGGCTTCGACAGTCACCTGCGTGTGCGCCGGGTAGAACTCGTTCGGGAGCCAACGAACCTGGGTGTCGTTGATCCAGTAGAAATGCCCGTCCACCGCAGGGGTAGTTGTGACGCGAATCGCAGCTTCGGCAGCTCCGCGGTCACCGATTGCCTCGTTGAACCGGATGGCAATGGGCTGGGCGACGCCGACGACCTCGCCGCCGCTCGGGCTGATCGACGGGTCGGAAAAGTTCGCCGGGGCCACACGCTGCTGCTGCGGCTCGGGGGCAGGCAACGGCTGCGCAGGATTGGAGGATCCGGAGCCTGGGATGTCAGGCCCTCCAGGCCACAGCGGAGCTGCATGCGCCGGGGTCACGAGCGAGGCGGCTCCGAAGGCAGCGATGGCCGCCGCGAGGGACAACCGAGCGATGAGCTTCCGAGGTGACCGCAGTGCTGAACTCTCACGCGAGGCCATATTCAAACGCAGTGCCATAACTGTTTCCGATCCGTCCTACTCTTGCCGACCGCAGCCGAAACCAACCGTCATTAACACACACTTGTCGTGCCTTTGGCGAATCGCGGAGAACTCCGAATCGTTCACACAGAGCTCCTACTGGAGCACGCCCGCTTTCTTCGCTGCCGAACGTACCTGGAAAGCGCTGACCACGAACAGCACGCCGAACACCAGCGCAAAGACGCCGACGAGCCACACGATGCTCAGGATGCCGCTGATTGGGAAGAACACCAGAACCAGTCCGAACAGAAGCTCCAGAACGCCCGCGAAAAGAAGCATGCCCCAGTGCGCTGCGCCGTCCAGTTTTCGCAAGCGAATGGAACCGGCGATCTCCAGGAGTCCGCCCATGATTGCCCAGATCCCGATCACGAACACTGCCGCAAGCGCAGTAATCTCGGGCCACACGAACGCGACGATTCCGGCCCCGAGGGAGACCAACCCGCCCAGGAGCCACCACACCCACCCGGATTCGACCTTGCGTGCGGAAATCGCCCGGAAGATCGCCGACAGTCCGTCGACGATCGCGTAGGCACCGAACACGACGACCAACGCCCAGACGGTGACTTCGGGCCAGGCCAGCGCCACGATGCCGAATATCACCGCGAAGATGCCGCGGATGAGCACTGCCCACCACAGATCCTTACCGATCTGCAGCAGGGCTTCTTCGTTGGTCGAGAAAGAGTTGGACGGTTGAGTGGACATGAGTCGGTACCTGCCTTCTACGAGGGCTGACTAGGGACGCTGGATCCGTCGGAAATACACATCTGACCGGTGCTGAAGTTGACGGCGACGCCCGCTCCCGCGTCGCATCTGACGCCCTCGGCGGTCGTACCGACGAAGGTCTGCCCCCTGGTCAGTGACAGCGCGAACGCGATCGCGCCGGGGTCCGTCGACACGATCGAAACCGAATCCGGCCCGACCGACACAGCGCCGACATGCCCAGCCGACGTCTCCGCCGCCGCGACGCCACCCGAGTGGGCAAGGCCGAAAGCAGAGCCTCTCACCTCAGCTCTGGCGAAGGCCACCGCGTCGTATGCCCGAGCGAGGGCGGTGGACATATTGTCGGTACGCACTCCGCATGCAGTGCCGTCCTCGGCTACCTCTGCCGTCGACCCGGCAGGGCCTGTGCAGGTGAGGTCGGCCGCACCGGCGGCACTCGGGGACGCAACAGCGAACGCCATGACGGCACCGCCCACTCCAGCGGCCAGAACAGCCGTCCTGCCGAGACCGCGCGTGTCGAAGATCGCCACGAGAGCACCTTTCGCTGTCGATGACGCCGCCTCGTGTGGAGGCATCACGATGTTTGGATTGTGCCACTGCGGGGGATCTCATTCAGGGTCTTATGGACTCAATTGCATTCCGTCGAGTCACCGGCGGCAAGACTGCACCGAATCGGACGCCCGAGTGAGCGGAAAGCCCTGGCCATGGCCGTGTGCTCTCCGCTGCACGATCGGATTCGACTCGGATCTGCGGAGGGTGGACGTCAAGTGATCGATGTGCAACCGAAAGTTCGACGAGTAGTCGTCGTTGTGCCTGTTCACAACGAGGAGCTGTTGTTGGACGCGTGCCTGTCCGCACTCGGACACGCGTGTGAGGGAGTCGCCGTCGAAACGCACGTGGTCGTAGTACTGGATTCCTGCACCGATTCATCGCTCGATATCGCCCGGACGTGGTCCGACAAGATCGATGCCACCGTGGTGACGGTCGATCGCCGTAACGTCGGAGCTGCGCGCGCCGCCGGATTCCTGGCGGCCTTCCGCGACGCGGGCACGCCCTCATATTCGGACGTCTGGTTCGCCACGACCGATGCCGACAGCGAAGTAGGCGGCAACTGGCTGTCGACGCAGCTCGCGCACGCCCGCCGAGGCGCCCGCGTCGTGGCGGGCACCGTGACGCCCGACTCCGACACCGTCTCGCCTGCGTTGGCCTTGGCCTACAACTCCGGCTATCGGCACCGGCCCGGTCATCGGCACGTGCACGGAGCGAACCTCGGATTTCGCGCGGACGCGTACTGGAGCGTCGGCGGGTTCGGAGCCCTCGCCACCGCCGAGGATGTCGATCTGGTCAGCAGACTCGAGCACGCGGGCATCGACGTTCTCTATGCATCCGACGGACCGGTTCGAACCTCGTCGAGGCGTGTCGGCCGGGCTCCCGACGGCTTTGCGGGCCATCTGCGGGACCTCGAGTTGGCGATCGCGCTGTGAGCGCTGCACTCACCGACCGGATGAAGCAATGGGTCGTCGCCGAGGCCGGCGATCTTCCATTGCCGGGCGGCGGATTCACCGACACACGATGGCTGTCACTGGCTGCGCTCGGCCGTGAGGACACCGTTCTGGGCCGTTTCGCCGAGGCCCATGCGGACGCGCTGGCAATCCTGGCCGAGCTGGGTGGTCCGACACCGAAACGTGGACAGATCTGGGGCGTATGGGCCGCGGAACCGCCGTCGCCAGTGCTCGAGGCGGCACGGGGGACGAACGGGTGGAAGCTGACCGGTGTCAAACCGTGGTGCTCCGGGGCCAACCTATGCACGAATGCACTGGTGACAGCCCGCGTCGGCGATCGCTCGCGACTGTTTGCAGTCGATCTCACCCAGGATTGGTGTCGACCCATCGCCAACACATGGCATGCGGTCGGGATGTCGAGAAGCGATTCGGGAACGGTTCGATTCGACGGTGCCCGCGCAGTTCCGGTGGGCGAGGTAGGCGCCTATGTCGAACGTCCAGGCTTCTGGCACGGCGCGATCGGCGTCGCGGCGGTGTGGTTCGGTAGCGCCTGCGCAGTCGCGGACACGTTACATGCCGCCGTGCGATCCGGCGCCGACGCTCATGCACGGGCCCATCTCGGCTCGGTTGCCGCAGCGTTGGGGGCGGCGTCCAGCTCGTTGACGACGGCAGCCGCCGAAATCGATTTGGATCCACACGATTCCGACGGTCGAGGGCGCACTCGGGCGCGTATCGTGCGCGCAATCGTCGAGTCTGCATCGACGACGACGATCGATCGAGTCGGCCGCGCTCTCGGCGCAGCTCCCCTGTGCGCCAACGGAGAACACGCGCGACGGGTGGCTGATCTGACGGTGTTTCTCCGACAGAGCCACGCCGAACGCGACCTCGCGGCACTCGGAGAGGACATCGCGAAGGAGGACAACCCTTGGTAGAGAACGGAACAGCAGAAATGGGCAGGACATTCGACACTGTCGATCTCGGCACTCCCGAGGCGGAATGGAGCGTCTGGAAACAGACGTTCCCGCAGCTCGACCTCACTCGGTGCCGCGAGCTGATCGTCGTCGCACCGCACCCTGACGACGAGGTGCTCGGCGTCGGGGGCCTGATGTCGATGGCTGCAGCTGCGGAGATACGGGTATCGGTCGTCGCAGTCACCGACGGCGGCGCGTCGCATCCCGGTTCGCCGACCATGACGCCCGATCAGCTGACCGAGGCCCGGCCGAGGGAAGCGCAACGCGCGCTGCGGGAACTCGGACTGGACGTCGATCCGATTCGACTCGGTTTTCCGGATGGAGAGCTCCCCGAGCACGAGGAAGAGTTGACTCGGTCGTTGACCGAACTTCTGGCCGGCAGCCAGGGCACGTGGTGTCTGACTCCGTGGCGGGGGGATCGTCACCCTGACCACGAGGCGACGGCACGCGCGTGCCTCGCCGCAGCCAAACGCGTCGGGATCGCGGTCCTCGAGTACCCGGTATGGATGTGGCACTGGGCACACCCCGACGATGCCGAGGTGCCGTGGGGCCGGGCGCTCGGCGTCGATCTCTCCAAAGGCACAGTGGAATCCAAACGACGTGCGGTCGAACACTTCACGACACAGATCGAGCCATTGTCCGAGCACCCGGCCGACCGCGCGATCCTGCCACCACACATTTTGGAACGGCTGCTTCGCAACCGCGAGGTGGTCTTCGCATGAAGCGCTACCTCTTGTGACTGTAGAGACAGTATGACTCTGGACCAGAACTACTTCGACGAGGTTTACACCGACAACGCCGACCCGTTCCGGCTGGGCGACAACTGGTACGAGGACCGCAAGTACGCCCTCACCGTGGCTGCTTTGCCCCGTGCACGGTACCGCCGCGCCCTCGAACCAGGATGCTCGATCGGAATCCTGACCGAGAAGCTCGCTGCACGCTGCGACGCGCTCGTCTCCACCGACATCGTCACCTCGGCTCTCGCATCTGCCGGGGCCCGAGTCGACTCCGAGCACGTGCGATTCGTCGAGTGGTCGCTGACGGAGTCGTGGGATGTTGTCGCCCAGGGCGAAACGTTCGATCTGATCGTTCTCAGCGAAGTCGGCTACTACCTGGACGAGCTCGATCTCCGCGCTGCACTCGACACCGCGATCACCCATCTCGAACCATGCGGAACACTGCTGGCCGTGCACTGGCGGCATCCCGTCGCAGACTATCCACAGTCGGGTGACGAGGTCCACGGGATCATCGCTGCAACCGACGGATTGGTCCGAATAGGCGGATATGTCGACGAGGATGTGATACTCGAAGTGTTCGCGGCTTCGACCGACAGACCAGACTCGGTCGCGAGAATCGAGGGCCTGGTATGACTGGGGGGACCATGACCGACGAGACATCGACTGGCAAGACATCGACGAACACCCACGACGGTGGCGCCCTCGAATCCCTCCTCGGTCCCGACAGCCTGAACACCGACTTCGCGCCCATCGTCGACCTGCTGACCCGGGAGGTCATCGGTTACGAGGCCATCGTCAGCGGGCCTGCAGAGTCCGCGTTCGCGAACCCCGCTGCGCTGTCCTCGGCGGCACGAGCCATGGATATGACCGTCGATCTCGATCTGGTTCGATGGTCGGGAGCGGTCGCCGGCGCAGCCCGAATCGAATCGTTGCAGGACTTGCCCCTGTTCATCGCAATCGATCCGGACACGCTTCCGCATCTTCCGGACCGGGGAGAGGTAGCTGCGGGTACCGCCGTTCTTCAACTCGACGAGACATCGTTGATCCGCAGGCCCTCGCAGTTGCTGCGGGCCGTGGCGGATGTACGACGACTCGGCTGGGCGATTGCCGTCGACCATGTCGGCGTGCGCCCGGAGTCGCTGGCTTTGCTTCCGCTGCTGGAACCCGATGTCGTCAAGCTCGACCGAACCCTCATCACGCGCAAGCCGAGCAGATTCACAGCGCGAGTGGTCAACGCCGTGGCCGCGTATACCGAACGCACCGGTGCCATTGTCATGGCCGAAGGAATCGACACCGAGGACAGCATCGGCACAGCTATCGCATTGGGCGCCCGCGTCGGACAGGGGAAGTTCTTCACCGACCAGAATCCGGTTCCGGTCGAGCAGTCGAAACGCCTGTCGCCGTTGAACTTTCGAACATCCCCGGGGCGCGGATCACTGCCGAGATCGTCCCCGTATCAGCTGGCTGCGGTCGGGAGGGTGTCGAAGCCGTCCACCAAGGGTTTGTTGGTCGAAGTAAGCAAGGGGCTCGAATCGATCGCCAGCCAAAGCCTTCAGACAGCAGTGATCCTGGGCTCGTTCGAGAAGCGGGAGCACTTCACCGCGCTCACTGCCCGACGCTGGGAAGTCATGGCGTCGAGGGCCGCACTAGTCGGCGCCTTGGCCGTCGGCATCGATGCCGAGCCGGCGCCCAAGGTTCGTGGCGCCGACCTGGCGGCGGACGACCCGGTGCGCGAGGAATGGGTGGTCGTCGTACTCTCGCCGCATTTCTCGGCCGTACTCGCGGCGAAGGACTTGGGCGACACCGGTCCCGATATGGACAGGCGCTTCTCGTACGTGCTCAGTCACGACCCGGCACTGACGGTGGACTGCGCGCGCAGCCTGCTGCTCAGATTGCCCGTGGAACGAACCGGTCTCTAACGCTCCGCGCCCGCGGTGACGCCCTTACCTGCATCGGCGCCCTCACCTGCATCAACGCCCTTACCTTCACCGACGACTTTCCCCGAGCCGATTCCTTTTCCTGCTTCCGCACTGTTCTCGGCGTCCGCGACGACCTGGTGCGCGAGATCGGCGAGACGGGTATTGGTGTCCTGCGACAGCCTGGACAGCAGCGCGAACGCGGCCTGCGCGCCGAGTCCGTAACGTTCCATCAACATGCCTTTTGCCTGACCGATGACATCGCGGGTGGTCAGAGCCGCACGTATCTGCTGCTCCTCCCGCGCACTCGAGAACGCAATCGCGGCATGCGCGGCGAAGAGGGCGCCGATCGATTCGGCGTCATCACCGAATGCGCTCACCCGCGTCGAGTGCAGGTTGAGCGCACCGAAGTTGTAGCCCTCCACGTACAGCTGGAAACAGATCATGCTCTTGACGCCCAACCGGGACGCTTCCGCCGCGAAGCGCGGCCAGCGATCGTCGCGGTCCATGTCGTCGATGCGGATCGTCCTCTGCTCGATGGCCGACTCCAGGCACGGACCCTCGCGCAGCGTCTCCTGCAATGCGTCGCACTCCGCCGCCAGCTCGCCTGCCAGGGCCGCGCTGTGCACGAACTGGCCGCGCAGCACCGTGGTAATGCTTGCCGATTCCGCCGCCGGAACGTTCATGACCGCGGACTCGGTGATCGCGAGGAGAGTGCGATCCGGGTCGCTGTGCTCACGGCGCAGCGCCCTGGCCACCGAAGCCATCCGCTGCCCGAAGTCGGGGGCAGGCGCAGGCGTCGGGACAAGGGGTGGGTCGGGGTCGACGACCGTCGCCGACTGCATGCCTTCATCGAGACTCTGCTCGCTGATGGGAACCACCTCCGCCGAAGCTCGTCCCGGCCGGTGGCCGGGAGGCAAACAATACCCTCGTTCAGAGAGCACTTGGCGCAATGAGCTGGTGAGCGAACCGCATCTTGTCCAGCACGGTCGGCGGCAACACGAACGGATACAGGTCCTGATGCCCCATCGATCGGTTGATCTGGTTGAGCGCCCAGGAAAGCGGCAGCCACCATTCGATGATCTGATCGAAGCCGACGTCGCCCGGCAGCGGGCTGTCCAGAGTCGAGCCTGCAGGCGCCATACCGAACGCCGCGGCGGTGTCGAGCGTGTCCCTGATGTGCAGGTAGTGCGCGAACGTCTCGGCCCAGTCCTCGGCCGGGTGCATCGTCGCGTACGACGAGACGTAGTCGTCCTCCCAGTTGTCGGGAGCTCCTTCGTTGTAATGCCGGTCGAGTGCAGCTTGGTAGTCGTCGTCGGGGTTGCCGAACAACTCCTCGAAGCGTGGCCGGTTCTCACCGGTCCCGACGAGAACCATTTGGTAGTAGTGGCCGATTTCATGCCGGAAATGGCCGACGAGCGTCCGGTACGGCTCGGACATCGACACTCGCAACTGCTCGCGGTGGACGTCGTCGCCCTCCGCAAGATCCAACGTGATGAGACCGTCCGCATGGCCGGTCATCACCTGGGTGTTCGCACTCGACAGTAGATCGAATGCCAGTCCTGTCGCGGGATCCTCGTCGCGTCCGACGATCGGCAGCCCCAGCTCGGTCAGCTCGAGCACCACCCGACGCTTGTTGGTTTCGGCGTCCGCGTATGCCGTCATCGCATCGAGGTCGTCGTCAGCGGGTCGGGTGTGGGTCAGCCTGCACGAGACGCAGAGCTCTTCGCCCTCGTCGGTATCGACGAGCCAGTTGCACTTCGCCGTGCTCAGGTTGCCGCACACTTTCCACGCGGTGCCGTCGACCTCGACCTCGGCAGTACCGTCGTCGGCCTTGCCCGGGAGCACGAGGAGGGATCGCGAGGGGAGGTGGAAGCCGAGAGCACTGTGGCAGTTGAGACACAGCGAGTTCTCGAAGGACAATTTCTGACCGCATTTGCGGCAGATCAAGGCACGCATGATCCCGACTTCCTGAAATTTGATGCTTAGTGAGCAGAACGATCAATGGTTGCCTGTGAATACGTCGGCAACGCCATACATTCCCTACTCGGTGGGTCACAGAAACATCACGATTACATAACGCAAACGAGCTTCGATGGAAGCAATCTCTGCAATACCGCGTTGGCTTCCTGTGCGCGGCTCCCGGACTGCTGCAAGAGTAGTTCACGCGACTGGGCCACCGGAGGGGATTTTCACACCATGAGCACGACCACGATCCCTGGAGCGGTTCGACGATGACAGACATGACGCCCGCTCTCTCGCCGGCTCGGCGGTTCGCCCAGCGACTCACCGATGCCCGGGGAGCCAGGAACAGCGAGACACTCGCGGCTGGATTCCTACTCGCGGCCACTGTCGCCGCACTCCTCTGGGCCAACTCACCGTTCGGCGAGACCTATCAGACCTTCTGGCACACGGAACTGTCGATCTCCGTCGGCAACCACGGAATCTCACTCGACCTTGCACACTGGGTCAACGACGGACTCATGGCCCTGTTCTTCTTCGTCGTCGGCCTGGAGGTCAAGCGTGAGTTCGCGATGGGCGAACTCACCGATCGCTCCAGAGCCAGCATCCCCATCGTCGCCGCCCTCGCCGGGCTCGCGATTCCTGCGCTGCTGTTCCTGGCACTCAACCCCTCCGGCGAGGCGTCCGGCGCATGGGGCGTCGTCATCTCGACCGATACCGCATTCGTTCTCGGCGCCCTGGCAGTGGTCGGGCCGAAGAAGGCAGCACGATTGCGCATCTTCCTGCTGACGCTTGCGGTCGCCGACGATGTGGGGGCATTGGCGATCATCGCGTTCTTCTACACCGACAAGCTCGAAATCTTACCTCTTGCACTGGCATTCGTCGGACTGGCAGTCATCGCCCTGCTCCGACGACTCGAAGTCTGGCGCGGCATCGGATACTTCGTCGTCGCGATCGCGACGTGGGTGGCCTTCTACGAATCCGGCGTCCACCCGACGCTGGCAGGTGTCATGATCGCACTGATCCTCCCGGTGTACCCACCACGGCGAAGCGAAGTCGAACGCGCCTCGGACCTCACTCGCGCGTTCCGACAATCGCCCAATCCCGAATACGCGCGAGCCGCCAGACTCGGACTCGACCAAGCAGTGTCGGTCAACGAGCGCCTGATGCGGCTTTACCAGCCGTACACGGCATTCATCATCGTGCCGATCTTCGCGCTCGCCAACGCGGGCGTCGTATTGAGCGGTGAGACGCTCCGGGCGTCGGCCACCTCACCCCTGACGTGGGGCATCATCGTCGGCCTCGTGCTGGGAAAGCTCGTCGGAATCACCGGCGCTGCAGCACTGTTCGCCAGGATGAAGCCGTCGGCACTGGCCCCTGGGTTGACCCTCTCACACATCGCCGGTGGTGCCGCACTGTCGGGGATCGGCTTCACGATCTCACTGTTCATCGTCGACCTCGCCCTCGACGACGAACTGCTCGCCGACGAGGCACGTGTCGGCGTGCTCGCCGCATCGGTGATCGCGGCGGCACTCGGATGGCTGCTGTTCCGGATCGACGCACACATTCATCCGCCGCGGCAGGAGACGTCGCACCGCATCCTGCGTCCGGTCGACCCGAAACGCGATCACATCCGCGGGCCGGTGGACGCGCCCCTGACGATCGTCGAGTACGGCGACTTCGAATGCCCGTTCTGCAGCAAAGCAACCGGCAGCATCCGAGAGGTTCGGATGCACTTCGGTGACGACGTTCGCTACGTGTTCCGGCACCTGCCTCTCGACGACTACCATCCGCATGCGCGATACGCGGCGCACGCCAGCGAAGCAGCAGCCGCTCAGGGCAAGTTCTGGGAGATGGCCGATGTGCTGTTCGCACACAGCGACGCACTCGAACCCGACGACATCGACGGCTACGCGCAAGAACTCGGACTCGACGTGGAACGGTTCGAGGAGGATCTCCGCACCGGCGACTACGTGGTGCGGGTCGAAGACGACGAACTCGATGCCGCGTCCAGTGACGTAGACGGAACCCCGACGTTCTACCTCGGCCTCGGTGACCGAAATCTGATCCGGCACACCGGACCGTACGACGCCGCGTCGCTCATCCGAGAGTTGGAGGCGTACCGGGTGTGATGCGGCGGCCCCCGGTGCGGCCCGGTGCGGCTACTCCACCCGATTTCCCTGCTCGTCCCAATGCTCGGCAACCTTCTTCGACGGCTGAACACGAGGCGGCTCACCGGGCATCTTGGGGTAGTCGGGTGGAAAATTGAGTTCCCCGCCAGGCAGGGTTTCCCACAGGGTCAGCAGCGGGTCGAGCGAATAAGCCGAGGCATCCATGTCCTCCCACGGGTCCCCGTCCGCGAGATGATCCGCCACGGTCACCAGATTGAAGTCTCGGGGATCGGTGACGGACGCCAGTTGCGACCACGTCATCGGCGTACTCACCGGCGCACCCGGCCTGGCCCGCAAGCTCCAGGCACTCGCGATGGTGCGGTCACGGTTGTTCTGGTTGTAGTCCAGGAAGATGCGTTCTCCGCGTTCTTCTTTCCACCATGCGGTCGTGACGCCGTCGTCTCGACGCTCCAGTTCACGGCCGAGCCCGATGGCTGCGTGCCGCACTTGCTCGAACGTGTAGTCGGGTTCGATCCGGACGTAGATGTGAATCCCCCGGTTCCCACTCGTCTTGGGGTACCCACGAAGACCCAACTCCTCCAACAGCTCGCGAGTCACCTCCGCCACCCGCTGAGCGTCTGCAAACGAAGTTCCAGGCTGGGGGTCGAGGTCGAGTCGGAGTTCGTCGGGATGGTCGACGTCCGGCCGGCGCACAGGCCACGGATGGAACGTCAGGGTGCCCATCTGCGCAGCCCACACCGCGGCAGCGGATTCACTCGGGCACAGCTCGTCTGCGGTTCGCTTGCTCGGAAAGGCGATCTTGACCGTCTCGATCCAGTCGGGAGCCCCCTTGGGCAGGCGCTTCTGATAGAAGCCGTCGCCCTCCTTGTCCTGCGGCCCCACCGCAAGTCGCATTCCGTCCCGGTAGCCGTCCGGCCACCGTTCCATGGCGGTCGGACGTTCGCCGATCGCCCGCATCAGCGGTTCACCGATGGCTGCGTAGAACTCGCAGACCTGCAACTTGGTGATCTGCGGTGTCCGGTCGGTGGCTTCGTAGATGATGCGGTCCGGACTCGAGACCCGCACCTCGCGCCCGCCGGCATCCACGAACGCCGGCGGCGTCTTCCCGGCCATCTAGATGCCTCCGGCAATGACATCAGCGACGTCGTAGCTGACGGGGACTTCGAGTTGCTCGTATGTGCAGGACTTCGGATCACGGTCCGGACGCCACCGCAGGAATCGTGCTGCGTGACGGAGCCGTTCACCTTCCATCTGGTCGTAGGCGACTTCGACGACGCGTTCGACGCGCAGCGGAACCCAGCTGCGATCCTCGTTCGATGTCCACCGATTGGCCTCCGCCGACTTCGGCTCTTCACCGGTGCGAAGCGGTTGCAGCTCCTCGAGGATTTCCACTCGACGCTTGTCGGTGAAGGCCGAGGCCCCTCCGATCATCCTGAGTTCGTCACCGTCGTACAGACCGAGAAGAAGTGACCCTATTCCATTGCCGGACTTGTGAATTCGATAACCGATCAAGGCGCAATCCGCCGTTCGTGCGTGCTTGATCTTGATCATCTCACGCTTGTTCGGCAGGTACACACCGTCGAGCTTCTTTGCGACTACACCATCGAGCCCGGCGCCCTCGAACCTTTCGAACCAATCCTGCGCGGTTGCTGCATCGTCGGTGGTACTGGTCACCTGGCAGCGGTCGCCGCCACTGAGCACCTCCAACAACTGTGCCCGACGCGTGCTGAACGGCTCACCCATCAGATCCTTCGTCCCGAGGGCCAACAAGTCGAAGCCGACGAACATCGACGGTGTCTTCTCGGCCAGCATCTGTACACGAGAGTCGGCGGGGTGAATTCGCTCCGACAGAGCATCCCAATCGAGCCGAGTCCGACCGTCGATCTCACGCGGAACGACGATCTCACCATCGACGACGACCCGCTCCGGCAGCTCTCGGCGTATGGATTCGACCAGCTCCGGGAAGTAGCGGGCCAGGTCCTTGCCGCCGCGGGAGCCGAGAATCACCTCGTCGCCGTCGCGAAAGACAATTGCTCGAAATCCGTCCCATTTGGGTTCGTACGACCACTGCGGCGGTCCGTCGGACGGTTGAGCGGGCACGATCTTGGCTGCTTTGGCGAGCATCGGCGCGAGCGGCCACGAAATCGGTAGGTCCACGACGTCAATACTGCCTGACCGACCACGGGTTGGATGGAATATCTTTCACCCCCCGAAATCGGCGCAGAAGGGATATTTTTACTGGGCTCCCATTTTGTTGAAGACTCCCGAAGATCAAAGGACCGATCGTGACCCCCCTCTATCGCACGCTCCGCGGCGCAGCGCTCACCGTGATGGCCTGCAGCGCCCTTCTGCTCGCGGGCTGCAGTTCCGACGTCACTCCGCGCGCAATTCCAGCTTCCGACGACGTCGTGACCTCCTCGTCGAGCACCGCCCAGACCACTACGAGCGCCGCACCGTCCGGCCGGGGAGGCGACGACGTAGACATCGACATCGATGTGGAGATCGGCGAATGCGTCGAACTCGGTGGCACGATGACGGCAGCAACGATCGACAACGCGACGTGCGGTAGTCCCGACTCCAATTACAAGGTCGTCGGCAAAGCACCGACCAACGCCGAGTGCGTGTCGGACGTGGACCAGTACTACTACGAGACCTTCGACGACGTCGAACAGGGTGCATTGTGTCTCGACGTCGACTGGGTAGTCGGTGGATGCATGGACTTCCCAGTCGCCGATGACCCAGAACGCGTCGAGTGCAGCTCACCGGGCTTCGACACCGTCAGAGTTGTCGAGATATTGGAAGGCACGACTGAAGTGAACGACTGCGCATCCGATGCGACCAGCGGGTTCTCCTACGACGAACGAAACTTCATCGTCTGTGTGGAGGATATGTAGAGCACTGCCTCGCGTCCTCCCCGGCGATCTGTACTCACGAGCAGGTTTAGGCTTGTCACCTAGCCCCGCTATCGAAGTACAGGTCAGGAGTGTCATGTCGACCGAGAACGATTCACCGGACATCAAGCCACGGAGCCGCGATGTCACCGACGGGTTGGAAAAGACCGCGGCCCGAGGCATGCTGCGAGCCGTCGGAATGGGCGACGAAGATTGGTCGAAGTCGCAGATCGGCGTTGCATCGTCGTGGAACGAGATCACCCCGTGCAACCTGTCTCTCGAACGCCTCGCCAAGGCCGTGAAGGTAGGGGTCCATGCAGCCGGCGGCTTCCCGCTCGAGTTCGGCACCATTTCGGTGTCCGACGGCATCTCGATGGGCCACGAAGGAATGCACTTCTCGTTGGTCTCACGTGAGGTCATCGCCGACAGCGTCGAAACCGTCGTCAGCGCCGAACGCCTCGACGGATCAGTGCTTCTCGCGGGCTGCGACAAGTCCCTTCCCGGAATGCTGATGGCCGCGGCTCGGCTCAACTTGGCGAGTGTCTTCCTGTACGCCGGTTCGACGCTGCCCGGTTTCGCAACCCTGTCCGACGGCAGCGAGCACCAGGTCACCATCATCGACGCGTTCGAGGCGGTGGGCGCATGTTCACGTGGCTTGATGTCACGCGAAGACGTCGACACCATCGAACGTGCAATCTGCCCCGGCGAAGGCGCCTGTGGCGGGATGTACACCGCGAACACGATGGCCAGCGCAGCCGAGGCACTCGGTATGTCTTTGCCCGGCAGCGCGTCTCCGCCGGCACCCGACCGTCGACGAGATCAGTTCGCACACGCGAGCGGCGAAGCAGTGGTGGAGCTGCTGCGTCGCGGCATCACCGCTCGCGACATCATGACGAAGGAAGCATTCGAGAACGCCATCGCGGTCGTCATGGCCTTCGGCGGCTCGACCAACGCGGTTCTACACCTGCTTGCCATCGCACATGAAGCAGAGGTGGAACTGACGCTCGACGACTTCACCCGCATCGGCTCCAAAGTTCCCCACCTCGCTGACGTCAAACCGTTCGGCAAGCACGTCATGACCGACGTCGACGCCATCGGCGGAGTACCGGTCGTCATGAAGGCGCTGCTCGACGCCGGGCTCATGCACGGCGATTGCCTGACCGTCACCGGAAAGACCGTCGCCGAGAACCTCGCTCACATCGCCCCGCCCGATCCGGATGGCAAGGTTCTACGCGCGATGAGCGAACCGATTCACCCGACGGGAGGCATCACGATCCTCAAGGGCTCACTTGCACCAGGTGGAGCCGTCGTGAAGTCCGCCGGCTTCGATTCCGACGTATTCGTAGGCACTGCACGGGTCTTCGAACGCGAACGTGCAGCGATGGACGCACTGGAGGATGGCACCATCGCCGCAGGCGACGTGGTCGTCATTCGCTACGAGGGCCCCAAAGGTGGACCGGGCATGCGTGAGATGCTGGCCATCACCGGTGCGATCAAGGGCGCAGGCCTGGGCAAGGACGTTCTGCTCCTCACCGACGGACGCTTCTCGGGAGGCACCACCGGCCTGTGCGTCGGGCACGTGGCACCCGAAGCCGTCGACGCCGGCCCCGTCGCCTTCGTGCGCGACGGCGACCAGATCCGCCTCGACGTCGGCCAGGGAACACTCGACCTGCTCGTCGACGACGCGGAACTCGAAGCACGCAAGCAGGGTTGGGCTCCACTCCCGCCCCGCTACACCCGCGGAGTGTTGGCCAAGTACGCCAAGCTCGTCGGGTCGGCGTCGGAGGGTGCGGTGCTGATCTAGGCGGGTGCTGCCGACCCCCGGGATCGCTTGAATGGTCCATCCATACGATCAGATGGCTGCAAAGGTCCATTCAAGCGGTCCGGGCGCGCGCCCGAAACTACAGCGGCATCGCCCAGACCGAGCTCGACCGCTCCTCGAGCTCGGCGCGCCTACGGTAGACCGAGTCGCCGTACTCGTAGAAGTTCACCTGGCTCGACCGGCTGACGGGTTTGGGTGCACGCCGCATGACGGGTAGTTCGGCGAGATCGAGTGCAGCGTCGAGTTCCTCCTCTGCCGATTCTCGACGCTTTCGGGCGATGTCGGCGAGAGCAAGCTGGTGGATATTCAGGTGGCCGGACTCTTCCAGCGCCGCCTCTTCTACGGCGGCAGCCTGAACCTCGAACACCTTTGCCGCCAGCTGGTAGATGCTGGGTCGGGCGATTTCGTCTTCAGCCAAAAATATTGCAGCAGGCCCAGTTTCGATATTCAAATGCTTGGCGACGACCGGCTTGTCGGGCACGATGAGCGCATGCTTCGGGGCCGACGGCTGCTCGAGGAGATGCTCGAGCTCGGCCACTTCCCGAGCGGCCTTCCGGTCGAACCCGACGGTCGCTGGCCCAGCCGGCGCTGGTTCGTTCTCCGCGAAGGCCGCCGGCACGACGGAGAGCGCCGGCGTCGCTCGCCTGGTCGGAGCGGGGAGCAGAATTCCGACGATCACCGCACCCAGCGCGAAGACGACGGTAGCGATCAGCGAGGTGTGCGTGACAGCACCGACGAACGAGCTGATCGCATTGGCCTGCAAGTTGTCTGCGTAGCCGGAGAGAAATGGGTTCTCCCGCATGATGTCTGCGACGATGACGGCTCCCGCAACCGAGTCACCTGACGCCTCGATTGCCTGCGCCGCCTGCGCTGTCGGCTGACCGTCCGGTCCCTTGCCGGGGAAACCAGCCAAGAAATCGACGATGCCGCCGCGGTAGGTCGTCGCGAGGACGGATCCGAGGATTGCGATTCCGAGTGAGCCGCCAAGTTCGAGAGCGGTGTCGTTCAGTCCACCGGCTACGCCCAGCTTGTTGTCCGGAAATTCGGCCATGATGGCATCGGTACACGGTGACACGCTGAGCCCGATGCCGATTCCGAGAAGCGCGAGTACGGGTACGAAGTCCATATATGTTGCAGTGGTGTCGATTCCGAGCATGGACACCACCGAGAGCGTCCCGACGACCATGCCCGCGGTAACGGTGTACTTCATGCCGACTTTGGGCGTCAGCCACTGGGTGATGCCGGATCCCACGAACACGGCGCCGGCGAGGGGTAGCAGGTGCACTCCCGTCGACACCGGACCGAAGTCCAGCACGAACTGAAGATACTGCGCCACATAGTAAATGACACCGAAAGTGACGAGGAAGAACAGCAACACAGCCAACACTGCACCGCTGAGCATCCGCGAACGGAAGACGCGAACGTCGAGAAGTGGGTTGGGATGCCGCAACTCCCACGCGATGAACGCGCCGATGCTCAACAGGCCGACGACAGCGAAGTACGTTGGCCCGACACTCCATCCGAAGTGCATTCCCTCGATGATCGCGTAGACGACCGTCGATACCGCAAGCACCGACAGCAAGCCACCGAGCCAGTCGACTCTACCGGGATCCACCGCCCGAGACGGGGGCACCAACGCGATCGCGGCAACGATAGCGAACACCGTGATCGGAACGTTGATGAGAAAACTCGAACCCCACCAATAGCTTTCGAGTAGCCAACCGGCGAGTAGCGGACCCATCGCGATAGCCAAGCCCGAGGTAGCCGCCCAGATGGTGACGGCGGTTGCGCGTTCGCGCTTGGGGAACGTCGCGACGAGAAGCGACAACGTAGCGGGCATGACGATCGCGGCGGCGACGCCCATCACTACTCGAGCAAGGATCACCCCGACCGTGGCGTCGGTCAACGCACCCGCAACCGAGCCTGCAGTGAATATCAGCAGGCCGAGTAACAGCGCGCCGCGACGAGAGTACTTGTCCCCGATCACCCCGAACAGCAACATCAATGCCGCATACGGCACGGTGTAGCCGTCGATGATCCACTGCAGGTCACTGCTGGACAGATTCAGATCCAACGTCATTGCAGGCGCGGCGACCAGCAACGATGTGTTCGCCATGACGACGACCAGCAAACTCAGGCACAGCACCCCCAGCGCGGCCCAACGTTTCGCGTACGGTCTTTCCATCTCCTGGACAGGAGTCATCGCAAGCAGTGTCATGTGTGTTCCCCCCTATGCACCACACGCGACACACCGCGCGCAGTGCTGTGCAGCCTAGGAAGGTTGCGCTGGAGTGCGCAATTGTTTGTGGCGCCCGTTACACACGAGAACACCGGGATGACAGCCAGTGCTACCTCCGGATACGAATGTGCCACCGTGTCAATCGAACTGACGCGGTGGCACATTGATCCGCCGAAGGCGGGCAGAAAAGCTACGGGATCGGTACGAACCCAGCTCCTACAGCGTTACCAGCATCGATGTGTCGCAGGATTGCGTCGATGTTGGTTCCGACCTGAGGGCCGAAGCACGCGACGCCGAGGTATGCATTGACCATGCCGACCAGAGTGGAGCCGACGACGACCGGGCTACCCGAATCACCTTCGACGACGCACAACTGCGACCACGTCTCCTGCGACTGCAGGATGTCGCCGTACGCGACACCACAGGTGTTGCCGGTGGTGCGGCCTTCCTTGCACACGATGTTCGGGAACGTCGCGGGCGGACCGATCTGCGAGATGGTCACGTTCCCGATGCGGTTGACCGGAATGACCTTTGCCCGATCGAACTCGATGACTGCGTAGTCGTACTCCGGGTTGGAGAACGCGATGCGTCCGACGACTCCAGCCGACGGGTCGTACTCCGGCACGACAGTTGCCCCTGCGCCACCACAATGACCAGCGGTGAGACCGACGAGGCGGCCTTCACGGTCGTTGCCGATGGTCGTCAGAGTGCACTCGGCAGCGTTGTTCACGATGATTCCGGAACCACCCCCCAGTACCGCCGGAGCCGCAGCAGATGCGGTCCCGACGCCGAAGCTTGCAGCAAGAGCGGCTGCCGCCACGGCGACGAGCATGAACTTCTTCAACATGTATTCCCTCTCCAGCGGTGTCCGCAGAACCCTAGCAACAAGTACCACCAATGGACGAGTGCGTGCCGATTCGTGTCCGTTTCGTACGATGAGACGCAGTCAGCGTTCGGACTCCAACGCCGCCAAAGTCGACCGCGCCTCCTCGAGTTGACGACTCAACTCGGCCACTCGCGATGCAGCTTCTTCCCTGGCATGGGAAATGACTGCTTCCACGGCGTCGCGGGCTGAATCGTCGCCCAGTTCCCGAACCGCCCGAGAAACCGATTCCGGCGAGACAGGTTGCGCCTTGCCCGGCCGACGCGCGCCGTGAGTGACCGTCACGGACCAGTCGTTGTCGGCTCCGGCGTGGATGGTGACGCTGACGCTCTCGGGCCCCTTCTTGCCCTTCCGAGTTCCCGACGCTGTCGCCTTCGACGGCGCCGTGCCCGAGACCCCCGAACTCGACACCACCGCCTTGGACGCCACTGCTTTGGACGCCACCGATGTTTTCGGGGCGGACTTGGGAGACGCCGGCTTGGGAGCCGGTTCCGTCCACTCCGCGATGTCCGACTTCGCAGCGGGCTTCGCTACCGATGTCGCCGCCGGCTTCGCCGCTGTCCCACTGGGCGAATTTCGGGTGATACGGAGTTCCTCCGCTTCGAAGGGCAGCTCGTCGTTGACGCCCTTCGGGCTGATGGTCACCGTGGTTCCGTCGATCGAGACGACCTTCGCCGATGTGCCCGCCGGGAGCCCGAGACTGGGCGTCGGCTCGATCAGGTACACGGTGGCCCGGCGGCCTTCGGCGAGGGCGGTGGCCAGCGTCGCGAGATTCTCGCTCGTCAGTGATTCGTTCGCAGTCGATCTTCTACGCGGTGGCATCGGTAGCTGCCCTCTCTCGAAAGTGTTTGCGAATACTGTCCCACACCTGTCACCGACATTCGATCGTGGACGCGGCCCTGCTGTCCCCTAGGGATTTCGAACCACGTGTGCTCGCCACTTCACGAACCTGTCGGGGTCCCGCCGAACCTGCCCGCCAGACGTACGCGGGCTGGCGCCGACTACTGCTGCCGAGACGGCAACCGTGAAACTGACATGTCGACGGCTGCACCCCCGTAACCTGGCCGAGTACCCGCTTGCGGTACTCGAATGGAGGGGTCTCGATGTACCACGTCGATACGGGTGAACAGAAGACAGCCGACGGGCAACAGGTGTACTTGCTCGACGCTACGTCGACACTCGAAATCCAGGCACTGAATCAATGGATCGACTCCATTACCCCCGACGGCGAGCAGCGGCCGCCGTCGGTGGTCCTGTCCGGTGAAGCGGCACACGAGGTCGCCGAAACGGTTCGGGGAATTGCCGAGGATCCACTACTGATCCCGCTTCGCGTGACGCTCTCGGAGAAGAGGCGGGGCGGAATTCTTCGTCGCGCATTTGCGCCCCGCGGGAACTCGCTTCCGACCAAGGCGTGGCAGCGCTGGGTACAGGGCGACGATCCCGATCACTCGGCGGTGCTCGTCGGCGAGCCCGCGACCCTGCACGATCTTGCGAGCCGGTTCGACAAGGCCGGGGGCACGTCCCTGTCCTCGTTCATCCGGCGCCAGGCCACCCTGGCTCTCGATCGGGCGGAGCGCGACGTCATCGGCTCCGAATACAAGATTCCCCGTTTCGTCGTCGAGGACATGACGGAGCAGAAGAAGTTCCACGACGGCATGGCCGACCTCGCAGCTGACGTGGGCGAGGATGTCGCCGAGGTCGAGCGGCGCGTCCACGGCATTCTGAACGAGATGGTCGCGACGGAAACCCGGCGTGCGGTCGAGATGTGGGGGACCCTCGGTGCCTACTTCTCCCGCGCCTACAAGGTCGATGTCGACCGGACCAAGCTGCAGCGGGTCCGCGAGCTCAACAAGAAGCATCCGCTGGTCTTCCTTCCTAACCACCGCTCCTACCTGGACCCGCTCGTGCTGCGACCGGCGCTGCTGACCGAGGGGCTCCCGCTCAACCACGTGATGGGCGGAATCAACGTCGGCTTCTGGCCCCTCGGCCCGATCGCGAAGCGCAGCGGCGTCGTGCTGATCCAACGCAAGTTCTCCGACGAGATCTACAAGTGGACGTTGCGGCAGTACATGAGCTTCCTGCTGAGCAAGCGGTTCAACCTCGAGTGGTATATCGAAGGCGGGCGCAGCCGCACCGGGAAGCTTCGCCCACCGCGCTTCGGTCTGCTGACCTACCTCGTCGACGCGTTGGAGAACAGCGACGCCGACGACGTGTACCTGGTGCCGACCTCCATCACCTATGACCGCCTGTACGAAGTCGGTGCCATGGCCGCCGAATCGCACGGCGCCCAGAAGCAGGCCGAGGGAATTCGCATGGCCTTGGGGTACATCCGCGCGCAGGGCAAACTGCGCGGCAACGTGTACCTGACATTCGGTGAACCGATCTCGGTCAAGTCGATCCTGGCGGAGAACGAGGACAAACGAGTCGCCGTTCAGAAGATCGCCCTCACCGTCTCGCATGCCATCAACAACACGACTCCGGTGACCCCTGCCGCTCTCGTCACGATGGCTCTGCTCGGAATCGAGGACCGCGCGCTGAACGTCCACGAGATGTGGGCGATCATCTCGCCGCTCGCGGAATACATCATCAAACGAGGCCTGCCGACTGCGGGCGGCGTCGACATCAGCGAGGTAGACGTCGTTCGATCGGCGGTCGTCGCGCAGGTCAACGCCGGGGTCGTCAAACGTTTCGACGGCGGGCCCGAACCGGTCTTCTACCTCGCGCAGGACAAACACCTGGTTGCTGCATTCTTCCGCAACAACGCAATCCACTACTTCGTGCTCCGAGCGATCGGTGAGCTCGTCGTGCTGCCGGACGAGGGCCAGACGAGCCCCTCGACGACGGTATCGATGTGGCGCTCTGCGCTGAAGCTTCGCGACCTGCTCAAATTCGAGTTCTTCTTCGGTGACAAGAAGGACTTCGGTGCACGCCTCGAAGCCGAGGTCACCCTCATCGATCCCGAGTGGCGAACCAATCTCGTCGATCCGGAGTACGCAATCAGCACACTGGAGGCACAGGAACTGCACCTGGCACACCGCGTCCTTCAGCCAATTCTGGAGGCGTACCAGGTCGTGGCCGATCAGCTCATGCTGCAACCCATGGACTCGGAGTTCGACAAGCCGACCTTCATCACCCAGTGCCTCGGCGCAGGACAGGCACGGCGCCTTCGTCAACAGCTGGATCACAGCGAAGCGATATCGGGTGAATTGTTCGACACTGCACTGCAATTGGCCGAGAATCGGAACTTGGTCGATCCGGGAAGCGAGAACCTTGCCCAGCGCCGACGCGACTTCGCGCACGAGATCAACGAATGGGCACGGAAGGCCCGTGCGATTCGCGACATGGCACACCGCACTCTCGACGAGGTCGATCCACTGACCGTACCCAGCAGCATCACGGGCACCGACAAACGGGAGGACGACGCCTGATGATCGATCTGGCCCACCAGCTGCAGGCGATCGCCGACGCGCCGACCGGACCCGACACCGTCGCCTACTTCGATCTCGACGGCACGCTGATCAACGGCTTCTCAGCGAAAGCTGTGTTTCTCGAACGCCTCAAGTCCCTCGACGTCACTGTCAACGAGTTGTGGGAGATTTCGAGTGCCGTCGTGGAAATGCGGATGCGCAACTCGCCCGTCGACAATCTCATGGGCAAGGCCGTCAAGGGCCTCGAAGGACGGCGTGAAGACGATCTGATGGAGCAGGCATACACGCTGTTCCGTAACGAGATTGCGCCGATGATCTATCCGCAGGCCCGCATTCTCGTCGAGGCGCACCGGCATGCCGGTCATCGGCTGGTGATCGCGACGTCGGCGACGCCGTATCAGGCGGTTCCGGTCAAGGAAGACCTCATGTTCGACGAACTTCTCTGCACCACACCGGTCGTCGTCGACGGGGTGTTGACCGGGGAACTCGTCGGGAATTCGTTGTGGGGGCCGCGCAAGGCTGCGGCCGTCGCCGATCATGCCGAGCGGGTGGGTGTCGATCTCGCCGGATGCTTCGGGTACTCCAACGGCGGCGAGGACGCTCCGTTCCTGGCCGAGGTCGGACACCCCGTCGCGATGAACGCAGACGATGAATTGACTCGCTACGCTGCAAAGGTCGGTTGGCCGCTACTCAGACTCGAAAATCCAAAGCGTGGAACCGATCTGACATCTGCGGTCCGTAGTACGGCAGCATTGGGATCGGTCCTGGCCAGCGCAGGCTTCGGACTCGGCCTCGGCTTGTTGACGAGAAGCCGTCGAACAGGCGCGAACATCACCTCGACGATCGCGCCGGATATCGCGTTGACGATCGCCGGTATCAAGCTCGATGTGACGGGAACCGAGAACGCATGGTCCGCACGTCCCGCCGTGTTTCTGTTCAACCACCAGAGCACCGCGGATTCCATCATCGTCACCTCGATTCTCCGACGTGACATCACTGCTGTGGCCAAACGCGAACTCGAACGGGATCCTCGGTTCGCCCTTCTCGGCAAGATCTTCGACGTCGCCTACATCGATCGCGGAGATCCGGCACAGGCACGCGAAGCGATGAAGCCGGCGATCGAGAAATTGCACTCGGGGATATCGGTCGCCATCGCCCCCGAAGGCACTCGGATGCCGACGCCGCGGCTGGGCCGGTTCAAGAAAGGCGCCTTCCACCTGGCGATGCAAGCAGGGGTTCCGATAGTCCCCATCGTCATCCACAATGCCGGAGACGTGATGTGGAAGAAAGACTTCACCGCGCACTCCGGTACCGTCAAGGTCACCGTCGGAGAGCCGATCTCCACCGAGGGCTGGGTTTCCGAAAAGATCGACAGCTACATCGACGACGTCCGATCCTTTTACGACAGAACGCTGGGATATGCCTGAAGATCAGATCCATTCGGTTGTGCAAGCGGAGATCGAGAAGAATCTCCTGGGAGGGACACCCAAGTACACCCGTGAAGACATCGTCGAGAAGTCGGGGATCGCTCCGGAGCGGGTAGTGCGGCTGTGGATCGCGATGGGCTTTCCGGTGCACACCGATCCCGATGCGGTCGTGTACACCGACGCCGACCTCGACGCGCTACGCATGATCACCGGCCTGACCGAGCAGAACGTGATTCGCTCGGACATGGAGGTGGCCATCGCCCGAACGCTGGGCCAGACGATGTCACGCCTCACCGAGTGGCAGGTCGGGGTGGTGAACAGTCATATCCACGATCGAGTGACCGAGGGTGCCGATCCGGCCGATCTCGACGCCATCCGTCGGGACGCCAGAGAGGTTGCGGCGCAGACAGTGCCGACCCTCGAAGCACTGCAGTCCTACACCTGGAGACGGCACCTCGCAGCCACGGCCGGACGATCCATCGCCGATCCGGGGGACGAGACCACCAGCCGGACGCTGGCAGTGGGATTCGCCGACATGGTCGGCTACACCAGCCTCACCCGCAGGCTTGCGATCGAGGAACTCACCGAGCTACTCGAGGAGTTCGAGTCCGTGGCATCCGACATCATCGCGCGCGGGCGTGGTTCGGTCATCAAGAACGTCGGTGACGAAGTCATGTTCAGCGCACAGACACCCGAGGACGCCGCACACATCGGTTTGGATCTGCAGGACGCGTTCGCGGCCAAGGAGGACATGCCGGAGTTGCGTGTCGGGATCGCGTGGGGGCCGGTCCTCGCACGATACGGCGATCTGTACGGCTCGGTGGTCAATATGGCTGCACGACTGACCAGTTCGGCCCACCCTGGAACCGTACTGTTGGACGCCACGATGTCCGAGGCACTGCGCGACGATTCCGAGTTCTATCTCAAGTCGCTCAGGTCACTCCGGGTCCGCGGATTCCACAAGCTGAAACCGTATGCCCTGCGCCGCAACAAGCGGGATCAGCAGTCCCGGTCCAAGGACGAGTAGAACTCCACGTGGCGGCGCGCAGATTCGTCCCACGTGAGACTGCGGGCGAGCGCTCTACCTACCTCCGCGTCGTGCCCCGAGTCGATCGCCTCGGCCAGCTTTTCGGCCATCGACTTCGGCTCGGCGGCGTATACAACTGCACTGGAGAATACTTCACGCAACACCGGTAGATCCCGCGCGACGACGGGCGTCCCCGCCGCGAGTGCCTCCATCGCGGCCAGCCCGAATCCTTCCTTCGTCGAGAAGAACGGCAGTACGGACGCTTGCGCTACGAGAAATGGCAACTGATCGTTGTCGACGGTGCCGAGGACGATCGGCTCGATGCCGAGTTCTGCTGCACGTGAATCGAATTCCGCGCGATAGGTGCGGTAGTCGAACAACGTCTCACCACCCGCGAACACGAGAGACAATTCGGGACGCTTCAGTAGCGCGAACGCTTCGAGGAGATCCAACGAACCCTTGCGCGGCTCGATACCCCCGACCGCCAACACATAGCGCCCGAGCTGGTCCCGCCACTGCGAATCCCCTGATGCAGCAGCCTGTTCGAACCTCGCCGACTCGACCCCGTTCGGGATCACCGTCGGGAAGAACCCCCAACCCTGGCGCACCTCCTCCGCCACCGCATCCGACACACAGATACGCGCGTACGGTTCGGTGATGGCCCGTTCGTGACACGCCGCGAGAGCAGGCGTGGTGAATGTGTCCAGATGGTGGATCGTCCGGACGCACCTCCCGACCGCGTTGGCCGAGATGCAGTCCTGAGCGTGCACGATGTCGAAGTCCGCATGCGAGAAGGACTGTCCGAGAACCTCGATCGACCTCAGAATCCGCGCCCCGACACTCTCGTCGTCCCGCGCCTCGAACGGCACCATCGAGACGGTGACCGATGGATCTACCGGGCGGAAGAACGCACTGTCCCCACCTCGACCGAGGGAGACGACGGTGACATCCGCGCCGGCCCGAGCCAGCGCCTCCGCCAAATGCAACGTATGCACCACCCCGCCCCTCGGCTTGGACGAATATGTCAGCAGTGCTATTCGGGTCATTCCGCTTCGCTGCACTCCTGGTGCAATTTTCACTACGACCCCTTCTCGTCCAGAAGGTTCGGATAGGTGTCCACGCGGCGCTCTTCGAGGTGATACAGCACGCGCCTGGCGCGGTCCACCTCGGCATCGACGTCGATGTCGCACACCGCGAGTCCGCCCTTGGCCCAGGTTTTCGCCAGGACGTCACCGCCGGGTCCGACTATCTTCGCCTGGCCGAGGAACCGCAGCGAGCCCATGACCCCGGTCTGGTTGGACGAGACCAGCACCACCTGGTTCTCCGCGGCTCGGGCGGCATCGTAGAGATCGAACAACCTGGACTGACGATCGTTCGACAGATTCGATGCCCGGTCCGTGACGCTGGCCGGCCACGCCGACAGCGCCGCGATGATGCGAGCACCGTCCAGGGCAAGCGTCCGTGCCGATTCGGGAAAGGTCTTGTCGTAGTCGATCAGCATCCCCATGCGGCCCACCGGAGTATCGAAGGCGTCGAACCGATTTCCCGCCGCGTATGCCAGCGACTCCCCGAGAGGTTGATGGACCTTGCGGTGGCTTCCCAGAACCCCGTCGCCGCTCACGCAGGCAGCTGCGTTGTAGCGCAGTCCGTCCTTCAGCTCTGTGTAGCCGATACAGACGGTCAGCTCGCCTGCAGCAGCGATGATCGCGGCCAGTTCGGGGCCGTCTATGTCGAGGGGCGGCGGCAGCTCGGACACGTCGGGATTGCGAAGACTGTCGATGTACCCACCCAGGGAGGCGTCCGGCAGCACGAGGAGGTCGAGACCATCGCGTCGAGCGCTCCCGATGATCGTGGTGATCTTGAGTATCGCACGATCGATATCACGACCGAAATGTGCTGCCAGAGCGCCTATCCGAATGGGTGCCACGCCTAGACCACTACCCGTTGCGGCTGCGCCGCGCTGATCTCCAAACCGATCTGCTCGGCGAGGAATTCAGCGTCGCGAGCAACGGAGGCGAAACGACCCGAACCCCACGTGTGCTGCCACGGGAGCCCGAGGAAGTAGAGCCCGGACACCGAGGTGACGCCGCGATTGTGCGTCGGATGACCCTCACCGTCGAAGGCACCGACCTTCAGCCACGAATAGTCGGTGCGGAATCCGACCGACCAGACCACGGCTGCAATGTCGGCGGCTGCGAGATCGAGTTCGGTGGTCTCGACCTCGGGCCTCCACACCGGTACGTATCGTTCCTCGGTCGGCGCGGTGATCCCCTCACGCGCGATGTAGGCGTCGATGTTGTCCTTGATGGACTCGGCGACCGCATCGGCTGCATCGAGGGATGCCTCCAGCGTGGGCGCGAACTGCAGAACACCGTCCTCGACGCCCAGCAGGCGTCCGTACAGCCGCATACCTTCGGTAGCAAATACGCGCAGGTCGATGTCACGCCCACCGTCGCGACCTGTCACGTAGTGGTTCGTGTTCTCGCGTTTTCCGACGCCACCGGGTTGATCCTCGATGGAGACATCGTAGACACCCATGTCGTGCAGCCACGCGACACAGTCACGGCCTCGATAGAACCGCGCGACGCGGGGAGCGGTACCTGCGACCAAATGAACGCTCCTTCCTTCGACATGCAGATCCTCGGCGATCTGAGCGCCCGACTGCCCGGTGCCGACGACGAGGACCTCACCGCTGGGGAATTGATGCGACCCGCGGTACTGCGACGAGTGGATCTGCAGAACGTCCTTGGGAAGCTTCTCGGCGAACCGCGGAATCGTCGGAATGTGATAGCCGCCGACCGCCACGACGATCTGATCTGCATGCATCGGACCTGCCGTGGTCTCGAGGTCGAAGCCGCCCTCGGTGCCTTGGAGGGCATTGGTGACCGAAACATGCTCGCGGACCGGCGCATCGAAGCTCCCCGCGTACCGCCGCACGAAGTCGTAGACCTCGTCGCGTTTCATGAATCCGTCGGGATCGTCGCCGTCGTAGGAGAAACCGGGCAACGCGCACTGCCAGTTCGGCGTCACGAGTGTGAAGTTGTCCCAGCGGGAGTCCTTCCACTCGTGCGCGATCGTGTCGGCCTCGAGTACGACGTGTTCGATACCTCGCTGCGTCAGGTGCCAACTGATCGACAGCCCCGCCTGGCCACCGCCGATCACGACAACCACATGATTCTCGGTCATAGCAGCTCGGCTCCCGACATACTCAGCACACGAACGACACCGGACTTCTGCGAGGCGCTGCGGTATGCCGCGCTGGCGTCGTGAATTTCTTCCATCTGTTGCGCGGCGGAGGTGCACCGCATCCCGAACTTCGCCAGCACCCGATCGCTGGCGACCGTCAACGCTTCCGACGTCAACTTCACGAACTCGTCGACCGAGTAGTCGACGCCCGTCTCCAGGTAGTCGTGCATGACCAGAGATGGTGAATAGCAGGACTGTTCGCGTCCATCGGGCCACCGTACTTCGAATCGCATCTCAGGCATGGATCGGCTCCCAGCTCGTCGCACGGGTAATCGTCTTGTACACCGACGGCCGGCGGTCACGCAGGTTGTACATTCCGCCTCCGCGTGCCGCACCGATCAGATCTTCGACATCCACTGTTGCCGTTGCCAACCCGGGTTCGACGCCGGTGCCCGCGAGAATCTCCCCGCCCGGTCCGACGATCTTCGCGCTGCACACGAACCGAAGCGACCCGAAGGTTCCGGCCTGATTGGCCGCCACCCAGACGACTTGATTCTCCAGTGCACGCGCACGATCGTAGATGTCGAATCGCTGCTTCCAGCGATCGTCTTCCATGTTCTCGACGGTCGCGGTCCGCGCGGTGGGCCAGGCCGAGATCGACGTGATGATCTCGGCCCCGTCGAGTGCGAGTTCGCGTGCAGCTTCGGGGAAGCCCTTGTCGTAGCAGATCTGCATTCCCATTCTGCCGACCGGTGTGTCGAACGCTTCGTACGTGTCACCCGCGTCGTAGCAGAGGTTCTCCCCGAGCGGCTGATGCACTTTGCGATACGAGCCCAGAATTCCGCCGCCGTGTAGCGTGACGGCCGCGTTGTAACGGGTGTCACCGTCCTTCTCGCAGAATCCGAGTGTGATGACGGTGTCGCCTGCCATGTCGATGACTCGCTTCAGCTCCGGACCGTCGAGCTCCAGTGCGGGCGGCAGGCTGTCGAGCCTGCGCTGCCGAGCTTCCGCGGACTCGTCCCCGCCGCCGAGGCTCGGCAGGTAGCCACCGAGGCATGCCTCCGGCAGCACCAGCAGTTGGCTGCCGCGGTTTCGTGCCTCCTCGAGCAACGCAGCTATCGTGTTGTATCCCTGTTCCATGTCGCGGCCGAATTCGGCTGCAGCAACGGAAATGGTGACGGCGTTCATGCTTCTCCCAATCCGGTCACGGTAGTGGTTACCGCGCTCGTGGTTATTCCGTCGGGCCACCGTAGTGCGACGCCCGGAATGTCGGTAAGTTCTCCGCATCGTGCGGATACTGCAGGCCCCGATCGAGCGAGTTGCGCATCGGGACGGTCCGCGGTGATCATCGCGAACCCTGGAAAACACGTGATCCATTCACCCATGGACGAGGCGTCGGGTTTCGGTACGGCAGCCACGTCGAGGACGGCTCCGGTACCGCACGCCTCGGCGAGCATCCCGACGGTTCCAGCAAGACCTGCCATCGACACGTCCTTGGCAGCTCTCGGTGCGGTACGAGCGACGAAGGATGCCAGGACGGACAACTCCTCCGAGTTCCGACGCGACGACGAATCCCATTGCTGCCCCCGATAACCCCGTCGCCATCCGCCCTCCACATCGGCGGTCAGGGTCAGGATGTCGCCCGCCGAAGCGCCGCCCGCCCGCACCGGATGCGTCGTACTACCGAGGGCGGTGACCGACAGCGACGACGGCACACCGACCTGCGTGTGGCCACCGAGCACCGGCACCTGCCATGCCGCCGACGCGTTGGCGAGTCCTCTGATGATGCGGGTGAGCCGCGACTGCGTAGGCGCACCGACCGAGTCGAGCATTCCGACGGCGTGTGCACCCATGGCCGAGAGATCGTTGAGATTGACCAACGCCGCGCACCACCCTGCCCACTCGGGGTCGCGGTCGACCATCGACGGGATGATGGCGTCGCACGCTGCGATGATGTCACTTCCCGGCACCGGAACTCCGTCGTCACCGCGGAATCCTCTGGCGCCGAGCCCGAGTGGCTGAGCTTTCAGTGGTGCAAGTACGCCCGCCAGCAGCGCTTTGGTCGAGGACACCAGCCGCTCGATCCGGTCGATGGGCCAGTGCATCGCCGCGTGCGGTGCGCCGTGCACGTCGATGTCTGCGCGCCTGATCCATCCGAGTGCGGTGAACAACTCTTCGTTGGCCTTCTGCACGGCCGCATCGAAGCGGAGAACTCCGTTGCTCTCGGCGTGCGCGCACGCAGCCCGCACCAATGCCGGGCCGACCCCGGCCGCACGAGCCGACGCGGACACGACCAATCTGCTCCCCGCCCACCACCCGATATCCGGTGCGGTACAGGGCGCCAGGCGAACACCGCCGAGCACCGTCCCGTCGGGTGCGGTTGCGATGAGCACCACGGCGCGGGGATCGTCGTCGACGTCGTCGTGGTCGGATCCGGCGAAGAGTCCTTGCTCGGCGACGAAGATGTCGCGTCGCAGCCGCCGGTATGCGTCGAGTTGCCCTGAATCCGTGGAGGGTTGGATCAGAAGTTTCGCCGGTTCGGTGGAACTGACGGTGCCGGACAACCCGGCGAGATCGGCTACATCCGTTGCGTACATCAGCCACCCGCATTCTGGAGGACGCTGCATGCTCCGCATGCGGCGCAGCCGGCTTTCTGATCGGCACCGAGCATCGAGGCCGCCTGGAGTTCCTTGGCGACTCGTCGGGTGACGCTCTCGAGCACATCACGATTCGGGGCTACTGCGTGGTCGACGTCGACCGCAAGTGTTCCACCCAACGGACGGAACGGGACGACGAACGGGTACACCCCCATGTCGATCAGTTCCACTGCACCCGAGACCAATTCGTCGGGATCCTCACCGAGGCCGACCAGAATGTAGGTCGAGACCTGGTTGCGTCCGAACACTCTGACCGCTTCGGTCCACGCCGCCCGATATTCGTCCATGGATACCGAAGCCTTACCCGGCATCCATCTCCGGCGCACATCGTCGTCGAGCGATTCGACGTGGATTCCGATGGATTCTGCACCAGCCTCGTGCAGGTCGGTGATGGTCTGCAAGTCTCCGGGCGGCTCGCACTGGACCTGAATCGGTAGATCCGGGACCACTGCCTTGATCGCTTTCACACAGCGCGCGAGGTGTCTCGCGCCGCGATCCTTCGCCGCCGACGTACCCGTTGTCATGACCATCTGGGTGACGCCGTCGAGCCGCACCGCAGCCTCGGCGACCTCGGCCAACTGTGCGGGCGTCTTGACGGCGATGGTGTCCCCCGCCTCCAGCGAGGCTTCGATGGAACAGAAGCGGCATCGCTTGTCCTCGTCGTAGCGGATGCAGGTCTGGACCACGGTCGTGGCGAGGACGCTGGATCCGTGAAGCTTCGCGATCTTCTCGTAGGCGATACCGTCGGAAGTGGTGAGATCGTAGAATTTCGGCCGCTCGATGGCCTGCACGTCGAGTCCGGTGTCGGTGCCGTCGAACAGGATCCGACCTTCTTCGAGAACGAAGGGGCTAAGGGGATTACGAGGGATGGCTGCGCCGATGCCATCGATGCGAACATGCCCGTCGTCGCTGGGCCCGGCGCCGGCCGTTCTGTTGACCGGTGGCGTTCCTCGGACTCCGAGCAACGCCAGGTCTACACGCGTACTGACCGACATGGCTTCTCTCCTAGACCATGTAGGTCGAGTTGATGATCGCGCCCTTGCGGGCGTAGTGAATGAGAGCGTCCTGAACGTCCAGCGGATGCGCCGGGATGACACCCTCGATCAAGTCCTCTTCGCGACCTCCGTGCAGCGCGAGCCCGAAGCGGCAGCAGAACACGGTGCCACCCTCGCCGATGAACGTCGCGAGCGAGTCGTTGATGTTCTGCTCACCCGGGAATCCGGAGTCGCCGGTCGTCGGAAATCCTCGGGTGGCAAGGCAATTGATTGCTCCTGGCCCGTAGAAGTACATCGCCGACTCGAAGCCTTTGCGCAGCGCACGGGTGGCTTGCAGTACGGCCACGAAGCTCACCGAGGACTCGTGCGCGATGCCGTGGACGAGGGTGAAGTAGCTTTCGCCGTTCTCCGCCTTGTAGTCCGGAAAGATCTTCGTGGATCCGTAGATGTTGCTGCCCTTGGGTAGTGAGGGGTGCGGGATCTCTCCGAGGGACTTGGCGATGTTCTCGGCGATGGCGTTGTCGATATCGGACACTGATGCTCCTGTGGTCGGAATGGCACTGGATGAGAAAGTTGCCGTTCGGTTGGTGGCAATCGATGGGTGGGCAATCGTTGGCCACCGGTGAGAGAAGAATTCAAGCCGGAGATGGACTTCGGCCATGTGACTAGTACAGGCGGCATCCATTTCCGATTGGTCACCTACGGAATAACGCACTGTTTCGAAGGCCTCACAGAGTTGATGCGATGCAGCACCGATACGCTGGGGGTCGTTCGCACGCCCGCACAACCAAGAGGATTCGATGATCGGCGCCGTTACCGGCCTGCTGTACGTGATGTCACTCGTCGTCGGCGTGTGGGTTCTCGTCAAGCTCGCCCGGAACAACCCGGTGTTGCTGAAGAACAAGTCGGACCGCGCGTTGTTCTGGACCATCTCGGCCACCGAGGCCGTCGTGCTGGTGCAAGCGATCGTCGGATTCGTCATGATGTTCACCAGTGACCGCGACATCCATCGGCTCACGTTCGGCGCATACCTGATCGGGCTGCTGCTCCTGTTGCCGATCGGCACCTGGTGGTCGCTGGGTGATCGATCCCGCGGAGGCACGGCCGTTCTGCTCGTCGCCGTCGTCACCCTCGCAGCCATGGTGCTGCGCCTCAGCCAGATATGGGCGGGATATGCCTGATCGTTCCGATGCTCTGAAGAATGCAACCCGCACCGGATTCGGGAGGTTCCTGATCGCGGTCTACGCGGTGTTCGCAGTAGCGGCCACGTCGCGGTCGATCGTGCAGTTGACGACGCGATTCGACGTCGCACCGTTTGCCTACATCCTGTCGGCGGTCGCCGCCGTGGTCTACATAGTCGCGACGGTCGGTCTCGCGCGCGCCACCGAAGCCTCGCGCCGGGTCGTGACCATCTCCTGCGTGATCGAACTCGTCGGTGTGCTCGCTATCGGCGCTCTGAGCTACATCCAGCCCGAGGACTTCCCGGACGCGACGGTGTGGTCCCACTTCGGCCAGGGCTACGTGTTCATCCCGGTGGTGCTCCCGATCGCCGGGCTGTGGTGGTTGCGCCGAACACGACAGGCGGCGTAGACAGGGCCCTTGGTGGGGACCCAGCGGCGGGAAGGGCTGGAGGCCCGATCGGTTCCCAAGAACTACTCCAGCGCCGCCAGGTTCGCCACCGACTGCTTGACGTCGGTGTCGAGGGCACGCGCGACGACTGTGCCGACGGGGCCGAAGAGGACACCGCCACCGAAGTAGGCGTCGAGTGTCAGTTCGGATCCCTCGGGGTGCTCTTTCACGTGGATGGTCAGCGAGATCTTGACGCCCCCCTTGCCCTTGCCCGACATCTCGATGAGCTTGGGTTCCTGGAACTCCGTGAAGGTCCACTTGATCGTGTTCCTGAAGCCCTTGACCTTGACGAGGGACTCGACCTTGGTGCCCTTGTTCAGTTCCTTCGGCGGCGGACTGCACCAGCCACCGTGGATCGTCATCCATTCGTCGAACCGATCGAGCGCCGACGCCTTGTCCCACGCACCCTGCGGATTTTCGGGCATTTCCACCGACACACTGATCTTTGCCATTCTTCGAGCTTGGCACAGGTTCAGCGCGGCAGCCGACGCGGACCGTTAGCCTTGGGCAATGGCGTCGCTCGACATCGCGGGGCGAAAAGTCTCGGTGACCAACCTGGACAAGGTGCTGTTTCCTGAGACCGGGACCACCAAGAGTCAGATCATCGAGTACTACACGGCTATCGCGCCGGCGATGCTCCCCCACATGGCGGGCCGGGCAGTGACCCGTAAACGCTGGCCGAACGGCGTCGACCGATCGTCGTTCTTCGAGAAGAACTTGGCGACCTCGGCGCCGGAGTGGCTCGACCGTCGGGACATGCAGCATTCCGATCGAGTGGTGACGTACCCGCTGTTCTCGACGGCTGCGGATCTGGCGTGGCTCGGTCAGCAGGCAGCCATCGAGGCGCACGTTCCGCAGTGGCGCTTCGACGGAAACACACCGGGCCCGGCGACGCGGATGGTGTTCGACCTCGACCCAGGCGACGACGTCGACCTCGGTCGGTGCGCCGAGGTAGCGTGCGAGATCAGGGACATGATCGCCGAGATCGGGTTCACCGCGTTTCCGGTCACGAGTGGAAGCAAGGGCATCCACCTCTACGTTCCGTTGGAGAAACCGCTGACCCCTTCCGGGGCGTCGACCGTCGCCAAGCAGGTGGCGACGCTACTCGAAGAACGGTCACCCGACCGCGTCACCGCGACGATGGCCAAAGCGAAGCGCACCGGAAGGGTGTTCGTCGACTGGTCGCAGAACAACGGTAAGAAGACGACGGTCGCGCCGTACTCGATGCGCGGGCGATCCACGCCGACCGTCGCTGCCCCTCGTTCCTGGGACGAACTGGAATCGTCCGGCCTCGAACAGCTGAGGTTCGAGGAGGTGCTGCAACGCTTCCACGACGACGGTGACCTTCTCGCCGAGTTGGATCCGCCCCTCGACGAGCACGCCCCCGATGCACCGCCCGTGCCCGACAAGCTCGCCACCTACCGCAGCAAGCGAAGCCCGAAGAAGACGTCCGAGCCGATTCCCGTTGGCGCCGAACCGCGCGGCAACGACGACACCTTCGTCATCCAGGAACACCACGCCCGACGGCTGCACTACGACTTTCGACTCGAACACGACGGCGTCCTCGTGTCCTGGGCGGTCCCGAAGAACATTCCCGACGACCCAGGCCAGAATCGTCTCGCCGTCCACACCGAGGACCACCCGCTCGAGTACGCGACGTTCGAGGGCAGCATTCCCAAGGGTGAGTACGGCGGCGGCGAGGTGTCCATCTGGGACTCGGGTACCTACGAACTCGAGAAATGGCGCGAGGACGAAGTCATCGTGGTCCTGCACGGCGTAAAAGCACGTGGCCGGTTTGCGTTGATCAAGACCAAGGGCAATCAGTGGCTGATGCACCTGATGAAGGACAGGCCCGCGAGCGAACTCCCGAAGAGCATTCTGCCGATGCTGGCCACGGCGGGTGACATCACCGATCTGCCCGACGGCGACTGGGCCTTCGAGGGGAAGTGGGACGGCTTCCGCGTCATCGCCCGATTTGCGCACGGCGCCATGAAGCTGGAGTCGCGATCGGGAAATGACCTCACCGAGCGATTCGGTGCTGGATTCTCGAACCTCGCCGAGGACCTGCGCGAACACGAGGCCGTTCTCGACGGTGAAGCGGTGGTCTTCGACGCCGATGGAATCACCAGTTTCGAGATGTTGCAGAGCAGCACGGGCAGGGACGTCCGCTTCGTCGCGTTCGATCTGCTCTACCTGAACGGCACGTCACTGCTGAAGAAGAAGTACTCCGACCGACGCCGACTTCTGGAACTACTCACCACCGGCCTGGACTCGGTCCTCGTCCCGGAAGCGTTGACCGGCTCCGCACAGGACGCGCTCGCGAGCAGCGTCGAACGCGGGTGGGAGGGAGTGGTCGCCAAGCGCGTCGACTCCATCTATCAACCCGGCAAACGGGCAAGAACGTGGATCAAGACGAAGAACTGGCGCACGCAGGAAGTCGTCATCGGCGGCTGGCGACGCGGCCGTGGACGCCGAGGAGGGGGTATGGGCTCGTTGCTGGTCGGTGTCCCGGAACAGAGTGGTGTCCCGGAACGGAGTGGTGTCCCGGAACAGAGTGGTGTCCCGGAACAAGGCTCACTTCGGTACCTCGGCCGAGTGGGCACAGGTTTCACCGACCGTGCCCTCGACGCGTTGGCGGAGCTGCTGGCTCCGCTCGAATGCGAGGAATCGCCGTTCACCGACAGACTCCCGACGGCCGATCGCAAAGATGCAGTGTGGGTCACACCATCGCTGGTCGGCGAGGTCCGTTTCAGCGAGTGGACCGACTCGATGCACCTGCGGCACCCGAGCTGGCGTGGCCTCCGTGATGACAAACAACCTCGCGACGTCGTTCTCGAGAGCAATACCTAGCCCACTGGCCACAAGTAGTTCGGATGCCATAAAATCCAGCCCTGAGCACCCTTCGGGCATCATTTCCGGGGAAAGCGTAACGAGCAGGTCCGTTTTTTCTATATCGTTTTCGGTGGGGTATGGAGAGGCGAGCTTGCGCTCGGCAATCACAGTCTTTTCGGGAGGGAATCCAACGCTATGCGCGCATTCAAACTGGTCGGGGCTGCCGTCATGGCAGGCGCGATCGCCTGTTCTGCGGTGATCGCAGCGGGGCCAGCAGCAGCGAATCCGTTGGAGCCGACGCCGATTGCCGACGTCTTCTATGCACCGGTACCGGACCTCGAAGCCAAGAACCCCGGTGACATCATCTCGAGCCGTCCGATGCCCCCTCCTGCGGGATTCGTCGACGTCGATGTCTGGCAGCTCCGGTTCCGCTCGACCAACTCCGCCGGCGAACCCATCGCGGCGATCAACACGGTGATCGCCCCCAAGAACAAGGCCCCGAACGGGCCAGTGCTGTCGTACCAGCACATCATCAATGCACTCGGCCTCGAGTGTGCACCGTCGCAGGCTCTGTGGACGCAGGATCCGAATGTGGTGATCCGCGAGGCGCCCGCTCTCAACGGGGCGCTGCAGCGTGGGTGGACGGTCGTGATCGCCGATCATCTCGGCCCCAACAGTGCATACGGTGCCGCGAAGTTGGGCGGACAGATCGTCCTCGACAGCATTCGCGCGACCCAACGTTTCGACCCACTTCAGGTTCAACAGAGTCCGGTGGCATTGGCCGGCTATTCCGGCGGTGGCATGGCGACGGCATGGGCCGCAGCGCTGCAGAACGAGTACGCCCCCGAACTGAACATCGTGGGTAGCGCGGCGGGCGGTGCACCGATGAACCTCGAGCGCATGGCCCGCGATCTCGGCTTCAGCCCGCACCCGGCGTTCGGTCTTGCGTTCGCCGCTGCCCTGGGACTCGAGCGTGAGTACCCGACGAGGATTCCGATCAGCCAGCAGCTCAACCCACTCGGCCAGCAGATGGCAGCGCAGCTGCAGAACGCCTGCACCAACGACATCCTTGCGGTCGGTGCCGGCAAGAGCGCGATGATGGTGGCCGGCTCGCTGAACCTCATGGAAAGTCCGGAGATGGTCGCAGCGGTCAACGAGAACAGCGTCGAGCTGTACCCCGGTGTTCCGAAGGCCCCGTTCTTCGAGTGGCACAGCCCGACGGATGTGCTCATCCCCGTCTCGTCGATCACCAACACCATCGGCCGGTACTGCGCGGCGGGAGTTGCGGTCACACAGGTATTGGTACCGAGCAACGATCACCTCACCGCGGCAGTACTCGGCCTACCTCAGGCCCTGGAATGGATCGACGCCCGATTCAAGGGTGTGCCCGCGCCGAGCAACTGCTGACGCAGATTCACACAGCGGCGAACTGAGTTCGATGAAGCTCCTCGTAGCGGCCACCCGCTGCGAGGAGTTCGTCGTGTGTCCCGCGCTCGACGATCGTGCCTCCCTCGACGACGAGGATGACGTCGGCCGCTCTGATGGTCGACAAACGGTGGGCGATGACCACCGAGGTCTTGCCGGCGAGAGCCTCACCGAGGGCCGCTTGCACCGCAGCTTCCGACGTCGAATCCAACGACGCGGTTGCCTCGTCGAGAATGACGACACGAGGCCGCGAGATGAGCAGTCTGGCGATCGTCAGACGTTGCCTCTCGCCGCCGGACAGTCGGTAGCCGCGCTCTCCGACGACGGTGGCCAGCCCGTCGGGCAATGACTTCACCAGCTCCTCCAACCGCGCTCGGCGCAACGCGTCCCACACTTCGGCGTCGGTCGCTTCCGGTCGCGGCAGGACGATGTTGGAGCGAATCGAGTCGTGGAAGAGATGACCGTCCTGCGTCACCATCCCCACGGTGCTGCGAATCGAACTCGCGGTGAGATCTCGCACATCGGTACCGCCCAGACGGACCGATCCGCTGTCGACGTCGTACAGGCGGGCTATCAGCTGCGCAATCGTCGACTTGCCCGCGCCCGAGGTCCCGACGAGCGCAACCATCTGGCCGGGTTCTGCAACGAAGGACACTCCGTGCAGAACTTCGTCACCGCCGCGCGAATCGAGCAACGCGACCTCCTCCAACGACGCGAGCGAGACCTTGTCCGCCGACGGATATGCGAAGCGCACATCGCGGAGTTCGACAGATGCCGGTCCGTCCGGTACCTCGACAGCGTCGGGCTTGTCCTCGATGAGCGGTACAAGATCGAGCACCTCGAATACTCGCTCGAAGCTGACGAGCGCACTCATCACTTCGACACGCGCACTCGCAAGCGCCGTCAGCGGAGAATAGAGCCTGGTCAGCAGAAGCGACAGCGCCACAACGGACCCCGGATCGAGCTGCCCACGCAATGCATAGAACCCTCCGAGGCCGTAGACAACGGCGAGTGCCAGCGCCGACACGAGCGTCAAAGCCGTCACGAACACGGTCTGCACCATTGCGCTTCGCACCCCGATATCGCGCACGCGAGAAGCCCTGACCGCGAATTCCTCGGACTCGACTTCCGGTTGCCCGAACAATTTGACGAGCGTTGCTCCCGGAGCCGAGAACCGTTCCGTCATCTGGGTGCTCATTGCCGAATTATGTTCTGCTGCTTCGCGTTGAAGACGCGCGAGCCGTCTGCCCATCCGCCTCGCCGGAATCACGAAGACCGGCAGGATGATCAGCGCCAGAAGGGTGATCTGCCAGGATATTCCGATCATGACGATCAACGTCAGAATCAGCGTCACGAAATTGCTGACGACGCCGGACAGGGTGTCACTGAACGCGCGCTGCGCACCTATGACGTCGTTGTTCAGGCGGCTCACGAGCGCCCCAGTTCGAGTTCTCGTGAAGAACGCGATGGGCATTCGCTGCACATGATCGAATACCGCAGTCCGGAGGTCGAGAATCAGCGCTTCACCGATATTCGAAGACAACCACCGGTTCAGGAGCCCGAACCCGGCGTCGACGACGGCGATCAACGCGATCAGCAGCGACAGCCGCAGCACGACGTCGAACGAATCGCCGTCGACGATCGCATTGACGACACGGCCCGCCAACACCGGCGTCGCCACCGCCAACACCGCAAGCACGACGCTGAGAATCATGAATCCGACGAGCTTGTCGCGGTGTGGGCGAGCGAAACGCAGTATCCGACGTGCTGTGACAGCCGAAAACTGCGTCTGTTGCGTGGACGCGTTCATCGTCCGATACAACTGGTTCCGGGCAGTGACTTCCATGCTCATGTCGACAACGCTAGAACCTCGACGCAACTCGAGGTCAAGAGACCTTCTCCAGAAGATCGGCCGGCTCTTCCAGAGCGAGGGCAAGAATGTCCGCGACGTCCGTCATCGGGCGCACGTCGAGAGCACTCAGCACCTCGGCCGGCACGTCGTCGAGATCGGTTTCGTTCCGGGCCGGAATGAACACGGTCGTCAATCCAGCACGCTGCGCCGCGAGCAGTTTCTGCTTGACGCCCCCGATCGGTAGCACCCGACCGTTCAACGTCACCTCACCCGTCATCCCGACATCGGAGCGGACCGGGCGTCCGGTCGCCATCGACACGAGAGCGGTCACCATCGTGACGCCTGCCGACGGCCCGTCCTTGGGCACAGCACCAGCAGGAACGTGAACGTGAATGCTGCGCTCCAGCGCGGCTGGGTCGATGCCGAAATTCGCTGCGTGCGAACGAACGTAGGACAGCGCGATCTGCGCCGACTCCTTCATGACGTCGCCGAGCTGCCCGGTGAGCACCAACTCCGGCTTGCCTTCGGTGGATGCGGCCTCGATGAACAGGACGTCACCACCGAGTCCGGTTACGGCGAGACCTGTTGCCACACCTGGCACTTCCGTACGTTCGTGAACGTCCGGCGTGAACCGCGGCCGTCCCAGATAGTCGACGAGGCCGGCTTCGTCGACATGCAGCGGGCCGGATTCCGTCGCAAGCTTCGTTGCCGCCTTGCGCAGTGCCTTGGCAAGAAGACGTTCGAACTGCCGCACACCTGGCTCGCGTGTGTAGTCGGCCGCAATCTTGCGGAGGGCGCCGTCCGTGACATCGACCTCGTCGGAATTCACTGCAGCCCTGTTCAACTGACGCGGCAGCAGGTAATTCCGTGCGATGACGACCTTGTCGTCCTCGGTGTATCCGTCGATGGTCACGAGTTCCATGCGGTCCAACAGCGCGGGCGGGATCTGTTCGATCACGTTGGCCGTCGCCAGGAACACCACATCGGACAGATCGAGATCCAGGTCCAGGTAGTGATCACGGAACGTGTGATTCTGTGCAGGATCGAGGACTTCGAGCAGAGCAGCACTCGGATCGCCTCGGTAGTCGGACCCGACCTTGTCGATCTCGTCGAGGAGCACGACGGGGTTCATCGATCCCGCCTCTCCGATCGCGCGAACGATACGCCCCGGCAACGCTCCGACGTAGGTGCGACGGTGTCCACGAATCTCCGCCTCGTCACGGACACCGCCGAGCGCGACGCGAACGAACTTGCGGCCCAATGCTCGCGCGACCGATTCACCGAGCGAGGTCTTGCCGACACCGGGCGGACCGGCCAGAACCATGACGGCGCCCGACCCTCGACCGCCGACGAGTTCGAGACCACGCTCCGCGCGTCGTGCACGCACCGCGAGGAATTCGACGATGCGGTCTTTCACGTCGTCGAGACCATGATGATCGGCGTCGAGAATTGCCCGGGCGGCGACGATGTCGGTCTCGTCGGTGGTGGCCTCGTTCCATGGGAGATCGAGCACGGTGTCCAACCACGTTCGGATGTAACCGGATTCCGGGCTCTGATCGCTGGAGCGTTCGAGCTTGCCGACCTCGCGCATCGCGGCCTCCCGCACCTTTTCCGGCAGGTCTGCTGCCTCGACGCGACCACGGTAGTCGTCCGCACCGTCGGGTTCGTCCTCGCCGAGTTCCTTCCGGATCGCCGCGAGTTGCTGCCTGAGCAAGAACTCCTTCTGCGTCTTCTCCATACCGTCACGAACATCGCTGGAGATCTTGTCGTTCACCTCCACCTCGGCGAGGTGCGACTTGGTCCAGTCGATCAACATCGTCAAACGCTCACCGACCTCGGGCGTCTCGAGCAATTCGCGCTTCTGCACGTCCGTGAGGTACGAGGCATAGCCGGCCGTGTCAGCGATTGCGCCGGGCTCGACGAGTTTGTTGACCGAGTCGATGACCTGCCAGGCGTCGCGCCGCTGGAGCATGGCGACGACGAGCTGCTTGTAGTCGCGGGCGAGGTCGGTGGTCCGAGCGTCGGTCTCCGATTCGGTCACGATGTCGGCTTCGACCCACAGTGCGGCACCGGGCCCGCTGACCCCGTGGCCTATGTGGGCCCGTTGTTCGGCCTTGATGACGGCGGCCGGTTCACCCGTCGCGAGACGACCCATCTGGACGACGGACGCGATGACACCGTAGGAGGCATAACGATCGTCGAGACGCGGCGCGACGAGCAACTTGCCTCCGCCCGACGGTGAGTCGGCGGAAATTCCGGCGGCATCGATGGCGGCGCGGGCAGCTTCGTCCAGCTGTACCGGCACGACCATGCCGGGAAGTACGACGGGGTCGGTCAGAAACAGGACGGGTAGACGGATTGGTTCGGACATGACGACACCTCCATGAAGTTGAGCTATGACGACTCAACTTGTTTGCCGTCAGCGGTGTTCCCCGAGGTGGCCGTGTTCTCCGTCAGCAGAATTACACCGTTGCAGGAGGCTCAGCGACACGCTCTCCCGATGACTACCGTGCCGTCGAGCTCGTCGTCGTGCACGATGTCGGCGTCGAAGCCTGCTGCGACGACGATCTGCGCGGTGCGCTCGGCCTGCCGGACGCTGGTCTCGATGAGGAGTCGTCCGTTCGGGGCCAGCCACCGGGTGGCATCGGAGGCGACTCTGCGCTGCACATCGAGTCCGTCGACGCCACCGTCGAGTGCAACCCTCGGCTCGTGGTCCCGCGCTTCGGGCGGCATCGAGCCGATGGCGTCGGTGGGCACATAGGGGGCGTTTGCGGCGATCACGTCGACGCGGCCTCGGAGTTCCTCCGGGAGAGACGCATACAGATCTCCCGCGTACACGTGCCCTCCCACAGGCTCGACATTGCGGCGGGCACACCGCACCGCCGCAGTGTCGATGTCAGAAGCATGCAGCTCGAGGCCGTCGAGCACATGCGCGAGAGCAGCGCCGACTGCCCCTGAACCACAACAGATATCGACGACGGTGTGCGGCGTCGACGTCGCAGCCAGTCGTACGAGGAGTTCGGTTCGTCTCCGCGGCACGAACACTCCAGGTTCGACGACGATTCGTAGACCGCAGAATTCGGCCCAGCCGAGAATGTGCTCCAGCGGAGTACCGAGGATACGTTGTGCAACTGCGTGTTCGAGCTCGTCACCGACAAACGTGTCGACGAGTAGCTCGGCTTCTGATTCGGCGAAGACGCACCCTGCCGATCGAAGAGTGCGAGTGACGGCCGGGAGAAAACGAGGATGAGGCATCGAGCAGCCTTTCGAGCGCCTGGGGCGCTCTCCTACCGGGCCGGAAGGAAAAGGAGCGCCCAACTTGAACAACGGTCCACGGGTAGCACCTCCTCTTCGGTTCGGTCGAATGCACTCTAACCCAGTAGTTCGCCGCGTAGCGACCCGTGCGCCGTGCGGGTCGCCACCGTCACCCAGGCCGCGAGAAGGAGTACATAGAGCAGCGCGGCGAGTCCGACCAACGCCGTGGATCCAGTGGCCGCCGCCAACGCCGTCGCACCGGTGACGCAGGTACCGACCGGGAAGGTGAACGACCACCACGTCAACGAGAAGGACAACCCTCGTCGGGCGGAATGCACGGTCAGCGCCAGCGCGAGGCAGAACATCAGGAAGCCCAATCCGCCCATGATGAACCCGTAGACGATGCCGAAGACCTCGAGCCCGGTGGCGACTGCGTTGTCAGGGCCGACGAAGACCAGGGCCGCGTCGGTGCCGAGCAGGTTTGCGGCAGTGATGGACTGGCCGATGAGACCGAGCGTGATCCAGACCGTCGGGGCCGCCTGAACCGGCGGGGCGCCGCCGCCGAGGAGCTGTCCGTATATCAGTGTCATGGTCATGATGCCGATGAGCAGAGACAGGCCGAACATCGCGTAGCAGGCTCCGAGCATCGTCAGGCGCCACTGCCCCTCGGCGATGTGCGGGAGCAACAATGCACCGGTCGATGCGGAGACCATAGGCGGTACGACGGGCATCAGCCAGGCAGGAAGCGGTCTCGTCTGCCCGTCCGCTGGCCTGGTGATCATCGAGTACGGAACCGCCACACTGGTGATCAGCCCCAGGACGGTGCCGGCCGACCACAGGACGGCGAAGACAGTTGTCGCTGCTCCGGTGCCGATCAGATCTTTACCCAACAGCATCGTGCCTGCGCCGACCGTCAGCAAGGCCATCGGCGGGGCGCCGTAGAACTGCACCATCACCGCGTCGTGGAGGGCAGCGCACGCATTCCGGCGGTGACGAAACCAGTGCACGAGAAATGCGACCGACAGCGCGACGAGCGCGGTGGACGCGATCACCCACACCACCGTCGCGAACGCATGAAGACCAGGCAAGTGCACAGGCAGCGTCGCTCCGGCGGTAGCAACGATGCCGGTTCCCATCACCGACGCGAACCAGTTGGGGGTGATGTGTTCGAACACTTGGCCGGGGCGATCGAAATTGCGGAACAGTAGCCGAGGCCCGCGCGTGCCCGTTCCCGGCATGGACGAACGCGGCTGCCTGGATGCGTGCAGTGTCTGGACCATGGAGTTGAACGATCGTCCCCGACGGCCTCGGGCGGTAGATGGTTCGTTCTTGTGTGGCCACAAGCGAGATTTGTGATGGTCTGGTCAAGCCGCGAAGACAGTGCGGACGACCGACTCGTCGCCGTCGATCTCGATCACGCCGAGGGCACGCGCATCGGTCAACGTAAGAGCCCCGGCGGCGAGGCCGAGGACGTACGCGGGGTCTGACCGGAGGGTGGCATCGGACGTGATCAGCGCACTCACCGACGACTTCCGTTGTGTCGCAATCGACTACCCGGGCTTCGGACTGTCCACGCCGGGGCCCGGATACCGCTACCTGCCCGAGGAGCACGCAGACGTGGTCACCGGGTTCCTCGACGCACTCGGCCTCGAAGAGGTCATCCTGGTCGGGCAGGATTGGGGCGGTCCGATCGGCATGGCCGCCGCGCAGAGACGTCCTGGCGTCGTCGATCGGCTGATACTCGTCAATACATGGGCGTGGCCGGTCAACGGGATTCTCCACTTCGAGGCGTTCTCGCGGATTATCGGCGGGCTCCCGATTTGCCTCTTGGGCAGGCGATTCAACCTCCTCGTCAACGCTTTCATTCCTACGGGCCATCGACGACGAAGGCCGACCGAAGCCGAGATGACCCACTACCGGCGGGCGCTCGCACCTATGTGGAGTCCGACGCGCCTGAGGAATTCGCCGCCGCAGTCCGGGACTGGGTGACCACGTAGGACTCGAGCCATGTGGGTGAGCAGGACCGTAGGTAGTTTCTCATTCAAGCGGAAATCCCTTTCCGCACAGTCAATTTGGAGTTGTATTCGAACATCAGTTCGATTACAGTCGAGCTATGACACAGCCGGGGGGCTCTTCTCGTATTCGATCCGATGCAGACAAGGCTGCATCGGAGTCGGTGACGCGTCTAGCTGCTGCACGCCGGGCGGAAAATCGTGCCGCGTCGGTGGTGGTCCACGAGGTGCACGAGCTCTCGGAGATCCGGTTGGCTGCCGAGATGGATGTGCACCTACTCGGGGCCGATCACGGGGATATGGAACCCAATGTCGGCCGGGCACAACACAGCATCGAATGTGACGCTGCCGTGGCGTTGTCGTTGTCACGGACGGTGACGCGAGAGATGATCACGGTAGCCAACCAGTTGGCGTGGCGACTGCCCGCCGTCGATGCGGCGTTCACTGCCGGTGATCTCGACTATTCACGGGTGCGCACCATCGCGTTGACGTTGGTTCGTGCCAGCGACTGCACAGTGTCTGCGCTCGAAGCCGATGTCCTCGCGGCAGCGTTGCGGTGCAACGCCAGAGCGATCAGGGAGAACATCTGGCGACTGTGGATCAGCCATGACCCGGAGGAATCTGCGGCGGCGCAGAACAGGGCGGTGTCCGAGGAACGCTGCGCAGATATACGCCGAGGCAACGACGGGATCGCGACGCTGGTGTCGAAGATGACGATGCTCGAAGGTGCCGAGTGCGATGCGATTCTCGACGAACTCGCCGGGACGGTCTGCTCGAACGATCCCCGGACGAAGAAGCAACTGCGCGGATATGCCCTGCTCGCGTTGTGTCATCGCGAAGAATCGTTGGTGTGCCAGTGCGGGACCGAGTTCTGCCCGGTGGCCACAGCGGCGCAGTTCGTCGCCCCGCGCCGCGCACCGCTGATCAACATTCACATCGACCTCGACACGCTGTTGGGGCTGAACGAGAACCCGGCTACCCTCGCCGATGGCACCGTCCTGGACCCCGAACTGGTACGTCTCCTCGCCACCGATGCGCGCTGGCGGGCTCTTCTGTCGGACATGTGGGACGCAGCGCAGGCCTACCAGAAAGAAGACCACGACGAGAAACCCGATACCGACACAGCTGATACCTCGGATTGCTCGGATTCGGACAGCGACGAAAACAACCAGAGCACAGCAGGTTCCGAGGGCACAGCGGATGCCGATACGGCAACAGGCCCGGACCGTGACGAACCAGACAGTGACGCAGGCAAACCGGACAGCCATGCATCGGACGGCTGCGGTGTACCGCGTCGAGGTAGGCCCAAAGCGGACCGCGCCGGCACCAACCCCCGCGCGAAGAGGCTGATCGCGCGCGGACGCAGCCGCCCACCGGCACCACTTCCACCGACTGCGCGACGATCCGCACGCCCCGATACACCGAGATCGTCCGCACCACTCGGGCAGGAAGTGGCACTCTCGGCAGCGATCGCAGATTTCCTCGCCGCTGCCGCAACCGACCCGACACTGACCGAGGGAATACACCCGGACGGACACGGAGGTCTCAACAGCCCACCGCCCGGCGCATTGACTTACCGCCCCACAGCAACACTCGTGGCGTTGGTGCGGGCAACGCACTCGACGTGCACCTTCCCGGGCTGCAGTGTGCCCGCTGCTCGCTGCGACAAAAGACCACATCGTCCCGTTCGACCACCACGACCCATCGGCCGGGGGGTGGACCATCCTGGCGAACCTGCACCCACTGTGCCCCTATCACCACCATGCGAAAACGCTACTGCTATGGGCGTGCGCGAAACTCGACGGCAACGGCATCTATTGGCGCTCCGGCGCCGGAACTCACCGCATCACCCCACCGTCATACGGAACAGTCACCGTGCCCGACGATTTCGTGCACCGAACACGATTCCGGCGACCCACACCGCCGTACCCGAACCCGGTATCCAACCCCGCGGGCGGAGCGGACGCAAGCACCGGCTACGAAGAGCAACCCGACGACACCCTCACCCCGGAGACCGCGACATCGCCGTCCGCCGAGCCATCTGAAGAACTCTACGAACCGACGTGGTGGGAAACGCACATCAGCGATCAAGACAACAACTGGAGCAACCTACTCAACATCCGCACCGATGGCGGAGCACCGAGCCTCGGTGACATCGCACGGCTCACCGACCCACAAGCCCGCGCCGACGCCACCTACCTCCGCGCCAAGTTCATCGAACACCGCACCATCGTCACCGAACGCGAAAAGCACCGACCACCGCCGTTCTGACTCAAGTCAGCCACAGTCCAGCCAGTCAGTCAGTCAGTCAGGGCAAGGCCTTGCTCTTCCAATGCAGCTTTGACGACGCGCAGTGCTTTGGGTCCGACACCGTGCAGTGACGCGAGCTCCGATTCGGACGCGCCCGCCAACTCTTCCAATGATCGGTATCCGGCCTGGAAGAACGCACCCGAGGCCGGCCGGCCCGTTCCTACAGGGAAATGGTCGACCGGCTCCCCCGGCACATCACGCTCACGGTCGCCGCGCGTCATGTGCAGACTCTAGCTGGCCCGGTACCCTCGGAGCTGTGCCTGACAACAAGCAGCGACGTGTTCTCCTCACCGGCGGAAATACCGGAATCGGTTACTTCACAGCACTCGAGTTGGTCAAGCAGGGCGACCATGTGACCCTGGCGTGCCGCAACATGGACAAAGCCAATGCCGCGGCACAGAAGATCGCCGCCGAAGTACCCGAAGGTACCGTCGACACCGCTCACCTCGACTTGGCCGACCTCGGTTCGGTGCGTGAGTTCGCCGAGTCCGCCCCCGACGCGGTAGACGTATTGATCAACAACGCCGGCGTCATGATGCCGTCGAAGCGGACCGAGACCAAGGACGGCTTCGAGCTTCAGTTCGGCACCAATCACCTCGGCCACTTCGCTCTGACAGGTCACCTTCTTCCGAAGCTGCGGGCTGCGGGCAACGCGAAGGTCGTCACGGTCTCGTCCGTTGCCCACAAGCAGGCCCCGAAATTGAACTTCGACGATCTGCAGGCGACCAGGGGCTACCAACCGCAGCGGATGTACGCCAACTCCAAGCTCGCAAACCTGTTGTTCGCTCTGGAGCTGCAGCGTCGGCTCGACAAAGCCGGTATACCGATCACCAGCAACGCCGCCCACCCGGGCATCTCCGAAACCGCGCTGTATACCAGCCCCGACGGTCTTGGGAGTTCGAAGATCGCCTCGATCGGCGCATCCATCGGACTGAAGTTCATTTCCCAATCCGCCAAAGCCGGTGCACTTCCCACTCTGTATGCACTCGAAAGTGGTGGCCCGGGTTCGTACAGTGGTCCGAAGTCGCTGTTCGAATCGCGTGGCGCACCCGGTCCCGCGAAGATCTCAGCAAAGGCGCAGGACGCTGCGCTGGGTGATCAGCTGTGGGTTGCCAGCGAGAAGCTCACGGGCGTGGTCTACGACTTCGGATAGCAACCGGAGCGACCTCGACGCAATCAGCGAAGGGCATGATGGCAGTCAAGTACTCTCACTCGTAACCATTTTCGCCACCTGACGTCGTGCGACCGAGTCAGAGTTCACGAACCTGACGTGACGGGCTGCGGCAGTGCCATCCCGCGTTCGCTCAGCACTGCACGCGCACGGTCGGGGTAGTCGGTGATGAGCCCATCCACACCCAGTCGATGAGAACGTGCATGGTCTTGGGATCGTCGACAGTCCAAGGAATTACGCGAATCCCCGATGCATGCGCGTCGTCGATCATCTTCTGAGTGACATACAGCTCGAAATCGGGATCACTCACTCTGCCGCACTGCGGGGTACCTTGCACCGGCGAGAATGCCGATGCTCCGAACGAGCTGATCGCGACGACGGGCACCGCCGGCTCGACGTCACGGACGAGCTGAAGCGAACCCCAGTCGAAACTCTGGATCGTCACCCGATCGAGAAACTCTGCGTATCGACGCACTTCTTCGCGGACACCTGACGATCGTGCGTCACGACGGCAATGCCGTCTTCGGTGATCTGAGTGTCCAGCTCGAGCGTTGTGACGCCCAGTTCGAGTGCATTGGTGAAGGATTCGATGGTGCTCTCGGTGACGAGACCCAGTCCGCCCCGGTGTGCTTGCAGATCGAATTCCTGCGCGACTGGATTCTCGGAGGCGCTGGAGCAGGAGGCCAGGACGATCCCGGAAACAGCCACCAGGATCATTCGGCGCACAGTTGATCGACGCATATCGGCCGATGCTAAGACCGGCAACCGACTACCTCGTGAACTACAGCTTCCCCGCACCCGTCAGGTACGTGACGATCGGAGCCCTCACATCGACGTGCCCGCTCCGGCGACCCAACGACGCGAGGACGAGCCCTTCGCACAAGGCGACATACCCCTCGCCGACGGCTCGATCCCCGAACAGTTGGACAGCGCTGTCGACCGAGAAGAGACATCCGTCGAGACGCGTCCGCGCTTCGGTGTCGATACTGGGGTCGATCAGAAGGGAATGCCGGGCGCGGAGTTGGTTGCGACGTTCTGCGACAAGGTGTTCGAGGTAGCGAATCGTCACGTCGACCGGATCGCGGCCGAGCTGGGCGGACACACCAGCGAACGACACACGCGAGTAGTCGGTGATGCGATAGATGACAGCCGACAGCAGGTCACTCTTCGTGCGGAAGTAGTAGGACGTCGACCCTGCGGGCAAGTCCAACGCGGCGTCGATGCCTCGATGGGTGAGAGCCCGAAGACCGGACTCGGCGATCACATCTATCGCTGCGTCGGCAATCACAGTTCTTCGCTCCATGCACAGCACTCTACATATGTAGAGTCCGACGAATGAGACCTGATTTAGCCCCGGACGCTTTTGCCGCAGAGTTCGCGCTCGACGATCGACAACGAGCCGCAGTCGACGTCCTGACGACCTCGGATTGCCGCGGCGTGTACCTCTGGGGTCCTGTCGGGCGCGGGAAGACCTGGCTCCTGGACCGCTACATGTCGGGCGTCGACACCGACGCCAAGAAGCGAGTCCACTTCCACAGCTTCTTCCGCGACCTGCACGCGTCGTACTTCAAGCACGGTTTCTCACTGGAAAAGGCGCTCGACGATCTGTTAGGGACGATCGAGTTGCTGTGCTTCGACGAGTTTCACGTCCACGACATCGGCGACGCCAGGCTGATCGCGCGAATGCTGGAGTCGCTTTTCGCCCGAAAGATCGTGCTGGTGACCACGTCCAACTACCCACCCGACGGCCTGCTCCCCAATCCTCTGTTCCACGATGCGTTCATCCCGACGATCGAATTGCTGAAAGAACGGATGCACGTGGTCCTGGTCGACGGACCGGTGGACTACCGGACTCGCGAGGGTGCCCGAACGCACTTCGCAGCGGGCACGTGGTCGGTCGCCGAAGAGGAAGATGGAATCACCTTCGCGGAGCTCTGCGACACCCCGAAGTCGACGGGCGACTATCTCGCGATGATCGAGAACCGACTCGTCCTGACGATCACCGATATCCCCCAGTTGAAGGACGCCTCTCGCGACGCCGTGCAGAGATTTTCGAACCTCGTCGATGTTCTCTACGACGGCGACGTACGGACCGACTTCCATTCGTCGACGCCGCTCGACGCGTTCGCCGACGGTTGCGTCGGGCTGGATATCGACAGGATCGTGAGCCGCCTCGATCAGCTACGCAGACGCAAGTGCGGCCCGGACAGCGCCGAGTCCGCCTGACAAGATCAATTCGGTGCCGCGGAAGAGCAGTGCTATCTCCGTCGACTCGTACGAAAACCCCCTACAAGCCAACCCCGCGCGCTCCCACATGAGCACGAACTCCAACACGAGTCGACTCAGTTCACCTTCGGGTCGGTGGTCGGCCACCCACGTCCACGACCGAAGGTCGAGGCCGCCGATCCGTCCGAGCTCCACGCCCAGAGTGGTCGCGTACACATGGGGATACGGCTTGTCGACGTGCGGCTCGAACACCCTGACCAGCAATTCGGCCGCCAGCTCGACTCGATCGCGCGACAACAGAGCCTCGAGCAGGCGGGGATTGTCCACCTTCGATTTCGCCACCGAAGAAACGTACTTCGATTGCGTGAACACGCGGTGGGCGTCGTCAGAGAGAGACGCAGAAATAGGGAGACGCCCACAGCTGACGGCGGTCGGGGGCGACAGCAGCGGCGGGCGTCTCATCTGTCATTCGCCGCAGGTGGCGGAGCGGATGGGTCCAGAAAGGGAATTCTTTTTCGACCTTCTTGTCTAGCCTTACCCTCATGTCTTACACAGCAGCGAACCACTGGATTTTCGACGGCGACGACATCTCAGGTTCACTCGATTCGGCATCGGTCGCGGGCGTGCTCGTCGCGCAGATCGTTCTGAGTGGTGCCACGTTCGAGTCGACCGCAGTCACGCGGTCGGATCTCGGGTACGAGATACGGGCGATCACCGAACAGAGCCACGACGACAGTTCGACGCACCTCCTCGTGGTCGTCCCCCGTGTGAACATCGAGAACGAGCCGGTCCCGTTCGGCAGCTACGCGGTCCTGTTCACCACCCGCGGGAACGTCGCGGGTGATCGCTACGTCCACGGCGCCCTCGAGTCCTACGACGTGCGGACACTGTCGGGCATGGCATCACTGATGAGTAGCTGACCGGCTGCGGCCGGTTTACACACCCACCATTCGTTCACAACGCAAACTTCAGTTGTAAACGAACGGTGGCGTTGTAAACGGGCAAGGTTGAAGGAAATAGTTTGCCTACGCTCGAGGTTGAGCGAGAAGTCAATGCATATGCATGAACTTCAGGTAGGGAGCAGACCATGCAATTCGGAATCTTCAGCGTCGGCGACGTCACCGTCGACCCCACGACAGGTCGAGCGCCCACCGAGCACGAGCGCATCAAGTCGATGGTCACCATCGCCAAGCACGCCGAAGAGGTCGGCCTGGACGTCTTTGCCACCGGCGAACACCACAACCCACCGTTCGTTCCCTCGTCGCCGACCACGATGCTCGGTTACATAGCCGCGCAGACCGAGAAGCTGATCCTGTCCACGTCCACGACGCTGATCACCACCAACGACCCGGTGAAGATCGCCGAGGACTACGCGATGCTGCAGCACCTGTCCGAGGGCCGCGTCGACCTGATCATGGGCCGTGGCAACACCGCGCCGGTGTACCCGTGGTTCGGCCAGGACATCCGTCAGGGCATACCGCTGGCCCTCGAGAATTACCAACTTCTCCGACGCCTGTGGACCGAGGACGTCGTGACCTGGAAGGGCAACTTCCGGACTCCTCTCGATAGCTTCACCTCCACACCGCGGCCGCTCGACGACATCCCACCGTTCGTCTGGCATGGCTCGATTCGCAGCCCCGAGATCGCGGAGATCGCCGCGTATCACGGTGATGGATTCTTCGCGAACAACATCTTCTGGCCGAAAGAGCACTACATCGCGCTCATCGACCTCTACCGTGAGCGGTACGAGCACTACGGACACGGCCGCGCAGATCAGGCCATCGTCGGTCTCGGTGGCCAGGTGTTCATGCGAAAGAACAGCCAGGATGCCGTGAACGAATTCCGACCGTACTTCGACAACGCACCCGTCTACGGTCACGGTCCGACGATGGAGGACTTCACCGAGCAGACTCCGTTGACCGTCGGTTCACCGCAGCAGGTCATCGAGAAGACCCTGACTTTCGCCGACTTCTTCGGCGACTACCAGCGTCAACTGTTCCTGATCGACCATGCGGGGTTGCCGCTGAAGTCGGTGCTCGAGCAGCTGGATCTACTCGGCGAAGAAGTCGTCCCGGTACTGCGCAAGGAATTCGCAGCTCGACGCCCTCAGGGCGTTCCGGAGAACCCGCCGACCCACGCGAGCATGCTGGCCGAGCAAGGGACAACCGTTGCCGTCTAGTACCGAGCTCGCCGTCGACGCCTGGGAGTCGCTGTTCCGATCCCAGGTGGCGCTGATGCGTCGGTTCACCTCCGACGACATCTGGGGCCCGATGAGCGTGCGTGAATACGACGTCCTGTTCACGCTCAGCAAGTGCCCCACGCGCAAGCTTCGACTACACGACCTCAACGACGAGATCTTGCTCAGCCAACCGTCGCTGAGCAGGATGTGCGAACGACTCGACAAGCTCGGCTACCTCACCCGCGAGCTCGACCCGAGCGACAAGCGCGGCACCGTTGTAGCCCTCACCGACGCCGGACTCGCCGTGCAGCGCGAGATCGGACGCAAACACGCTGCTCGGATCCGGCGCTATGTCGGAGACGCTCTTTCCGACGACGAACTGACGACGCTCGAAGCTCTGTGCACGAAGCTCCGACTCGCTCAGCCGGCAATTCCTTGAAAGGAGTTCTCATGACGGTGGAAGTCATCACCCCTCGCGAGGTTCCCCTCGGCGGACCTCGCGCGATGAACGTCCGACGCACGCTGCCGACCAAGCAGCGGACATTGATCGGCGCGTGGTGCTTCGCCGATCACTACGGTCCCGACGACGTATCGCAGTCGGGCGGCATGGACGTCCCGCCACACCCGCACACCGGGCTCCAGACAGTGAGCTGGTTGTTCTCCGGCGAGATCGAGCACCGCGACAGCATCGGCTCACATGCATCCGTGCTGCCTGGGGAGCTCAACCTCATGACAGCCGGACGCGGGATATCTCACTCCGAGGTCTCGATGCCGCACACCCGCATCCTGCACGGCATGCAGCTCTGGGTCGCGCTTCCGGGTTCGGCACGATTCACCGCACCAGACTTTCAGCATTACGTACCCGAGCCGCTGTCGATCGACGACGCAACCGTACGGGTATTTCTCGGCTCCCTCGCCGGTGACAGTTCGCCGATCAGCACGTTCACGCCACTGCTGGGCGCCGAGATCGTCATCGATGCCGGGGCGAGCCTGGAGCTCGCAGTCGACGAGTCCTTCGAGCACGGAATCATCGTCGACACGGGAACCGTCGACGTCCAGGACAGCACACTCGGGCGCGCAGAGCTGGGATACATCGCGGCCGGCTCAACTTCACTCGTACTCCGAAACGCCGGTCAGGACGAGGCCCGAATGCTGTTGCTCGGTGGCCCACCCTTCGGAGAACAGGTGATCATGTGGTGGAACTTCATGGGCCGCGAGCACGAAGACATCGAGGCGTACCGCTCAGCCTGGCAGGCGGGCAGCAGTCACGAGGACGGCGGTCAATTCGGGAGGGTCGAGGGGTACGTGAGCAAGGACGGCACACGAGACTTCCGGTTGCCCGCGCCCGAACTTCCGAACACGAGGCTCACACCCCGAGCCTGAAGCCCTGCGGCCCGGTTTACACACCAACCGCTCGTCTACAACGCACACTGCTGTTGTAATCGAGCGGTGGCGTTGTAGACAGTGGCGATTGCACACAGCCGAACTTCAGAAGAGCGTTGCGACCTCATCTGCGGGGGCGGGCTGGGTCGACGCAGGCTGGGTTGACACAGGCTGGGTTGGTACAGGCTGGGCCGGCGCAGGCTGGGCCGACGGCGCGCCCGCTGCGATCGCTCGTGCGGCTTCTCCGGCGAGGGCATCCGCTGCCTCGTTGAAGTGATTGCCCACATGCCCGCGGACCCAGCGGAATCGAACCGGTCCAGTGCGCTCGGTGATCGCGGTATCGATGCTTTTGACCAGATCGAGGTTGCGTACCGGCGTACCGCCAGCGGTCTTCCAGCCTTTGCGCTTCCACCCGGGCAGCCATTCCGAGGCGCACTTGATGGCGTACTGCGAGTCGGATTCGATCAGCAGCGGTTCATCACCGGGATGTGCGAGCACCGCTTCGAGTAGCGCACGCAATTCGGCGACCTGATTGGTCCCAGATGGTTCGCCGCCGGAGTTACTCGGGCCTGTGTGGTTGACCCAGGCCCAGCCGATGGCTCCACCCGGATTGCGCAGACACGAGCCGTCAGTACTCACGATGATCACGGAACAGGACCATACGTCCCCACACCGACAAACAACAGCCGCCGCGCTCGAATAGGTAGTGTGGGAAAGCATCCGAGATCGGAAGGACACCCACCAGTGACCAGTGACGCGGCAGAAGCAAATACCGTGCAACCGTCGTTCGCTGCGCTCGTAGCGCGCGATTCCGACGGAATAACGCTCGCTCGCGAGACCGTCGACGCATCGTTTCTCCCGGCAATCTCGGGTCCGTCCGTCACCATCGCTGTCGAGTACTCGTCGGTCAATTTCAAAGACGCGCTTGCGATCACACCCAAGGGTGGCGTGGTTCGGGACTATCCCATCGTTCCTGGCATCGACATCGCCGGAACCGTCGTCGAATCGACGAGTGCGGACGTGGCAGTGGGACAGCGAGTCATCGCGCACGGGTACGACATCGGGACTGCGCAACATGGTGGCTACGCCGAATATGCACGGGTACCTGCAGAGTGGGTCGTTCCGTTGGCGACACTGTCGACGCGCGAGGCAGCTGCGATCGGAACTGCCGGCTTCACCGCTGCGATGAGCGTTCTGGCACTACGCGCGGCTGGAGTCACCCCATCCGACGGCCCGATCCTCGTCACCGGCGCCAGCGGCGGCGTCGGGACCGTCAGCGTCGACTTGCTGTCGGCCGCCGGGTTCGAGGTTCACGCATCGACCGGGAAGGAACACGCAGCCGATCTCTTGACCAGCCTGGGGGCTCACGTCGTGATCGGTAGGTTGCCGGAGGATCCCGAAGCAAAGCCTCGGCCGCTCGGTCGCGCCGACTGGGCGGGAGCCGTCGACTGTGTAGGCGGCAAGACGCTTGCGCACGTGCTCAGCACGGTTCGCTACGGCGGCGCCGTAGCGGCGAGCGGACTGACCGGAGGAGCCCAGCTGTCGACGACCGTGTTGCCGTTCATCCTGCGTGGCGTCTCGCTGCTGGGGATCGATTCGGTTCAGCTCCCGATCGACAAGCGTCGGGCAATCTGGCACCAGTTGGAGACCGATCTGCGTCCTCAGCGCCTCGATGCACTCACCACCGAGGTCTCCGTCGCCGATGTTCGTGGCACGCTCGACGACATCGCCCAGGGGCGGGTCATCGGCCGGACGGTGGTCGCGGTGGCGGGTGGCTTCGACTAGAACGGGACCTGTCGGGGGCAGGCATTAGGCTCGTCCCCACGATGTGGTCGTCCAGTCCTGCTACTCCCGGCGCTCTCGACTCGGTCTCGGTGGTGCTCGAATCCGAGCATCCGCTCGACGTCGGAATGAGTCTGTCGGGCCTGCGTCGAGGCCGCAGTGACCCCACCTACGAACGCGACGACGCCGGAAGTGTGTGGCGAGCGTCGCGGCTGCCGTCCGGTCTAGTCACCTATCGACTCGCACAGACGACTCGGCACTCCGTCCGATGCACGGCGTGGGGCGACGGTGCTGTCGAGTTCACCGACATGTTGCCGGCCTTGCTCGGTCGCGACGACGACGCTTCGGGCTTCGAACCCGAGCACCCGACGCTGCAAGAAGCTCACCGCCAGTTCCCACACCTACGGCTGGGTCGGACGGGACTCGTCATGGAGGCGCTCGTTCCGGCGATTCTCGAACAACGTGTGCACGGCTTGTCCGCGTTCTCGTCGTGGCGCACGCTCGTCACCAAGTTCGGCGACCGCGCGCCGGGTCCGACGCCCAGACCCATGTTCGTACCGCCGGCCCCTGATGTGTGGCGACGCATCCCGTCCTGGGAATACCACCTGGCCAACGTCGATCCGGCGAGGTCGAAGACCATCGTGCGGTGCGCGCAGGTCGCCGGCCGCCTCGAACAGACCACCTCCATGTCCTATCTGGACGCGTCGAGACGACTCAGAGCCGTCCCGGGCGTCGGTATCTGGACGGCCGCGGAGGTGGCACAGCGCGCCCTCGGCGATCCCGACGCCTTGTCGGTGGGCGACTACCACCTCGCTGCCGTCGTCGGTTGGTCTCTACTCGGCCGGCCCCTCGACGACGAGGAAATGATCGAGTACATGAAACCCCTGGCCCCACATCGGTTTCGAGCCGTCCGTCTACTTCAGGTGAGCGGGAAGGCGATCAAGCCGAAGTTCGGTCCCCGAACTCCGCTCGTCGATCACACCTGGCACTGAACGGCCGAGCGCCATCCGGTGTACTCTTAGGTTGAAGGTTCAACTTAGGAGATGTCATGGCCATTCAGCGGCTCAACCACGCAGTACTGTACGTACGCAACGTCGAGGCGTCCGTCACGTTCTACACCGACGTGCTCGGCTTCCGAGTCAAGCTGCGAATGGGCGCGGGAGCGGCCTTCCTTCAGGCGAACGCCAGCACCAACGATCACGATCTCGGCCTGTTCCAGCTCGGTGACAGCGCGCGCCCGAGCGGCGCCGGGCGCGAAACCGTCGGGCTCTACCATCTGGCATGGGAGGTGCAGACCCTCGGCGACCTCGCCGACCTGGCGCAGAAGCTCTCCGCCGCCAGCGCTCTCGTCGGCGCATCCGATCACGGTTCCACCAAGAGTCTGTACGGGAAGGATCCCGACGGCATCGAGTTCGAGATCGTCTGGCTCGTCCCACTGAACCTCCTCGACGAGGCAACCATCGATGCCAGCTCGTCGATCCGGCCTCTCGATCTGCAGAAGGAGATCGACCGCTACGGCATCGACACCCCCAGCGGCATCGGAGTCTCCAGCCCCGCAGGAGTCTGAGCGGGACTTACCGAGGTGTTCGACGAAATCTGAGGCGGAGTTTCGCCCTGATCAGATGGATGGTGCCGTCGGGAACGAGGAACGTTTCCTCGACCGCGACGGTCACGATCCGCTTCCGTCGGACTCCGGCGTCGATGAGGAACGTTGCCCGAACGGTGTCCCCGGACTCCGTGAATTCGATGTCGCGAATGTCGAGGATCGCGCGGTAGTAGAAGGCGTTGTCGAGACCCTTGGCCAGCCCTGGACCGGAGAATCCGGTCGTGATGCCGTTCTCGATCCGGCGCGCGCCCGGAGCGAACTTCACGGCACTGGAGTCGTGCGACGCGAGCGCATCGATGTACTCACGGACGACGGCCTGCCGTGGACTGTCCCCGAAGTTGCTCACCGCAGAGACCCTAGTTCGAATACATCACACCGGGAACAGATCAGGCGATCTCGTTGCTGTCTACGGGGTGTCACATGCCCCGGAACAGACCGCACCCCACGTCCTGACCGACGCGCACAGCACCGTCGAGCGAGACTCCACACCGACCGCCGGTGAGCGCATGAGGGTCATCCTCGTGCTCGGCGCGCTCATCGCCCTCGGTCCGCTGACCATCGACATGTACTTGCCCGCGTTGCCCTCGATCGTCGACGATCTCGAGTCGTCGTCCGCGGCTGTCCAGCTCACCCTGACGGGCACCTTGATCGGCCTGGCTCTCGGCCAGCTGATCATCGGCCCGCTGTCGGACATCGTCGGACGGCGCCTGCCACTGATCGTGGGCACCGCCATCCACATCGTTGCGTCGCTGCTGTGCGCGATCGCGCCCAACGTGGCCGTGCTCGGGCTCTTCCGTGGCCTGCAGGGGCTCGGTGCTGCAGCTGCGGCAGTGGTCGCGATGGCCGTGGTTCGCGACCTGTTCACCGGGCGCGCCGCCGCCACCGTCCTGTCCCGGTTGATGCTCGTCATGGGCGTCGCACCGGTTCTTGCTCCATCCCTCGGCGGTGGCATCCTGCTCGTCGGATCGTGGCGCTGGGTATTCGGCGCGCTGACCATCCTCGGTGTTGCGCTGCTCGTCCTCGCCGTGTTCTCACTCCGGGAAACGTTGCCTCCCGAGCGTCGCCGCGGCCGCGGAATCATGCCGGTCGTCCGCACGTACGGCGGCCTGCTGCGGGACCGACAGTTCGTGGTGCTCGTCCTCGTTGCGGCCCTCGCGATGTCGGCCCTGTTCGCCTACATAGCCGGGTCGTCGTTCGTTCTGCAGGAAGAGTTCGGGCTCAACGAACAGCAGTTCGCCATCGTGTTTGCACTGGGAGCCATCGCATTGATCGGTGCATCTCAACTCAACGTCCTGCTGCTCGGTTACTTCGCACCCGTCCGCATCGTCATTTCCGCTCTGTCGGGCGCCGTGGTCGCATCCTTGGTGATGACCGTGCTCGCGGTCGCCGGTATCGGGGGCATGATCGGATTCCTCGTCCCGCTGTGGTTCGTGCTCGGCGCCGTCGGATTCGTCATGCCGAACGCGCCTGCTCTTGCGCTTTCCCGCCACGGTGAAGCCGCGGGCACCGCAGCTGCACTCCTCGGTGCAGCGCAGTTCGGCCTCGGAGCCATCATCGCTCCGGTAGTCGGCGCACTGGGCAACGACAACGTGGCAGTATCGGTGACGATGGTCGGTGTCTCTGCACTCGCCCTCGCCGCCCTGATCGCGGTGACCGTGACCTCGGCCAAGAACGACACTCGAGCATCGACTACCTCCGAGGTGTGAGCACTTTGTCGGAACGCGAACGCGATTCCCTCGGTAAACCGCTGAACGGACGCCCCCGCGACGGTCTGGGGCGGCCGTTGCCTCGGGGCGCCGACGGCGTCGAACGCATTCCCGACGATCTGAGATTGCCGCCCGACGAGTCGATCATCCGTGCGCAGCAGCTCCTCGACGACGAAATGCCCTTCCATGCCCACGAGATTCTCGAAGGGACGTGGAAGGACTCTCCGGAGTCGGAGCGGGCACTGTGGCAGGGACTTGCCCAGCTCGCCGTCGGTCTCACGCACCTCCTCCGCGGCAACGACGTCGGCGCGCGGTCGTTGCTCCGACGCGGGCATGACCGCATAGAGAGTTACAGCACCGATCCGCCGCACGGTCTCGACGTCGCAGGACTCGTCGACTGGTCCGAAGCTCTGCTCGGTCAGCTCGACTCCGGCCACGTCCCACAATCACCGACCGTTCCTCGTCTGGCTCGCCCGATCACCGGCGTCTGACCACCCCTGCTGGCCCCACAGGCTGGCTGCCGCTACAGTGGCGAAGGTTAGGTAAGGCTTGCGACACACGGCGTGCGACACAAGGTGGTGACGGGCAGTGACAGCAGCACAGGTTCCGTACTGGGTCGCGGTACTGACGCCAGAGGAACGCTCTTTCGGATCCCGCCGCACCGATCCCCGGATCGACACCGTCGATTCGTCCGTCGTGACCACCGTTCGCACTCAATGGACGGGTGCGGACCTACCCAACTCGACGACCCTCCTCGCTGTGCTCGCCGACACCGTCGGATCCTGGCAGAGCGACCGGTGCCGCAGCTGCGCGTCCGGCGTCCTGATCGACATCGAGGGCAGTCCGAATTCCTACTTTCCGGTGCGGTTGCCCACCAGGGGACATGTTGCGACCCTCACCGAAGAAGCACGGCGTCGAATCGCCGGAGCTCCCAACGGTGGATCCGACTACGAGACCGTCAAGAACACGCTGAATTCTCCTGCGCTGGAACGAAAGCCAGGCGCTCAGATCGCATTTCGCTACGGTACCGAAAGCTCGATGTCCGACGAGAACGAGCCGCTGACCCACAGCCTGACAGTCACGTGCGACGTGACGGTCGTCGACGGGGTCACCATGGTGGACACCGACTTTCGGTGGAACAGTCGGATCTTCACCCGCGCCGACGTCGACGACTTCGAGCGCTTCTGGGAGAAGACGATCTCGATGTTCGTCTAACGATCCTTCAAGAACTGCACGTCTGCCGCGAGTCCTTCTTCGGGGGTCTCGAGGATCACCGGTGCACCGGAGGCTTCGGCCACCGCCGTCAATACTTCAGCATCGATCGTTCCATCGGCCAGGTTCGCGTGCCGGTCTCGCGCCGAGTCGAACTCGTCACGCGAATTGTTCAGATGGACCAGATCGATCCGCCCGGTGATGGCCTTGATCCGATCCACGACGCCGACCAGTTCCTCGCCTCCTGCCCAGGCGTGGCACGTGTCGAGGCAGAAGCCCGCGCCGAACTCACCTACCGCATCCCATAGCCGGGCGATGTCGTCGAAGTGACGCGCCATCGCGAAGTCGCCGCCCGCGGTGTTCTCGATGAAGATCGGAACACCGAATCCACCCTCGTCGGCCTGACGTTCGAACAGCTTGCGCCAGTTGTCGAATCCCTTCGCGGTGTCCTCACCGTCACGCACATGCCCGCCGTGTACGACCAGTCCGATCGCACCGATGTCAGCCGCCGCGGACGCCTGCTCGATCACGGCCTTGCGTGAGGGTATGCGAATGCGATTGTTGAGGCTCGCGACGTTGAGAACGTACGAACTGTGCACGACGACGTCGACGTCACTGGCCTTGAGTTCCTCGCCCTGGGGATGCGGCTTCAGCTTGTTCCACTTCTGCGGGTCGGTGAGGAACATCTGGACGAAGTCGACCCCGAGGGCCGACGCCGAGCCGAGCGGGTCGGCACTGTCACGAACGTGGGCTCCGATGCGCATCGCTCCATACTAGGAGCCGCGCACCAAGTCAGGGTGTCCCCGGATAGTGGTAGGTGCAAAACACTGAAACACTGGCAGCATGACTGATATCGCACTCGCGGGTCATTCCGCGGGCTCTGCTCCTGCCGCCAGCGCGAAAGCACTCACCAAGACGTACGGCACGGGGGACACGCAAGTTCACGCTCTGCGGGACGTCAGCGTCGAGTTCGCACGCGGCGAGTTCACCGCCATCATGGGCCCGTCCGGATCGGGCAAGTCGACGCTGATGCATTGCCTCGCCGGTCTCGACAGTGCGACCTCGGGGACCGTCACGATCGGCGACACCGAGCTGACGAACCTCAGCGACAAGCAGATGACCGGACTCCGAAGGGACCGGATCGGTTTCGTGTTTCAGTCGTTCAACCTGGTGCCGACGCTGACGGCACTGGAGAACATCACCCTTCCGCTCGACATCGCCGGCCGCGAACCCGACCAGCAGTGGCTCGACACCGTCGTCGATCGACTCGGCCTGCGTGATCGACTCGGTCATCGCCCTTCCGAGTTGTCCGGAGGCCAGCAACAACGCGTGGCCTGCGCGCGGGCACTCGCCGGGCGTCCTGACATCGTGTTCGGGGACGAGCCGACGGGCAACCTGGATTCGCGCTCGTCGGGCGAGGTGCTGGGCATCCTGCGCGCGGCAGCCGACGAGTTCGATCAGACGGTCGTGATCGTCACCCACGATCCACGTGCTGCCAGTTACGCCGACCGCGTGGTGTTCCTCGCCGACGGCGCGGTCATCGACCACCTCGCGAACCCCACCGCGGAGACCGTGCTCGATCGCATGAAACAGCTGGAGACGGTCTGACCATGTCCACACCGAATCCCATGCGCAAGGTCTCCCTGCGGAACCTTGCCGCCCACAAGGTGAGACTTGCACTCACCGTCCTGTCCGTCGTCCTCGGAACTGCCTTCGTCGCAGGCTCTTTCGTGTTCACCGACACGCTGCAGCGAACGTTCTCCTCGATCTTCTCCGACACCGCCCAGGGCGCCGACGTCCGAGTCAGCGCCGAGGATGCCCGCTCTATCGGGGTTCCGACCTCGGACGCCGCGGTCATCTCCGCACTGCCCGACGTAGCCGCGGTCGTCCCGTACGTGGGCGGACAGATCGTCGTCCTCGACGAGTCCGGCGCTGCGGTCCAAACCGGTGGCGCGCCGACTATCGGCGAGTCGTACATCCCTGCCGACCGCAGACTCGGCGACGACGCAGTGTTCGTGGCCGGTACTGCACCGTCGGCGCCCGGCGAGGTCGTCATCAACGAGGGCGGAGCGGCTCGGTCCGGACTCGGCGTCGGCGACAAGACCCAGGTACTCGTGCCGTCGAAGGGCACGATCGACGTCACCGTCACGGGAATCTACGACACAGCAGTCGAATCGGGCGGCTACATCGGTATCCAGTTCTTCGAGAGCCAGGCGAACGAGCTGTTCTCCGACGGCAGCCATGTCCAGTACTACGACGTCGCCGGCAAGGACCTTGCCGGAAGCGGGAAGAGTCAGAGCGATCTGCGCGACGAGATCGCCGCGGCACTGCCCGATGCGAAGGTACAGACTGCCGATGACGTACGCGAGGAGGCACAGGCCCAGATCGAGCAGGCGCTGTCGTTCGTGAACTACTTCCTGCTTGCGTTCGGCGCAATCGCCCTGTTGGTAGGAACGTTCATCATCTCCAACACCTTCTCGATGATCGTCGCCCAACGTGTTCGTGAGCTCGCGCTACTGCGCGCGATCGGAGCGAGCCGAGGTCAGGTCAGCCGGTCTGTGGTCTTGGAGGCGCTCGTCGTCGGTGTGATCGGAAGTGCGATCGGCTTCGCCGGTGGCGTCGGTCTCGCATACGGATTGCGCGCGCTGCTCAATGCGTTCGACCTCGGTCTGCCCGGTGGCACCCTCGCTCTCGAACCACGAACGGTGATCGTGTCGTTCACGGTCGGTATCGTCGTGACGGTTCTGAGCGCATACGCTCCCGCACGCCGAGCAGCAAAGATTCCGCCGATCGCGGCCATGCGTGAGGAGTTCGCTTCCGCCGGTGACAGCCTGCGGGCCCGCACGCTGGCCGGCGTCGGCATCGGTGCACTCGGGGCCGCAGCCGTGGTGGTCGGCGCACAGTCGACGGGCGGCACTGCTGCCGCCATCGTCGGAGCAGGCGCCGTCGCCGTCATCGTCGCCGTCGCACTTGCCGCACCGTCCCTGTCCCGGCCGATCGTCGGCGCTCTCGGTTCGGTACTGACGCGCCCGTTCGGGGCGATCGGGCGCCTCGCCCGCACCAACGCGGTCCGCAATCCCAGGCGCACCGCCGCGACGGCCTTCGCTCTGATGCTCGGACTGATGCTGGTCTCGGTCATCGGGGTGCTCGGTTCGACGGCCAAAGCGAGCGTCGATGCACTGGTGGACAACGGCATCGAAGCCGACTACATCTTCAGCGGTCCACCCGCCATCGGCGTTCCCACCGGCGCAGGTGAGGCCGCCCGCTCGGTAGCCGGCGTCGATCGCGTCGCAATCCTTCATCCGGTGTCGGTGGACATCGACGACGAACCAGCGTTCGGCGTTGCGCTCGAAGGAAGCCCGGACGGACTGTTCGACAGCGTCGTCGTCTCGGGTTCTCCCGAACTGACCGGGGACAGCATGGCCGTCTCGCAGTCAGCATCGGCGAGCGAGGGGTGGAACCTCGGCAGCGTCGTCGACATGACCTCGGTCGACGGTCAGCAAGAACCCGTGACGGTGACCGCGATCTACGAGGACAGTCCACTCGTCGGGGATTGGATGATCTCCAACGAGGTCTATCAGGAAGTGACGCCGAGCATCGTGCGGTCCGACATCGTCGTTCTCGTCGGTGCCGCACCGGGAACCGATCTCGATACATTGCGTAGCGACCTCGAAACAGCAACCAAGCCTTTCGTCGTCGTGCAGGTTCAGGACCGCGAGGAGTTCAAGGGCGCGCAGAGCCAGCAGATCGATACCCTGCTCGCCGTTCTCTACGGTCTCCTCGCTCTCGCGGTTGTGATCGCCATCCTCGGCATCATCAACACGCTCGCCCTATCCGTCGTCGAACGACGACGCGAGATCGGGATGCTCCGCGCGGTCGGTATGCAGAGGCCTCAAGTCCGGCGCATCATCTACCTGGAATCTCTGCTCATCGCACTCTTCGGTGCGATCGTCGGTCTCGCCCTCGGGATTGCCTTCGGTTGGGGATTCGTCAGGACTTTGCGCGACGAGGGACTCGGCCTACTCACGATTCCATGGGGGCAGATGAGCGCAATGCTCGTCGGATCCGCCGTCGTCGGCGTGCTCGCGGCACTGTGGCCGGCAATTCGCGCGGCCCGAACCGCACCCTTGGAAGCAATCAGCGAAGCCTGACTGTCCGGCGCAACTTCTCGATTGTTCACGAGAAGTTGCGCCCAAAAGGACCATGAGGTTACTTTGTTACGGGTAAAACAGACTTTACGATTGTTTTCGGTCGCGAACGCAGGCCTCACCGCCGCCACGGTTGCCTGAGCAGACGACCGCCCTGAGCAGAACGACAGCCTTATGCGAGGAGTGGCCATGTCGCTGCACCGGATCGATGCCCCGGTACACGCGCCGCTCGCTCCCCTGTGCAGGCCCGATCCCCGAGATACCCTGCTCGACCGGCTGTGCGAAGTCGCGCACTCCGTACCTGACGCGATCGCCATCGACAGCGGCGAAGGCACCGTCACGTTCGACGAACTACTGCACCGGACGTACGCATCGGCACGAAAAATTGCGGATCTGACGTCGAACGATCTCCGACCGATCGCCGTCGACGCCGCCTGCACCATCGATTCCATCACCCTGATGCTGGCGGTGATGGCGTCCGGTCATTCCCTCGTTCCGCTCGACACGAACCTGCCCGAGAATCGTTCGGCGAGCATCGCCAAGGCAGCGTCTGCGCTACGACTCACCACATCGGACCTCGCCGACGCCCAGATTTCCTCGGTGCCACTGCCCGCATTCCCCGGCGGTCGAACCGCGTTGATCGCGTTCACCTCGGGATCCACCGGCGCGGCCAAAGGTGTACTTCTCAGCCATCGCATGTGTCTGACCAAAGCCTACGAAGTGAGTTCGGCACTCGGGCTCACCACCCGAGACCGCGTCGGGAACGCACTCCCTGTCAGCTTCGGTGCCGGTCTCAACACGCTGTTCGCCGGCCTACTGAGCGGCGCGTCGGTGTATTGCACGGACCCGCGAAGCACGCAGTCGACGGCGTTGACCGAGTGGATCGAGCAATCCGCGCTGACGACACTGCACTGCTCTCCGTCGCTCGTGCGCAGCTTCGCGACCGGGGTCGAACCGATATCCTCGGTGCCCGACGACGCGGTCCCCTCGCTCCGGGTGGTGACCACGTACGGCGAGGCGCTGCACTCGAAGGACGTCAGCGCGTTCCGCAGCGCGCTCGGTTCCGGCGCATCCTTCGTCAATTGGTATGCGACGACCGAAGCCGGCGCTGTCGCCTTCGACGTGTACAGCGCCGGTCGGCCACTTCCACCGGGATATCTGCCTGCAGGGAAACAACCGAGAGGTAAGACCGTCGAGATCGTCGGGCCGGACGGAACCCCGGTGACGACGGGCGCCATCGGTGAGGTGCGGGTATCGGCCCCCGTGCTCGCCGACGGCTACCTCGGGCTCGATGATCTGACCCGGTCACGTTTCTTCTCGGACCGATTTCAGCACCACTACCGGACGGGTGACCTCGGTCGAGTCGATTCGGACGGAGTCCTTCACTTGGCCGGCCGCGTCGACGAGGCGATCAAGGTGCGGGGCTATCTCGTCGAACCTGCCGAAGTCGAGGGCTTCGTGCGCTCGCTCCCGGGAATCACCGACGTGTTCGTCACCTCATGCGTTCACGACGGCAGTTCCGAACTCGCCGCATACTTCGTCGGAAGCAGCCACACCGAGGCCGAGGTGCGCAGCGCACTCCGGGAGAACTTTCCGGAGTGGATGGTTCCCATGTTCGTCGTCGAACTGGACTCCATTCCCCGAAACGAGCGAGGAAAGGTCGATCGGAACGCGCTTCCCTCGCCGCTCTCACGTCCGACGCCGCACCAATCCGCCGTCGGCGCGACCGAACGCTGGGTGGCCTCGGTCGTGTCGACACAGATCGACACCGATCGCATCGGGCGCGACGACGACTTCTCCGCACTCGGTGCCACGTCGTTGTCCATGGTCAACATCCTGATCGCCGTCAACGACATGATGCACGTCCAGTTGACCCCGTCCGATCTCGGATCGGCCATGACAGTGCGGACACTCGCGGAGTTGATCGACCGGAAGCTGAGCGAATCGGAAACTGTCACCAAGACCGACGGCAGCACGGTGCTCGTCCGTTTGAACAAGTCCGGAGGACACCCAGCTCTGTTCGTCGTGACCGGCGCCGGTGTACCCGCTCTCGGCATGGTGCCGCTTGCCCGACGGATGAGCGGCGACCGGGCGGTCTACGCACTGCAACCACGGGGGCTGGACGGCACGGCGCTACCCGACCGCACTGTGCGGGGCGCCGCACGCCGATACATTCGAGAGATCAAGTCGGTGCAGCCCGAAGGCCCGTACATCGTTGCCGGTCATTCGATCGGCGGATGGACGGCTCTGGAGGTAGCGCGGCTACTGACAGAAGCCGGTGATGTCGTCGAACAGGTTGTTTTATTGGACCCTTTGCTGCTTCGTGACATCCTCGATCGTCTCCCCGGAGGCCCGGGCCTGCCTCATGCGGCGCCCCTGTTCGTCCGACCCGCGAACATCCCGATTCGCGACCGAATCCGCTACCGCATCCGGCTGGCAAGGGCAGGTTTGAAACGGGAATCGACGACCGAGCGCTGGTTGACGTTCGCGCTGGTGGCATCGAAGGCGATGAGTCGGCACCGCCCGAAGCCCTGGGCGGGCGCCGCCACGGTGGTCGTATCCGATGACAACGTAGCGGACCCGGCGTCCTGGGCGGCGGTGGTGACCGGTCGACTGACGCTGGTGCACGTGAAAAGTTCCCACAACGAGTTCGTTCGCGAACCCGCGGTCGTTGCGGTGGCGGAGGCTGTGGAGAACGCTGTGGGCTCGCCGATCCGATGACGTGAGGTGCAGTGCGCACCACATCTACTGTCCTTCGGCACCCCGACCCGCGTAGGTTTGCCCCGAGAGCGTCGACGAGCAGCGAGGAGGCACGATGAACAACCACACGTCACCGTACGAGCTCGATTCCGTCGAGCTCCACAAGGACGTCCTGAGATACGTAGACGTCGGCGACGGTCCACCCGTCGTACTCGTCCACGGGTTGCTCGGGTCGCACGAGTCATGGGCAGGGCAGATCGAGCGGCTGTCCACGAAATATCGGGTTATCGCACCTGACCTGTTCGGTCACGGACTTTCTGACAAACCGTCCGGCGACTACTCACTCAGCTCGCACTCGGCAACCATCCGGGACCTGCTCGACCACCTGAACATCGCATCCACGCCGATGGTCGGCCATTCGCTCGGCGGCGGCATCGTCATGCAGGCGGTGTACCTGTTCCCTGAGCGTGTCGAGCGGTTGGCTCTCGTCAGCAGCGGCGGTCTCGGCCGCGAGGTTTCGCTGCTGCTGAAAGCTGCGACACTGCCCGGCAGTGAGCTGGTGCTTCCTGTTCTCGCATCCGATTGGGTACGCAAGAACACCGAGAGCATCATCGGGCAGCTCGGCAAGTGGGGTCTACCGGTGCGCCCCGGCAAGAGCATGGAAGAAACCTGGCGTTCCTTCAAGACAGTCGCCGACAAGGGTTCACGCGACGCCTTCCTAGCGTCCACCCGCGCAGTTGTCGGCCCCCGAGGCCAAACCGTCAGCGCCAAGCAACATTTCGAGAAGTTCGACTCGATCCCGTCACTGCTGATCTGGGGCGGCAAGGACCACATGATTCCGGCGTCGCACGCCGACAACATCCGACGGGAAGTGCCGAACTCCCGCGTGGAGATCTTCCCCAGCGCAGGGCACTTCCCGCAGTTGGACGAGCCCGACCTGTTCTTCCGGGTTCTCGACGAGTTCTTGCAGTCGAGCTCTACTTCCGACAAACCGACGCAGGCAGCAGTGTCGGACCAGACATGACCGTGCTACCCATGTTTCCGCTCGGCAGCGTGTTGCTGCCGGGCGAATCTCTTCCGCTCCACATCTTCGAGCCCCGCTATCAGGAACTTCTGCGCGACTGCCTGGCAACGACCGACCCCAGCTTCGGCGTGGTACTGATCGCACGCGGTCACGAGGCAGGTGGTGGGGACATCCGCCACGATGTCGCCACGCGCGCCCACATCGTCGCGCACCGGGACATCGGCGACGGCCGCTTCCTCGTGGAATGTGTAGGTGGAGAACGCATCAGGGTCGACGCGTGGCTCGAAGACGATCCGTACCCCCGCGCCGATGTGCGCCCGTGGCCCGATCATCCCGAAGATTCGGTCACCGAACCCGAATTCAGTGAGCTCCGGGACCAGATCACGGCCCTCTACCAGCTCATCGGGAAGCTTGCGGAAGCCGAAGGATCCATCCCTCCCGACCAGCCCGAGTTTTCGGATCTGCCGGCCGGATCGGGTGAACGACTCTTCACTCTCGCGGCGCAGGTTCCGATGGGCCAGTCCGACCGTCAAGACGTGCTGGAGGCTCTCGGAGCCTCGGACCGCCTGCAGGTGCTGACCGACGCGATCGAGAGCGTCAGCGACATCGTCAGGTTTCGGCTGCAGTAGCCCGGAACGACTGCAGTAACCCGGAACGAAAAGACCCCGGAAACATGGTTTCCGGGGTCTTTCTTTCTTCGTTGGTAGCGGGGACAGGATTTGAACCTGCGACCTCTGGGTTATGAGCCCAGCGAGCTACCGAGCTGCTCCACCCCGCGTCGGGTGTTCCACAACAGTACATGCACCGGCGCCGATCCACCCAATCGCCTGGTCATCCCCGTTATGCCGAGGGCGATCTCTGCCGGCAGCAGAGAATCCTTCCTCCCGAGCGGGCGCTCCCGAAAGCTGGTGAGCGAACCACCGACGAAGGGAACCACTATGACCACCATGTCCATGAGGGCAGCGACCGAGCGGGAATCCGCCACCGTGACGCCGTTCGACGACCAACTGGCCTCGAGATTGCTGGATCAGCGCATCGTGGTGCTCGGCGCCACTGTCGACGATGCGATCGCGAACAGGGTCTGCGCGCAACTTCTACTGCTGTCCGCCTCCGATCCTCGTCGCGACATCAGCCTCTACATCAATTCTCCCGGTGGATCGATCAGTGCCGGGCTGGCGATACTCGACACGATGCGACTCATCCCCAACGATGTCAGCACTCTCGCAATGGGATTCGCGGCCAGCATGGGTCAGTTCCTACTGACCGCCGGAACCAAGGGCAAGAGGTTCAGCCTCCCGCATGCCCGAATCATGATGCACCAGCCGTCAGCGGGAATCCGTGGAACAGCCGTGGACATCGAGATTCAAGCACAGAACCTCGAGTACACGAAAGCGTTGATGCACAGGCTCAATGCCGAACATTCCGGGCATGACGTGGATACCGTCACGGCCGACAGCGAACGGGATCGTTGGTTCACTGCCGAGCAGGCACGCGACTACGGACTCATCGATCAGACCGTCACCGCTCTCGACGACATCCGACCGTCGGCGCCCAGTCGCACAGTAGGCCTGTGACCATGAGCCAGTACACGATCCCTACCGTCGTCGAACGCACACACAGCGGTGAGCGGGCCTTCGACATCTACAGTCGGCTACTGTCGGAACGAGTGATCTTCCTCGGGACCGAGATCGACGACGGCGTCGCCAATGTCGTGATCGCACAACTCTTCCACCTCGAATCCGACAATCCCGATGCGGACATCAGCCTCTATATCAACTCTCCCGGTGGTTCGTTCACCGCGATGACCGCCATCTACGACACCATGGAATACATAAAACCGGACGTCTCTACCTTCTGCGTGGGGCAGGCGGCGTCGGCGGCAGGCGTACTGATGGCGTCGGGGGCACCCGGGAAGCGAATCATGCTGAACCACGCCCGAATTCTGCTTCATCAACCGTCGGGAGGAGGAGAGGGAACGATCTCCGATCTCACGCTGCAGCGGGACGAGATCGTCCGAGTCCGTAGCGAAATGGAGACGATTCTCGCGCATCACACCGGACAGAAGCCGGAGGTACTGCGGCGAGACACCGACCGCGACAAGATCTATTCGGCCACCGAGGCCGTCGACTACGGCCTCGCCGACCTGATCGCCACCAACCGGAACCAGTAAGTCAGGCAGCCAGCATGACTACCGGGGACGGCCCACGTGAAACTCGCCGGCGAGAATCCGCACCGGCGAGTTCACGCCCTGTCAGCATCAACAGCTTCGACGGCGCGATCTCGAGTGCTCCGCACAGTGCCGAGAGAACCTCGGACGACGCTTCCTTGCGGCCGCGTTCGATCTCGGACAGATACGGCATCGACACCCGGGCCTGCGATGAGACATCGTCGAGCGTCCTGCCCTGCTCCTGACGGATCCGACGCAGCACCCGCCCCATCCCGTCGCGGACGAGAGGCTCACGGGGCGGGGTGGGACGTAGGGTAATGACTGTCGCTTCTGCTCGGTCCTCGGCCATGCCGTCCAGGCTAGAAGGCGCGACGACAGGGCGTCGGCCGAACCGCTGCATTTCTGCTGTGAGCAGAACGGCTGCGCCTTCCGATAGCCAACGCCGTCAACAGCTCCCAGGCCACGAACGTATAGATCGAGGCTCGTTCGACGGCTCCCACCGGCCCGATTCCGGCTACCAGCAGAACCGACGCCAGAAATCCGACAACGCCCAAGGCCAGACTTCCACCGGAGTACCACCGTGGACAGGCCCGCACACCGGTTCCGGCGACGACAGCAATGACGTTTCCCGCTCCGATCGCCAGCACCGCCCCCACGACGTGCGCGCTTCCGTCGCCGGAATGCACGGTAGCGACCAGGACGCTGCCCACCGAGTACCCGATCACGGCTCCGAGATAGACCCGCCGTCGCGTCGCAAGGAGGTGCGCCGAACAGAAACCCGCGACCAACACCGATACTGCGGATACGCAGAACGCGATGTTCATCAGGACGTGCCAGTCCGAGACGGAAGGTACGCCGAGTTCGCTGACGGTGTCGTACGCCGGGCGGTACCCGCCGAACATGGCCGCGGTAACTGCCTCGGCCAGCAGATATTGCATTGCGGCGAGCCCGAAGAGCCACCCTGCCAGGCGGGTACGTGTGGTGTCGATCGTGTGCTCCTGATGGGGTCGGTGTCGGCCGGTTGTACCGATAGGTACAGTCGAAGCCGTTCCACGCAATGGCGCGAGGGGCGACCCCGAGGAGTAACAGTGTCACGAGCAACTACCGACCGGCGAGATGTGGTGCCGGTTCTAGCGGGCGTATTCGGCGATCACGGCTGGAACGGATCGTCACTATCGGTCATCAGCAGCAGGACCGGGCTCGGCAAAGGCAGTCTCTACCACTTCTTCCCTCGTGGAAAGACAGAGATGGCAGAGGCGGTTCTCGACGACGTCGAGGCGTGGTTCCAGGTCAACGTCTTCACGCCACTGCAGGCGGCAACGGACGCCCGCGCCCGCTCTTCCGACATGTTCGCGCAGACACTGAAGTACTTCCAGTCCGGTCGCCGCGTCTGCCTGTTCGGCGCGTTCTCCCTCGGTATGGAACGAGCTCTGTTCGGCACCCGGGTCGCCAAATACTTCACTGATTGGATCGACGCACTGACGCCGGTCCTGCGGCAGCTCGGTCACGGTGAGGACTCCCGCGGACTCGCGGAAGAGATCGTCGCAGGCATCCAAGGCGCACTCGTGCTCGCACGAGCATCCGACGACGGCCGGAGTTTCGAACGCGTGTTGACTCGGCTGGAAACCGCGGCCCTCGGCGCAGGCACTCCCGGGGTTGTCCGATGAGCGGGAAGCGCATTCCGCCGCTGCGCACGTTCGGCGTTCGCGAATTTCTCCGCCTCATCGTCATCGGTGCCGTTCTGGTGCTGTACCAGTTTCGCGCTCTCGGACGGTGGATGGTTCGTCCCCGCCGCGGCTGGCCGATTCATGCATCGGAGGGTGTGGTCGACGCGTTCTTCGTACTCGGCCCGACGTTCGTCAAGGTCGGGCAGTTGATGGGCTCCTCGCCCGGATTGTTCCCGAAAGTTCTTGCCGACACCTGTCTTCGATGTCTCGACGAGGTTCCGTCGTTCCCCGGGGCGCAAGCCCGAGCCATCATCGAAGCCGATCTGGGCCGCAGCACCGACGAGTTGTTCCAGCGTTTCGATGACACTCCGCTGTCCTCGGCATCGGTTGCACAAGTTCACCTGTGCGTTCTGCAGGACGGCCGCGAAGCCGTCATGAAAGTCCAGCGACGCGGCATCTACCACCGCATGAAGATCGATCTCCGCATCGCCTACATCTTCGCGCGTGCACTCGAGAAGTACATCGGATTCTTCGCGACCGCCAACGCATCCGCCATCATCGTCGATCTGCACGCCGCGACGTTTGCCGAACTGGACAGCGTCGTCGAGGCACGTCGCCAAGCGTCGTTCCGTGCCGCGATATCCGCGTTCGGCGACAACGAGTACGTGACGGCCCCCGAGATAGTCGACGAGTACTGCGGCAACCGGGTCATCTGCATGGAACGCATGCACGGATCCCCGCTCGATCAGTGCACGCCGGGCGACACTTCCGAGCTGGTGGTACGCCGAGCAGCGAAGGTCTGGATGGAAGCGCTTGTCCTGCACGGCCTTTTTCACGGCGATGTGCACGCCGGCAATGTATGGGTGCTCGACGACGGACGAGTGGCGTTCCTCGATTTCGGCGTGATGGGTGAGCTCGACGAACAGTGGCGCTCACTACTGCAGGATCTGTTCCACGCCACGGTGATCGACGGAGACTTCACCCGCCTGGCAGGCAGCGTCAAACGCCTCGGCATCGTGTCCGAGGACGTCGGCACCGATGCCGAGGTCGGCATGATTCTGCAGGCCGTCTTCGCGCCGATGTTATCGGACACGTTGGCGCACTTCAGTCTGACCGATTTCATCAAGGCGCTCGTCGGCATGGGCAAGCAGTACCGCACGTCGAGCCCCGAGGAGCTCATTCTCGTCGGCAAGCAGCTGGGCTACTTCGAACGGTATGCGATCGAGCTGGCCCCGAACTGGGCGCTGGGGACCGATCCGTTCGTGTTCAGGAACGTCTTTCCCGCCGAGGTGGCGGCGTTGTCGCAGGCCCGCGGGGTGGAGCTGCCCGACTAGTGGCACGACTGAGTGTCCTCTGGTGCACTCAACCGTGCCACTGGCGGCGGAGCCGCTGAGTTGCTGGCGGCGGAGCCGCCTGAGTCAATGGGCGGCTCAGGCGAGTTCCAAGACGACTTTGCCTGCAGCAGTACGATTTTCGAGCGAAGCAATCGCCTCGCCCGCCTTGTCCAGTGGGGACACGGACGGTTCGGGGGCGCTGAGCTTTCCGGACGCCAGCAACGGTTTCAACTCGGCCCACTGAGTGGCGAGGTAACCGGGGCGCGTCATCCACCACGCTCCCCATCCGACGCCCACGACGTCGACGTTGTTGAGCAGAAGCCGGTTGACCTTCACCGTGGGAATCTCACCACCCGTGAAGCCAAGGACGAGAATGCGTCCCGACGGCGCCAAACTCCTGATGCTGTCGGTGAATCTGTCACCTCCGACCGGATCGACGACGATGTCGACGCCCTTCCCGCCAGTCAGTTCCTTGACCGCGTCCTTCCACCCTCGGCCGTTCTTGTCCTCGACGAGCACAACATCCGTGGCGCCTGCGGCCTTCGCCGTCTCGGCCTTCGCGGCGGTGCTGACGACCGCGATGACGCGCGATGCACCCAGAACCGGAGCGATACGCAACGCGGACGTTCCGATACCACCTGCGGCGCCGTGCACCAGAACCGTCTCGCCCTCGGCAAGTCGTCCGCGCTGCCGAAGAGCGAAGTGGACCGTCAAGTCGTTGAACAGCAATCCAGCGCCTGCAGTGAGCGACACCGAATCGGGCAATGCGAACACAGTGTCCGGCGAGACGACCACGACCTCGGCCATACCGTCGGACAACCCTGTCAGAGCCGCGACACGGTCGCCCGCCGCAAAGCCCGAGCCTTCGGGCGCAGACCGGACGATTCCTGCAACCTCACTGCCCGGGACGAACGGCAAATCGGGCTTGTACTGGTACAGCCCCCTCGTCAGCAGGGCGTCGGGGAAAGCCACGCCGGCCGCGTGAACATCGATGACCACCGCGTTCTCACGGGCGGCGGGTTCGTCGACGTCGACGATCTGTACCGAATCCGGTCCGTCGAGACTCGTGATGTGTACCGCGCGCATGTACTGCCCTCTCCTCGGCCGACAATTCTGTGACCCACGGTACAAGCGGTCGCATCGGGTACTGCGCCGACACCGCCACCACCTGCTCGGTCCGGCTGTGCTCCAATCGAAGCATGAACACGCCACTGACCGTCGAGGCACCGGCTGCGACGCGCGAGCAAGTCGAGACCTATGTCGCCGAGTGAGGCGGATCAGGTCCGGGGGTTCTGGGAGGACCTCGGCCTTCCCGGGATCTTCGACGTGCACACCCACTTCATGCCCAAAAACGTCATGGACAAAGTCTGGTCCTACTTCGACTCGGTCGGCAAGCACACCCACCCGGTCACTGCGCAGGCTCCGCTCCTGCCGACTGGCATGGCATGGCCGATCACGTACCGCGAAGACGAGGACGTACGACTGGCCACGTTGCGCGAGTTCGGCGTACGCGGCTTCACGTCGATGATCTATCCGCACAAGCCTGACATGGCTGCGTGGCTCAATTCTTGGGGAGCCGACTTCGGGCGACGGACACCCGACTGCGTGCAGACCGCGACGTTCTATCCAGAAAGCTCGGCCGGCGGCTACGTCGCCGACGCCATCACGGCCGGAGCGCGAATCTTCAAGTCACACATACAGGTCGGCGACTATTCCCCGAATGACCCCCTGCTCGATCCGGTCTGGAGTGCGCTCCAGGACGCCGCGATACCGGTGGTCATCCACTGCGGATCCGGCCCGTCACCCGGAACGTATACCGGCCCGGAACCAATTGCCGCGTTGCTGCACAGGTTCCCCCGACTTCCGCTGATCATCGCGCACATGGGCATGCCCGAGTATGTCGAGTTCCTCGAGTTGGCCGAACGATACGAGCACGTGCGGCTCGACACCACGATGGCCTTCACCGACTTTTCGGAAGCGTCCTGGCCGTTCCCCGTCTCCGCGAGGCCACGCCTTCGAGACCTGCAGGACCGCATACTGTTCGGCAGCGACTTTCCCAACATTCCGTACACGTACTTCGACGCACTGCACGCCGTCGCGCGGCTCGACCTCGGCGACGACTGGACTCGAGATATCTGCTACCGCAACGGTGCTGCGCTGTTCGGGCCGATCAAGCGACCGTGAATTGCTTGATCATGTCGGCTGTGCGTTGCCCCTGCCGGTAGCCGGCCTCCGCGGCGGCGGCCCTGACGGCCAAGTCGGTGAGATCCGGTCCGATCGCGGCCAGCGCTTCGGCGTCCGGACGGATGACCTCGACGGCTGAGCCTCGTGCGGACAGATGCGCCCGCTCGGCCTCGAGCGGATCGAATCCGGGCTCGAAGACGCCGACCTGGAGGATGAGTACCCTCGCGAAACCGACTGCAAGATCGGCATTCTCGCTCGATCGGACACCGCCGTCGACGTAGCGGTGAACCCCGACGGTCACCGGTGGCCACATACCCGGAACGGCGCAGCTCGCGGCAACAGCGTCGACAAGACGCACTCCCGAGTCTCGATTCAGAACTCGGTGACGCCCGGATTCGGCGTCGACGGCGACGACACGCAAGTCGCGGTCGGGCCATTCGTGAGCCGGCAACCTGGCCTTGATGGCTGCTCGTCGTTCGGCCTCGGGAGGCGTCGCAGCTGCAAGCGCCACCTTCCCGACTTCGCGCGCGAACTTCTGCCGGTCACCGGCCGAGCTCTCCGTCGCCCGGTCGAGCAGTTCGTTCAGCTCGTCGATCGACACGTCAGGGCGCGGCTCGTCGATCTGCAACTCCGGATTCACCTGCCGTGAATACAGCTCGCTCAACGGGGCGCCGCTGGTCACCTGCGCGGCCACGGTCGAACCTGCCGACGTCCCCAGCAACATGTCGGACCAAGAAGGTGCAGTCACGTCGATGCCGGACTCGGCCAGACCGTGCAGTACACCGGTCTGCCACGCGATCCCTGCGACCCCGCCGCCACCCAGAACAAGTGCTGTTCGCGCCATCGTCCAACCCCCTCTTCGGCTTGCCCCGGGTGAGAACCTACTAGTTCACCGCAGACGCGGCGACAGCCAGGCGATCAGGTCACCGAGAACCTTCTCCTGTTCCGGCTCGTTGAAGACCTCGTGGAACAGGCCGTCGTAGACCTGGATCGTGAGATCCGTCGAACCTGCCTTTTCGGCAATCATCCGACTACCCGACACGTCAGCGAGCCGGTCTTCGCTACCGTGCTGAAGCAGGACAGGGAGCGTGAGCGACGGGAGTAGCGCCGGATAGCTTTCCATCGCGCCGACGAGCTGGCTGGCCAGTCCGGCAGGAACCTTGCCGTGGTGAACCAGCGGATCGGAGTCGTACGCTGCCACGACCGCCGGATCACGGGATACATCGGCCGACGCGAGCGACTGAACTGGAACACCTGGCGCGATGCGACCCAGAATCTTGCCGATGGGGATGAGAATCTTCGGCGTACCGTCGCCGAGGACCACCGCAGGACCGGACAGCATCAACCCGTCCAACTCGGACTGGTACTCGAGCGCGTACGACAAGGCGATCGCGCCACCCATACTGTGCCCGAGCAAGAAATTCTTGGTGTCCGGATGCGCCGCGCGCGCGATGCGGAACAGTTCGTGCAGGTCGACGATGTAGTCGGACCAACTCTTCAGCTCCAGCCTCTTGCCACCCGATCGACCGTGCCCCCGGTGGTCCGGGGCGTAGACCACAAGCCCGAGCTTGCCCAACTCGGCAATGACGTGGTCGTAGCGTCGGGCATGTTCGCCGAGACCGTGAGACAGGACGAGGAGCCCGGTGACCGGCACGTCAGGCGTCCATACGTCGTACACGATGCGGGTACCACGCCGCCCGGTGAACTCCGACTCGGTTCTGCGCACTGGTGTTACTCCTCACATGGACAAGTGGCCATCCGCTCATGACCTTGGGCCGAAGCCCAGAGTAGAAGAGTCACACAGAAATAGCTGTTATCGTTAGTAAGGGTAAATTGTTGATGATTGTTCTGCGGAGAGGGGGTACTCACCCCCTTATGAGCGAACAGCCGTCAGTCCTCCCAGCGTGGCGGGACCCGAAGCGCTACCTCTGGCCGCTCGGCCTCGTCATTCCGCTGAGTCCGTTCATGGCGTGGGGATTGGTCTCGTGGCTCGGCCCCGGCGCATTCTGGTTGCTCGGCCTGTTCATAATGGGCATCGCAATCCCGCTCGTCGACGCCGTCACCGGAGTGGATCGGACCAATCCGCCACTCGAGGCTGCCGAGGCACTCGAGAACGACCGGTACTACCGCTGGTGTCTGTACCTACTGATTCCGCTGCAGTACGCCGGCCTTGCGACCGCGTGCTACCTCTGGGCGTACGGTCCCCTCGGCGTCCCCGAGCGACTCGGGCTGGCAGTGACGGTCGGTATCGTCGGGGGCGTCGGCATCAACGCAGCCCACGAACTCGGGCACAAGCGTGAGAATGTGGAGCGTTGGTTGTCCAAAATCACGCTGGCCCAGTCGTTCTACGGCCACTTCTACGTAGAACACAATCATGGTCACCACGTGCGAGTGGCGACCCCCGAAGACCCGGCATCCGCGCGGTACGGCGAGAGCTACTGGAAATTTCTCCCGCGCAGCATCATCGGTGGAATCCGATCGGCGTGGGAACTGGAGCAGCGGCGACTGCAACGCATCGGGGCAGCCAAGTGGTCCGCGCACAATCACCTGTTCAACGCTGCGGCAATCTCGTTCGCCGTGTTCGGTGTCCTCATTGCGGCTTTCGGGTGGATTGTCGCGCCCTACCTCGTGATGCAAGCCGTCATCGCCGTTATCCTCTTCGAGGCCGCGAACTATCTCGAGCACTACGGCTTGCTTCGCCAGAAGAGGTCGAACGGGCGATACGAACGGACCGACCACACGCACAGTTGGAACAGCGACCACCTGTGGAGCAATCTATTTCTGTACCACCTGCAACGGCACAGCGATCACCATGCGAACCCGGTTCGGCGGTACCAATCGCTGCGCACCCTGGAGGAATCCCCCCAGTTGCCGGCGGGGTATGCGGTGATGATCTTCTGCGCACTCGTCCCGCCTCTCTGGCGAAAGGTGATGGACAAGCGGCTGATCGACTACTACGACGGCGACATGTCGCGGGTCAATCAGTAGCTTCGGCCTTCAGCGGCTCCGCCGCAGTGGCATAGCGGCTCCGCCGCAGTGGCATAGCGGCTCGGGCACTGGCGCGGAACGCCTAATCGTCCGTCTGCGCCCGCAGATACCGCCCGAAGTGGGGCACCGTGAAGGCAATCGTTCCCCGCTCTGCGGAGTAGATGAGACCCTTCTTGATCAAGCCGTCGCGCGCAGGTGACAGTGAGGCCGGCTTGCGCCCCAGCTCCGTTGCCACCGCGGACGTCGGCACGGACGCCTCGTCGCCCGACAGATCTGCCATGGCACGCATGTATTCGCGCTCGGCAGGCGTCGCACGCTCGTAGCGGGACCCGAAGAACCCGACGGCCAGTTCCTCCTCGGCCGTGGGCGCCGCGACTCGAACGTCCTCGGCTGTGATCGGCGACTCCGCCGCCAGATCCCACGTCGCCTTGCCGTACGCCTGCACGAAATACGGGTATCCGTCGGCAGATGCGTACAGAGCGTCGAGCGCCTCGGTCGTGTATTCGACATCTTCCCGATCGGCGGGCGCGATCAGCGCAAGGTCCGCAGCTGCCCGTTCCAGTCTGCCGATCCGGTGATAGCTGAACAGCCGCTCCGAGTAGCTCTTCGACGCGGACAACACAGCGGGCAGGTGCGGAAGACCCGCGCCGACGATGATCAGCGGAGCGGTGTCCTGGCTCAGCTCATGACACGCAGCGCACAGAGCGGAGATGTCCGCCGGTCCCAGATCCTGCATCTCGTCGATGAAGATCGCAATGCCCACGCCGACATCGCCGGCCAGGGACGAAGCGTCGAGAAGAAGTTCCACCAAGTCGATCTCGATGTCACCGGAGTCGGCACGACCGGTCTTCGCCGGAACGTCGATCCCGGGTTGCCAGCGTTCCCTCATGCCCTTGTCCGCTGACGCGCGCAGCGCGAATGCCTTGAGCACACCGAGGAACTCGTCGACACGCTCCGGGTCCCGGTGCGACGCCGCGATACCTCGAACCGCCATATGCAGCGCCGACGACAGCGGGCGTCGCAATTCCTGATCGGGTCTCGCCTCGATCTTTCCGGTTCCCCACCCGCGCGCGACGGCGGCGGATCGCAGGTGGTTGAGCAGAACCGTCTTCCCGACGCCTCGCAGCCCCGTCAGAACGACACTGCGTTCAGGTCGACCTCGGGTGATGCGTTCGAGGACGACATCGAATGCGTCCAGCTGCTTCTTACGACCTGCGAGCTCGGGTGGGCGCTGACCTGCGCCGGGAGCGTAGGGGTTACGCACGGGGTCCATGGGGCCAAAGTAACAACAGTGATAGCGAATTATGCGGACATCTAGCTCGTGTCCTAGAGAGCCTTATGGACGACTATCAGCTCTGTTGCACAATCTTGGGCACTCTACGGCAATGACTAGATATTGATAGACAGTCCAATGCTTGCATGTCGGCGGCGCCTGCGGCTACATTGGCGTCCGTGAAGCGCATTCTCGTAGTACGCCGCCGTAGCGGGGTCTAATTCGGACCGACCCCTCGCTGCGGGTCGTCGTGCTGCCTCGGTCCTTCCTTCACATCCGGAAAGACCATCATCATGAACGCTCTCACGTCTCCCATCTCGAACGATTCCTTTGCCGCTCGATTCGGCGCCCCACTCCCACGCGACCTGCGGAAGCACGCCGAGGGTATGAGCTGGACCAACTTCACGCAGCAGTTCGCCGCAGCATCAGGACCCATCCGCCTCGGGAGCTGGGATTCCAGCACCGCGCGGGGTGGACGGACCTCCTTCGCCGCCAGCTTCGGAATCGGCGACTCGATCCACTCCGCGAGCACAACCGCATACGGCCCGATCGACGCGCTGACCTCGATGCTCTACGACGCCGGCATCCATCTCGAGATCATCTCGTTCCACCAGCAAACCCTTCCCTCCCCCGAGCACAGAGATCGCACCGCCACCTTCGTCCTCGCCGAGTTCGACGGCCGTCAGCGCTGGTCGATGGCAATCGAATCCGGAGCCACCGAATCCTCGATCCGCGCGATCATCGGCGCTGCAAACATGCTGCACGGCTGACAATCGGTCCCTCTATCCATATCTACCTCATCTGCTAGATGTGGATAGAGGGTCACATAGACGCTTGCTAGCTCGATCTACGGCTCTCTTTGTCACGAGCTAGATTGACGTAGAAGCCCCTACGGCATCTCCATCGTCTGCGCGCGCTGAATCTCGACAACCGCGCGCCGAGTGTATACATCGGCGGCGGCATTACGCCTGACCAGCAGATCCGCGATGATCAGCACCGCATGCTCTGCGCGCGGACTCGGGCGATTCCCCTCGGTATCAGCCACCCCGAGCGCACCCGTCAGCACCTCGACGAACCCTTGTACGTCGAGATCGGGATACCACTCGACGGCTGACCGGACAGCACTGGACAGCGCATCCTGTACGTCCTCACCTGTCAGTCCATCGGGATGCAGTTCCTCCAGGAGAGACCTGACCATTTCGGCGTGAATGGCTCCAACCTGCGCGTGATCCTCGGACGACAGCTTCTCGACGGCGTCGGCGAACGCGACCTTCGCCTTGACCCGAGCAGAGCCGATCGCGTCTTCGGTTGCGCGGGCGATCGCACGCACTGTCGGTGGCCACTCGGGCGTTGGAATCACCCATCGATTCTCGCAGGCGGTTCCGACAGGTGGTTACATGTAACTGTGATTCCTACTAATGTGGGTTCATGGAAACAGTCTACGAGCGAACGACCGTCGTCAACGAGGGCATGCGGCTGGCGGTGTTCGAGACGGGCAACCCCGACGGTGACACGATCGTGCTGGTGCACGGCTGGCCCGATACCCACGAACTGTGGAGCCACATCGTGCCGTTGCTTGCCGACAAGTTTCGCGTCATCACCTACGACTCCCGCGGTGCGGGGGAGAGCACGGTGCCGCAGGAGCGCGCGGCGTATCGCCTGAGCAGCCTGGCCTCCGACTTCTACGCGGTTCTCGACGCCGTCAGTCCTGGCCGGCCGGTGCACGTCCTTGCGCACGACTGGGGTGCCGTCGAGGTATGGGAGGCCGCAGCCGAGCCGCGCGCAATCGATCGAATCGCTTCGTACACATCCATTTCGGGGCCGAATCTCGATCACCTCGCCATGTGGTCGCGTGCACGGCTCACCACACCGTCGTGGACCGGACTGAAGCAGGTGTTCGCGCAGCTGCGCGCATCCTGGTACACGGTGACGTTCCACATTCCCGGCCTGTCGACGCTGCGGATCAAGCGCCAGTTCGCCAAGGGGTGGCCCGCATTCCTGCAGGAGTTCTCGAACGTCGACCCTGCCCTCGTGACACAGAACCCGACGCTGTTCTCCGACGCAAGCAACGGGACGAATCTCTATCGCGCCAACCTGATTCCACGAATGTTGAACCCCAGGGAACGCTACGTCGATGTCCCGGTGCAGTTGATCATCAACACCGAGGACGTGGCGGTGCGCCCCTACCACTACGAAGACACGCACCGGTGGGTGAAGAATCTGACCCGCAACGACATCCCAGCAGGGCACTGGTCACCCATCTCGCATGCGGCCGAGATCGCTGCACTGACGGACGAGTTCATCGAGTCCCTCTCTCGGTGAGGCGGTCCCGCAACGTCCCGGGCGCATAGTCGCGCCGAAACAGCCCTCGCGACTGCAGGATCGGGACAACCTGGTCCACAAAGTCCTCCAAACCCGCGGGATACAGTGGAGGCATCAGATTGAAGCCGTCGGCGGCACCGCCGCTGACCCAGGCCTCCATCTCGTCCGCGATCGATTCAGGAGTGCCGATCATCGTCGCGTGCCCGCCACCAGCAGCAAGCGTGCCGAGAAGCTCACGCACGGTTGGCTTGTCCTTGGCGACGATCCGCAGAATGGTCTCGTAGCGTCCATGCGGACCCGTGAACTCCTCGACAGGTGGGAGCGTGGGAACCGGCGCGTCCAGTTCCCACTCCCGGCAATCCTGTTCGATGTACATGCCCAGCTGACGCAGTGACTGCTCCACGGGGAGTAACGCATCGAGATCGGCCTTCTTCGCGTGCGCTTCGGCCATGGTCGAACCGATGTACGTGACGAGGCCGGGCATGATGCCGACCGAATCGGCGTCGCGGCCGGCCTTGTCGATTCGAGTCTTCACATCGGCGTAATAGCCGGCCCCCGAATCGATATCGTAGGCCACCGCGTAGATCGCCTCGGCGTATCGCGCCGCGAGATCCCGCCCTTCTCCCGACGCACCGGCCTGGAACAGCACCGGTCGTCCCTGCGGCGAGCGAGGGACCGTCAATGGACCGTCGACTCGAAAGTACTTGCCCACGTGATCGATCGAATGCACCCCGCCAGGGTCCGCATACTGACCATCGCGATCGAGCTTCAGGGCGTCGCCGTCCCAGCTGTCCCACAGCGCAAGAGCGACCTCGACGAACTCCTCGGCGCGCGCGTACCGCTCTGCACGCGAGGGTATCTCGGTGAATCCGTGATTGCGGGCTTCGGCGTCGAACATCGAGGTGACGACGTTCCACCCCGCACGCCCGCCGCTGATGTGATCGAGTGAGGCGAGCAGCCGGGCAGCATGGAACGGTGTATAGAAGGTGGTGGACACCGTCGTCACCAATCCTATGTGTGACGTCACCTTCGCCATCGCCGTCAGCGCGGTGATGGGTTCGAAGAACCAGGTTCCCGCTCCCGCCGGATCACGCACCGAATGACCGTCGGCGAAGAATACCGCGTCGAGCTTCCCTCGCTCAGCAGTCTGCGCGAGCTCCTCGTAGTAGCCGATGTCGCCGAGATCCTCGACGCGAGAGCTCGGATGGCGCCACGCAGCGCTGTGGTGGCCGCAACCGAACAGAAATGCGTTGAGATGCAGCATCGTTCAGTCCTTGACCAGTCCGCCGTCCACCACGAGATTCTGTCCGGTCACCGACCTCGACCACGGTGATGCGAAGAACAGCAGTGCATCGGCGAATTCCGCGGGCGTCACCACTCGCTGCAGGGGAGTCGACGCAGCAATCATGTCGAACACCTCCTCCGGCGTCGCCGCGCTGGCGTCGGTGGTACGGAGCAATCCACCGGATACCATGTTGACGGTGATGCCGTCCATGCCGAGATCGGCTGCGAGCGTGCGAGTCAGGGACAGCAGGGCCGCTTTCGCCGCCGTGTAGTCGTGGTACGGAACCACCGGGTTCTGAAAGAGATTGGTTCCGACGTTGATGATGCGGCCGAAACCCGCGGCTCGCATTCCGGGCACCGCACGCTGGGTCGTCGTCAACGCTCCTCGAACAGTTCCCTGGAATTGCGCATCGAACTGCTCCCACGAAATGGTGTCGGCCTTGCTTCGGGCGTCGCCGTCGAACGAGAAGTCGGCGAGGGCGTTGTTGACGACGGTAGTAACCGTGGTTCCGAAGTGCTGCTCGGCGGCCGTGAAGAGCGCGTCGACCTCGTGGGCGACAGTGATGTCGGCCTGTACGGCCAACCCACCGATCTCCGCAGCGAGCTGCTCGGCCGACAACGCGCTGGCGCGATAGTTCACGACGACGCGTGCCCCCTGGTGTGCAAATGCTCGCGCGATCGAGGTCCCGAGTCCTCGTCCTGCGCCGGTGACCACAACGGTCTGCTTGTCGAAATTCATGCGCTCCCTCTCGCTCGCTGGTCGACATGCGGCGGCGGAGAAGACAATGCACCCGTGCGGATGCAGACATCCCTACGCTGGTGTTGACCAGATCAGGTTCGACGGGTGTGATCTCAGCCGCTTCGGTGCGGCACCCCGTGTCGCCGACGAGTGTACATCTCGGGCTCTGTACCTGTATCTAGCGCTGGCAGTAGAGATGAATATAGGCTCCTACGATGCCCGAACGAGAGTACGTCGAATACTGGTTGGACGAGAACGTCGTGCTCGTCCTCGACAACCGCGTCGTCGAAATCTTCGATGCCTCACAGAAGACCGTCTCGGGTCGACCACGCTGGCACGTCGCGCACATCGGAGTCGACGCGAAGCCCCGTGGCGGCGGCCTACGCGTCAAGATCGGCGCACGCTTGCCCGACGACTCGATGTCGTACCTCGGCGGGCAAGCGGTGTTCGACGTCCCGGAGGACAAGGTCCCGCATGTGCTGGCATTCTTCGACCGCGCGAAACACGCCAGAGGCTGACTGCGATCCGGTTGCCGGGCACCGGTTCCCTAACCGAAGACAGCCCACCCGTGGGCCGGCACCGAGTTCCACCCCGCGTGTTCGGCTGCTTCCCCTGCCACGATCTCACCGGACACGCGATAGTCGACCGCCTCGTTCCCGAGGTTGAGAGCGACATACAGCGCGTTCTCGGCATCGAACGCCCGGTAGAGCATTGCTGTGTTGGTCAGCTCGAGAGTCTCGGTGCGTGCGTGGTGCAACCAGGGATTGCGTCTGCGTAGACCGATCAACTCCTGATGCAAGTGGAAGATCGGCCACCCACCCGGATCGAGTTGTTCTTTCACCATGGGGAATTCGGGACGAACATCGTCGTCGCCACCGACGCGCTCCTCCTTGACACCACGGAAACCCTGCTCGTCGCCGTAATAGATCATCGGCGTTCCACCGGTCGTGAACAGCACGACCTGGGCGTGCGCGAGGTGCCGTTCGTCGGTGATCGTGCTGGCAATCCGGTTCACGTCGTGGTTGCCGATGAACGTCGCCGGTACGAACGTGTCCATCCAGTCGTTGTGGCGGCCCAGAGCATGGGAAAGCTCGAAGAAGTTCTCCTCGACGATGCCGCTCCACGTCGCCTTCCACAGTTCGTACTGTGTCACCGAATCCAGTGAACTCGACGTCACTATCGCGGCGTAGTCGCCGTGTATGACCTCGCCGAGGAAGTATGCGTTCGGATGCTTCTCCCGGACGCGGGGGATCACCGCACTCCAGAACTTCGGCGGCACAGCGTATGCCGCGTCCAACCTCCAACCGTCGGCGCCGCGGCTCAGCCAGTGATCCATCACGTCGGCGACGTAGTCCTGCACTTCGGCGCTGTCATGATCGAGCGTGACGAGCTCATCGTGGCCTTCGAAGGTGCGATGCTTCGGCCGGCCCGACGACCTGTCGATCTGGAACCACGACCCGGCGCCCTCGCGTAGCTCCTGCTGAAATTTCGGAAATCCCTGTCCCACATGGTTGAAGACACCGTCGAGCATCACCTTCAGACCACGACCGTGTGCCGCATCGATCAGAGCATCGAAGTCGGCCTCGGTACCGAGCCTGGAATCGATGCGGAGATGGTCGATGGTCTCGTACCCGTGCCCCTCCGAGGCGAAGATCGGGCCGAGCGCGATTCCAGATGCTCCGAGTTCGATTGCGTAGTCGAGCCATTCGACGACCTTGAGAAGACGGTGCTCGTCGGCCATGGACTCGCCGTCCCAATCACGGACCGGTGCGCCAGCAAAACCGAGCGGGTAGACGTGCCACCAGATCGCGTGTTCGACCCATGAAGGACTCATACGTGAACCACCGAATCGCGGTCGAGCTCGGCGGCACCGGTGTGTCCGGAAAGGCTGGTGACAAGATCGAATTCGGCCAGAATGCAGCGCAGGACGTGCTCGACGCCTTCCTGACCGCCGAGGGCGAGTCCGTAGAGGAACGGCCTACCGAGCAGCACCGCATCGGCGCCGAGCGCGAGGGCCTTCGCCATGTCGGCACCGGTCCTCACACCGGAGTCGAACAGAACCGTCAGGTGTTCGCCGACGGCGTCCACGATCTCGGGTAGGGCATCCAACGATGCTCGGGCACCGTCGATCTGACGACCACCATGGTTCGATACGACGATACCGTCGACACCGTGATCGAGGGCCAGACGTGCATCTCCGACGGTGCAGATGCCCTTCAGTACGATCGGCCCATCCCAATGCTCGCGAAGGAAGGCCAGCTGTGACCAACTCAGCCCGGGATTCGGGAACATCTGAGCCCAGTGCATCGCAGCGGCAACGGGATTGGCTTCGACTGACTGCTCGAGGCCGGCTTGGAATGCGGGATCGGTCAGGTAGTTCTCGATTCCCAGATTGGCCAGGAACGGGAGGTAGCCGCGGTCGAGATCCGCCGGACGCCATCCGAGCAACGTCGTGTCCAGCGTGAGGACGAGCGTGGTGAACCCCGAGTCCTTCGCGCGGCCCAGAAAGCTCAAAAGCACGGATTCGTCTGTAGGCCAATACAACTGATACCACCGGGGCGCATCGCCACCGGCTTCGGCGATCTGCTCGAACGAGTGCGAGGCCTGCGTCGAATGCACGTACGGGACGCCGAGCGCGGCCGCGGCCCTGACGGTGGCGAGTTCGCCGTCCGGGTGCGCCAGCGTCTGGATTCCGACGGGCGCGATCAGCAACGGCGCAGCCGATTCGGTGCCGAGGATCGTGCACGAATGGTCACGTTCGGCGGAACTTCTCATCATGCGCGGCGCAATCCGCCAAGCGTCGAACGCATCCCGGTTGGCACGCGCCGTCGAACCGCTGCCGGCGCTGGCGACGATGTACCCCAGCGCCTCGGCAGTCAACGACTCCGCGGCCTCCGCTTCGAGCTCAGAGAGGTTCGTTGTGATCTGCGGCCTCTGATCGGTGAACATGCCCTGCGCATAGATGCCGATCTGATGGTCGCTGAAGTTCATGCCCTCCACCGTAGCGGGAGCCCCACCGTCGGTGTCGTGGAAGAGGGGGTCAGTGGCCGGAAATCCAGGCGTCGAGCAGCGCGCTGCACCGGACGCGCAGCTCGACCTCGTTCGCAGCCAGATCCTTGCGAATGACATCGACCATGTTCTGGTCCTGCTCGACACCGTCGCGCACCCAGGCAACGGCCCACGACTCGAAGACGTCGACGTCGATCTCCGGATGGAACTGCACACCGAGATGCCGTCCCTGCACGAACGCCTGCTGACCAGCGCTGTTGCGGGCGATCAGCGTCGCGCTCTCGGGAGCTACGAATGTGTCGCCGTGGTACTCCATCCAGGGGCCGGGACCGATCAATTCGGGCCGGGACGTCGCGATCTCGAACAGACCGTGCTCCGGAAACTGCGACTCCGTCACTGTTCCGCCGAGTACCCGTGCCAGCAGTTGTCCGCCGAAACACACGCCCAGAATCGGCACGTCCATCTCGATCGCCGTCTGCAGATATGCACTCTCGGCTGCAATCCACGGAGTCTCGGCGTACGCGGCATCGGGAGATCCCATGACCACGAGCATCGCCGCATCGTCGAGGGCAGGGGGTACCTCACCGAGTCCGTAGTCGAAGGAATGCACGTCCAGCTCGTAGCCCCGGCTGCGCAGCTCCGGCCCGAGGGTTCCGATGTTGCGGTAACCGAGCGCCCGGTCTCGGTCGTGGACGAGCACGACCGCACGACTACTACCCACAGCTCGTTCACCTCTACTCGCACCGACATCCATATCGCCGCCGAAGGCTACGCCGGACCCCACGCCGGTGCAGTCCGAGGATCTGTCGGTGAAGTGCTTTACGGTGTCTGTCGTGCCACCACGTCGACGAAAGCCCACCACCACTGCCCGCACGGTCGCCGCGGGCAAGAGCGCTGCGGCGCGCAAGTTCAAGCAGTCGACGGGTGCGGCGTCCAGTTCAACTGCCTCCAAGACAACTGCCTCCAAGAGGCGGCCGGTCACGCGCAAGAAGGCGGTTCGCAAGACCGCGTCACCTGACCTGAGAATGCCCGACCCGGGCGAGCGCGTGTGGGTGCTGGACGTCCCGTTCGAGGACAGAGCACTCGCGTCGGCGTCCGGCGCGCGTTGGCATCCGGGCCCACGAGTGTTCGCGTACTACGGAACCGAGCTTCCCGACGGGTTGGCCTCGTTCGAGTCGATGCCGTACAGCCTGCAGCGGTGGGTCGAGGACGACGCGAACGAAGAGTGGCGTGACGAGGTAGTCCACGAGCGCTCGATGACGCCTCGCGAAACCCAACTGGAATCGGTTCGGAGGCAGCTCGACGCCATGGCGAACGGCTTCCCCTACTTCGCCCAGATGGACTCGACGGGACTCGGCAAGACGTTGGCCGTGTGCGAGGCCGTGCGTCAGATGAAGGATCCGAGCATCGGTACGGTCCTCGTCGTCGCCCCCAAAGGCGCTCTCCCCGGCTGGCGGCGCACGATCGCCGACACCGAAGCCGACGTGGATCCGGCGGACCGCAAGCGCTGGCTGCTGGTCACCTACCAGTCCACGAAGAAGCTCCTCACCGTTCCCGAGGACACCGATCTCGGCAAACGCAAGAAGACTCAGAACAAGCGAACCATCACACTCGGCGAGCTGCGGTTCGACATCGACATCGTCATCGCGGACGAGTCACACGCCTTGATGAACATCGAGTCCCAGCAGTCGCAGATTCTGTGGCGCTACCAGGAGGCCGCACGCGCCGTCGTATGGATGTCTGCAACTCCTGGATACCAGCCGATGCACTTCGCCTACATGGCCCGAGCCATCGAACTCAGTCGCGGGGACGGGCAGATCATCGGCGACGAGGACGCTCTCGGCTACGCGGTGACGACCAAGTGGGCGGCATTCCTACAGGACGAGGGCTTCGCATTGAAGGAAGGCAAAGCGACGACCGGTCTGAAGACCTGGCGCTGGGAACCCGAGGACGCTGCCCGACGCGAACGCGACATCGGGACCATCCATCGGTGGTTGTCCGGAGGCGCCGTGCCATGGTCCATCTCCCGTCCCTCGCCACCGACCCCTCGTGAGCCTCTCGGGCAGGAGCTCACCGCAGCTCAGAAGCGGCTGTACAACTCGGCGTGGGTCGACTACCGCAAGGAACTGGGCCTCCCGCTGTGGAAGTTGTCTGGTGGGAAGCGGGTGCTGCAGAAGAATCCGAGCACCCGTGCTGCAACGTTGAGGTTTCGCCAGAAGTGCTCTTACCTGCGGATTCCCGCGACGGCCGACCAAGTTCGATCGTGGGTGCGGGACGGTAATCAGGTGTTCGTGTCGATGTTCTACCGCGAGTCCGTGGCGGCCCTTGCCGAGACCCTGCGCGAGGAGGGCCTCGACGTCGCAGTCGTCGACGGCAGTATGAGCAGTCCGGAGCAGGAAGTGCAGATTCGACGGTTTCAGACCGGCGCATCCCGCGTCATCGTGTCCACCACGACGAGCGCGATCAACCTCCACACCAACGAATTGCTGCTGCCGGACGCGCATCATCAGGTTTCCCCGCAGACTTCGACCCCGTCCGTCTCGACGTCGGCACCGCGCGTGACGCTCATCCACGACCCTCGATGGACCCCGATCGACATCCGCCAGATCGAAGGCCGCGCAAATCGCATCGACAAGGACCATCAGCACACGACGTCGACCTGCTACTACGGCTACGCCGAGGGAACCGTCGAGGAGGAAATGGTGCTGACCGGCATCGAGCGGATCGCCGATCTCGGCTCCATCGTCGGGCAGTCGGATCTGATCGACCCCGAGGCGTTCTTGGCGGCGCGGGCCGAGCGCGCCTAGTCCCGTTCCGACCGTAGTCACATTCCGACCGTAGTCACATTCCCACCGTAGTCACATTCCGACCGTAGTCACATTCCGACCGCAACCACGCGCGCACCGGCGGTATCAGCGCACGATCGGCATGACCTGTCGAACCCGAGGATCGCGCAGGTACAACGCAGCCCAGACGGCGACGCCCATGTACACGGCGAACAGCACAGTACTGAACAGCGGCTTGTCGACACGCCAGTTGGTCAGGACCGCGCCGCCGAGGTAGCCGGTCAACAAGACCGCGCCGAGGAACGCTGTCCGCGGCACGAGATACAGCGCAACGCACACGAGCAGTACGACGCCGATGACCGGCGTCATCTCCTCTCGGAGTCCGAGATCGACTGTCGCATCTCGCACTTGCTGCACGTTGATCAACTTGGTGACTCCGTCGAAGATCAGAAAGATCGCGAGGAGGGCCGTCAGCGCCCAGCCGATGCGGGCTGCGGTGCGCGAGGCGGTCGCCGGGGTTGTGGTTGTGGCTGTGCTCATTGTCGTCTCCGATGTCGGTGTGGGATTCGTGCCTGTATCGACACCGCCCGAACCCGAAACTCATCGGTGAGACTGCGCTATGTCCCGAGTTCGCCCGAAATATCCGCTGCCGCGAGCATGGACACCAGCAGCGGCACAACCTTCTTCGCGTTGATTCGGTAATCGCCTCTGCCGTGTTGTTCGACCACGTTCGCCGATCCGAGGGCTTTGAGGTGGTGATAGACCTGGCCGGTGGATCCCAGCCCGACCACCTCCTGGAGGTCTGCCGCGTTGGCCGGACCCCGCAACAGCCTCCGAACGATCTGCAGCCGCACCGGATGGCCTAACGCGGCAAGCACCTCGGAGGTTCGCGCCACCGAGAGTTCGAGCACGGCATCGGGGGAGTAGCCGATGTTCCACGTGACGTCGCCGTGCAGGTGCACATCGCCCTGATAGGCGACGGCACCGCCGGTGGGCATGCTTGTGCCTGCCGCGTCGCCGCTCCCTCGATGCTCGAGCTCGGCGACGCGTGCCTCCAGCTCGGCCAACCTCGCCTCGAACTGCTCGTTCACACGACGCAGGCTATCCGGTCCAGGACCTCCGGGGACTGCAAGGCGTCGATGATCAACATCTGTTGGTTTCCAAAGCCTGCGTTGGCCGCGTCGTATCGGTCGGCGGGCAGGCCGTCGGTCAACCACACCGCAGTGGCGACGGTGCCGTCGTCGCGCCGTAGCTCGAATGCCTGAGTCAGGACACCGGGCAGATTGCCGCCCTTGAAGCCCAATCCTTGCGCGCCGTCCGGTGCCGGCTGGTACTCGAGCTGCCGAAGAGCGATGTCGGCTCCCTCACCGAAACTGCCGTCGGCAAGAGATCGATACAACGAATCCAGCTGCGCAGCAGAACCTTTCGCGCCCACAAGCTCTACCGCCGCGGCCTGGTCTTCGTAGGCGGGTAGCACGACGTCTGCGCCGGTGACGGCACGGAATTGCTCGTCGAATGCCCATCGTTGGGCAGTAGCCCACTGATCACCCTCGCCCAGAGCGGGATCGAACACCGTCAGAACAGTTGTGACGAGCGTCGACGCCTCGAATCCTTCCCAGCCGCCTGCCGCAGCGGCCTCTACGAGTGCATCGTCACCGAGTCGGTAGCGGAGGTAGTCGGGCACCGCGTTGTCGCTCTCCTGAATCATCGCGGTGACCATGTCGTCCAGTCGGGCTGTTGCGCCGAGGTCCGTGGCACCGACACCGTCGTTGGCAATGCCCAACCTGTCCAGCGCCGCCGGGTGCGCACCTCCGTCGGTCCCTGGGACGTACCAGCGCTCCCAATCCAGCAGTGGCACTTGCTCGTCGGCGTCCAATTGTCCAGCGGCGACCGCACGCGCATATGCGGCCAGGTGAACGACCTTGACCGCGGAAGCCAATGCCTGCTGTTCGTCCTGCCGATGCTCGACGACGTGGCCACGGCCATCGTCCATGACGAGCGAGACCGTCTCCGGGGACTGCTCGATCAACCCCAGCCAGCCCTCCTGGGTGTTCAAGTCAGTCGACATCACCGGGGCGCAGCTGTCTGGTTCTTGCATGTTCGACCCGGCAGCGGAGCATCCGGCCGCGAACAGTACGGCGACACATCCGGCGGAAGCAACGACGGTGCAACGCATCGGTACCTCTCTCTGTTTTTCCGTAATTACGGAATACCGTATTCGGGATCGTTCACCGAAGCAATGGGAACATACGTTCGAATACATGCTAACCTGATCGGGCCGTCCGGGATCCCCCACTCGCGGACGGTCCAACTCCGATCGGCGGTCACCAGATGAACACCCCTGTCGGTGCCGGCGACGCCGGCCACACACTCCATCGATTGGGCGATCGATGGGTCGAGAGCGCACCGCAGTGGTGCGCTCACGGTCACGCCCTCGGCCCGCGAACCGTGCTGGTCGGGTCGAGGGCGTGCTCCTGCGGCCGAGGACATCACCGCACCCATGCCTGCCGAACGTGCGGTGATGTGACGTTCAGCCCTCGACTCGGACCGCAGTGCGCCGACGCCAGCTTCGATTCACGCGGCGCTGACCAGCACAGATGACGGGTCGAACCAGGGGTAGTACAGAATCGACCCATGGACAGCAACGACACGGACAGCGGGGGCAAGGCCGTCGATCTACCCGACTTCGATCAGCTTCGCAGCGACTTCACCCGCTTCATGATGAGCTACAAGTTCGGGATCGACGAGCTCATGACCAAGATCAACATCTTGAAGGAAGAGTTCACGCACATCCACCGGTACAGCCCCATCGAACACGTCGGGTCGAGGCTGAAGACTCCGGAGAGCATCATCATCAAGGCACGGCGTAAGGACTGCCCCCTCACACTCGACGACATCCGCGCCAACGTTCTCGACGTCGCAGGCATTCGCATCACGTGCAGCTTCATCTCCGACACCTATCGCATCGCGGATATGATCGGCAATCAGACCGACGTTCGTGTGCTGGAAGTGAAGGACTACATCGCCACGCCGAAACCCAACGGCTACAAGAGCCTTCACCTCATCGTGGAGATACCGGTGTTCATGAGCGACCGCATACAACCGGTCCCGGTGGAGCTGCAGATCCGCACGATCGCGATGGACTTCTGGGCCAGCCTCGAGCACAAGATCTTCTACAAGTACGACGGCACCATTCCTGCCCCACTTCTCGCCGAGCTCACCGAGGCAGCGGACAGCGCGAATCGACTCGATGTGACGATGGAGCGGCTGCACGACGAGGTCGCCGAGATCAAAGGTGGCGAGCCGAGCGACGCTATTCATCTCGATTCGATGCCACCCCTGCTGCTCCCGCGCGAGCTGCTGATCGCAATGCTCGACGGTGGAAAGCCGCTGTGACAGCATCGAATACGGTCATATTCGGCTGATCAATCTCATCGCGTCGTGCGGCGCGTAGCCTTTGACGTCGTTGTCGAAGTACACGAACACGTCGAGCTTCGACGACGTCCACGCGGCGACACGGGCGGCCCACGCGTCCAGTGACGTGTCGTCGTATCCGCTCGCATACAACGCCTCGGCACCGTGGAGCCGTACATACATGAAGTCGGAAGTCGGCGTGTCCACGAATGGGTACCGGCCTGCCGAATCCGCAACGACGAACGCGATGTCGTGCGCCCGCAGCACCTCGATTGCCTCGGGGGTGTCGAAGCTGGGGTGGCGAACCTCGAGCGCATGCCGTATCCGTCGCTCGCCTGCGACGACGAGGCTCACCCGATCCTCCGGCAGCTTGTCGTCCCGTCGCCCGGCCAGCGCGACAGCCTCGGACGTGGTTCGAGGGAGGAGAGCGCAGAACGCGGCCAGCTTGTCTGCGTCGAACTGCAGGTTCGGTGGAAGCTGCCACAGAATGGGGCCGAGCTTCTTCCCCAGCCCGAGCACACCCGTCGCAAAAAAGTTGGCCAGCGCTGATTCCACACCGACCAGTCGCTTGACATGTGTGACGTATCGACCGCCCTTGATCGAGAACACGAAGTCGTCGGGGGTCTCGTCATGCCACTTCGCGAAGCTCGACGGCTTCTGCATCGCGTAGAAGGTCCCGTTGATTTCGATCGACGACAATCGCTCCGATGCGTACGCCAACTCGCGTCGATGCGCGAGTCCCGTGGGATAGAAGTCGCCACGCCACGGCGCGTACGTCCAGCCGGAGATACCGATTCTGACGTCCGACAGACGTTTCCGCGATGCCATTGCGACAGTATGTAACCTGAACAGAGTGAAGGCCGCACCGACCATCGGATCGCTTCTCTTCGCCTGCGCGCTCGTAGGTGCCGACGCGGTGGCCGACCCCGCCGCGGCACGCGTCCAGGCGCCCGCTGCTGCGGTGCCCGCGCTCGGCCTTGTCGCAGTTCCACACGCCGTCTCCGCCGAGATGGTCGCGGGTGTCAGCGGCACAGGTGTCAGCGGCAAGGAGGTCAGCGGCAGCATGGAGGCCGGCACCGAGTCGTCCGGCTTCGAATCTCGTACGTCCGCGTGGAACGAATTCCCGTATCTCCGGTACACCGCCACGTTCGATCCCGACGTCGACAGTGCCGAGATTTCGTGGCAGGGCACCTCGGTCAACACCAACGACCTGGCAATGCACGTCCTCGATCCTGTCGAAAGACGCTGGGGGCCTGCCGTCGCCGTCGCGCAACCCGACTCGCCCGGAGGACTCGTGAGCCTCACCGCGCAGGTGACGGGAATCGACGGCCCCGTCGAGGTCATGATCGTCGACAGTCCCCGCGAGGACCGCTCGTTCGCCGAGAACAACGCCGAGGCAGACGGTTCGTTCGCCGAGCCCGGTACCTATGACTTTGCGCTGCAACACATCACCGATACCCAGTACATTTCGCAGGACAACCCGTCCGTCTACGACGACATGACGCAATGGACCGTCGACAATGCCGCCGAGTACGACGTGGACTACAGCATGCACACCGGCGACATCATTCAGAGCTGGATCCGCCCGGGTCGACCGGATACGCAGTCTCGCATCGAATTCGAAGCCGCAAGCAAGTCGATGGAGCTTCTCGAGAACGCGAACCTTCCACACGGCGTCCTGCCGGGTAACCACGACAATCTGTGGAACGTAGCAGGCAAGCTCGTGCCGGGAATGCACGAGGAGAATCATGCCCTGTACAACGAGTACTTCGGGCCGGATCGGTATCGGGACCAGCCGTGGTGGGGTGATTCGTTCACGGCAGAGGACAATTCGGCGCACTACGACCTGATCGACATCGCCGGTGCGAAGTTCCTGATGCTCTACATCGGATACAACCCGCCCGAGAAGGTGATGAAGTGGGCCGAGCAGGTGCTCGCGGATCATCCGGATCGAAATGTGGTGATCGGCTCCCACTACTACCTCGACGAGGGCGGGGAGAAGAAGCTGATGGCATTCGGCGACATCGGTGCCAGCTCCGGCCAGCAGATCTGGAACCGCCTCGTGAAGCCCTTCGAATCGGTGTTCCTGGTACTGTCCGGGCACGTCGACGGGCAGGCAACCGTCGTGGACCGCGACGTCGACGACACCGGCCGCACCGTCGTACAGCTGCTGGCCGACTACCAGTACTTCGAGGTCGGCGGCGAGCGGGCAACGGGCTTCCAACGGATGCTCCAGTTCGACATCGACGGTGAGACCCTGGCCGTGACAACACATTCACCCACACTCGGCCGGTTCGACGTCGAGAGTTACGACCCTCGACGACGGTTCCTCCCCGAGGACGGCGAGTTCGTCACCGATTTCACTCTGCGTGCAGATGTTCCGCGCGCAGTCAACGCACGCTGAGCGCGTGATCCTACGATTCCGACGCGCACCGAGCCGCTGGACGATAGCGTCGAGAGATGCGCACCGCTGAGGACCTCCTCGCCGCAGTCCAGTGTTCACCGGACGCCGTCGCAATACACGATCGGGCGGCCTGGGTCGACTTGTATGCGCGTGAAGGCGTCGTCAACGACCCCGTCGGCTCGAAGCCGCACCGCGGGAGGGAGGCCATCGAGCGCTTCTACGACACCTTCATCGCACCGAACACCATCAACTTTCACATCGAGAACGACTTCGTCTGCGGGATGTCCGTCGTCCGAGATCTGTCATTGGAAACGATCATGTCGACCGGCGCGGTGCTGAACGTGCCGATGCACATTCGATACGACCTCGTCGAGGAGGACGGCGGGCTGAAGATTTCGCGGCTCGCCGCCCATTGGGAGCTTCGGTCGATGATCGGCCAGCTTCTCCGCTCGGGGTCCCGCGGACTGATCGCGTCGGCGAAACTGACTCCGCAGTTGATCGGAAACCAGGGGATAGGTGGAGCCCTCGGCTTCATGGGTGGACTGCGAAGCGTCGGAGAACAGGGCAAAGCAGCGGCTGCCGAACTGCTCGAGAGGTCACTCATGAAGGATGCTCTGGGCCAGCCGGTTTCCCCCGAGGTGCTCCACGGTGCAACCTACCGGAAGTTCCTCGCTGCGGGCCGGACGGTTAGCGCGACGATGGACGGATCCCTCGGCGGTGGAGTGGTGTTCATCGAGTTCGCGCCCACATCGCTTGCTGCCGAATCGATCACGGTGTTCGCGTCCGATCGTGATACCGAGGGTCGGAGCTAGTCCTTCTCTGGTATACCCGGGCGCGCAGCGCGTTCGCTCAACACCGCGAATACGCCGATGATCGACGCCCAGAGCGTGAGCTGGGTCAGTACCGAAGATAGCCGGAACTGCCACAGCAACGATGCCGGAAAATCAGCCGGAACCTCGTCGATGGCTGGGGTCACTGCATATCCCACTAGGACTACGGATATCGCTGCGACAGTCGGCAACAGAACCGGAAGCACAGACGAGCTGCTACGGGCGCGAACCACAGCGTGCGTATATGCGAACGCACTTGCGGCGAGCAGCCCGAGTGCAACCATCGCGAACCAGAGCACAGTACGTTCTGTGATGGTGTCAGGATCTCCGACAGCGGGCGGGTTGGCCGGGTACTTCAAGAACGGGACCGCGGCGACTGCGAACCACCCGGCAGCGCCGACTGCCACGATGAACTGCAGCGCCGGCAGTCGGGCTCGGTTCCGCGCAACAGCGAGTACGCATGCATAGATCGCGCCGAAAGCCGCACCCGAGAGGGCCGTGGCCAGGAACAACCCTGCCCGTTGCCCGTCTCGGCTGATCAGCGGCTCTTCGTCGCTATGGGCTTCACCGGTGGCGGCCGAATGGTCGTGGGAGCTGGCCGGGTGAGCTTCTTCGATAGCGATGGCTGCATCGATATGTTGCTCGCCGGTGACGTAGGCAACGGTCCCGGCGAGCAGGCCGGCAACGAAGCCCGCAATCAGCCCGCGGATGAGTAGTTGACCCAGCGACCCTGCAAGCAACGAGCGAGGGGCCTGCGTCATCAGTGGCATGGGACGCCCATGAGGTGCCGGCCGTCGTGCATCAGTTCGTGGAGCAGCATTCCGCTTCGCGAGATCGCACCCTGATCGAAACCGACCAAATAAAGAGTGAGGATGGCCAGCAGCACGGTTGCCACGATCAGGGTCGATGCCGCGATTTTCTGCAGTCCGGTGTCAGGGGATGTACTGATGGTGGTCATGAAATGCGCCGCCTTAGATATCGGTGGGATCGTTGAGGGTGTGGTGACAGTGCGAACGCCACTCGGCGTGCCGGTGGCGGTTCGCACTACGAGATACGAGCGGGATCGATGCTGACAGGCTCGAGATGTGCTGTGTGATGGTCGCGGTCGGGCGGGGTCGCCAGCACCCTCTTCGTTCGTTCGTCCAGAACCGCGTCACTGAGTAGCCCACTGCCGGCGAGCCGTGTCTCGAGGGCGTTCAACCAGTGCTCGTAATAGGACCAGGGTGATTCTTCGGACGCGGTCCCGTGCTCTTCCCATTCCTTGATCGACTCTATGAGGGAGAGTTGAAATTCCGACCATTCGAACTGGCGTGCATCGTAGGCCGCGACTGCCATCGCGAACGCGCGTATTTCCCACGGCTTGGTGAAGGCGGTGTCACCATCGGGCAACTCGGGAAGACTGCAGACGAGCTTTTCCACCCTACGGCGTGCATCTCCCAACTCGGTTGCGTCCGGGCGGATGGTCGACGTGGTCATGACGCTGCCTCGGCAGTGGGGCCGACACCGATCATGCTGTCGCGACTGACCAGTTCCGCGAGTTGGTCTTCGGTCCATCCCTCGGTGCCCTCGGGGCGGGCAGGCAGGACCCAGTACCGCATCTCACTGCTCGAATCCCAGACACGGATCTCGACATCGTCGGAGATGGTGTACCCGAAACTTTCCGACAAGACTTTGCGCGGTTCACGCACGATCGCCGCTCGGTACTGGGGTTCTTTGTACCAGTTCGGCGGCAGCCCCAGTACGGGCCACGGGTAGCAGGAGCACAGGGTGCACACGATCACGTTGTGGACATCGGCGGTGTCTTCCACGACGACCATGTCCTCGCCCTGCAATCCTCCGATACCGAGCTCGGCGCACGCGTGGGTCGCGTCGGCGAGAAGTCTGGCTTTGAACTCGGGATCGGACCAGGCTTTGGCGACGACCTTAGCGCCGAGCTGGGGGCCGACCTCGTGCTCGTAGATCTCGACGAGACGATCGATCGCCTGGGTGGTCATGATGCCCTTCTCGATCAGCATCGACTCCAACGCCTTGACCCGCGCGGCGATTTCTTCCTGACTACGAATCTTTTCGCTCATGCTGCTGTTCCTTCTGTCTTCACGTGCTCGATATACGGGTCCCAAACATCGAAGTACACAGCCTGATTCGGCTCAGCGGTCTCCGCACCCCACAACTCTTCGGCCTCGAAGCGAACCGTGTACACGTGCTCAGGGCACTCACCCAGGTTGTTTCCTGCGGTGTCGGGGTAGATGAACGTGCCGTGAGCCAGGACGACCGTCCCCGTCGCGCCGCGGATGTAGCGCGCTTTGCGGGTGTGGCCGCGGGGTGAGCCGCGCAGCACTTTCACTGTGTCGCCGACCTGGAAGCGCGCGACCTTGTCGCTTTCCCTCTTGGCCGGTGCGCCCGCGGGCACTACAGCGTTGATGAACGCCAGCAGCTCCGGATCATCGTCGTGCTCTGGCAGCGGTGCATCAGGGTTCTGCAGGTAGTACTCGGTCCTGCGATCGAGCTCGTCGAGATCGAGCTTGCCCGTTCGTTGACCGTGATACTCGACCGTATGAATCCAATGCTCGTAGTACGGCGACTCGAGATAGACCGCGGGGGCGATCTGCTCCATCCCGAAGCGAAATTGGTCCACACCGAAGAACCCACCACGGAAACACATGGAAAACATGCCGAACGCGGCCTTCTCCCACTCCGCACGGAATATCAGTTCGTGTTCGGGAACAACGACGGTACCGATCCCGTCGGTACCACCGAGATCGAAAACTCCGTTCATCGTGTCCTCCCTGATTCTGTCCTGCTGTCGCAGGCACTGGTGATTGGATTGGTAAGCGAGCTGATGAAAGATCTACCTGCAGAAAGAAAGTAGATCGGGTTTTCTCTAGGCAGGTACGGCCGCGTGCGGCGCATACGCAGGTGGCGCAGGGAATTCGCCGACCAGTTGTTCGAACGCGTACCCGACTCGTAGGACAGTGGCGTCGTCGAAATGTTTGCCGATGACCATCATCCCGACCGGTAGTCCATCGACGAGACCCGCCGGAACAGACAATGCCGGATGGCCGGTGACATCTTGCGGCGCGGTGTTGACCACCATTCCGAGCGCCTTCGTCAGATACGTGCCCCGGTCTATTCCGGGTGCGGGGAGTTCGGTTGCAGCATAAGGCAACGTGGGCATGACAAGTACGTCGTACCTCTCGAGGGCAACGTCATATGCGGCGCGCGCAGTCGGCACCAGGTTGCGGGCCTTGCCGTAACTGGAGGCGCCGAGCGCATTGACTCCGTGATAGCCGCAGAGGGCAACGAGTTTGACAGTCTCCGACAAGTGGTCGGCGTATTCGATTCGGCGCGAGCCGAAGTACGCCATCTGCTCCGGGTCGTACAGGCCATCGGCGTTGAGGCCGTACCCGTTGCCGTCGAGCATCTGGTATGCGGCTCCGTCGGTGGCGATGACATTCCAGACATGAAATGCGTGCCGGTGCCAGGGAATGCTCACGTCCTCGACCACGGCGCCGAGTTCGGCGAATCGCTGCACTGCGGCACGTACCGCGGAATCGGCTTCCGGTTGCGAGGAATCATGCCCGAATCCCTCTGTGACGACACCGATTCGCATCCCCTCGACACCACCGTCGAGACCACTCAGATAGTCACCGACTGCCAATTGCTCCGGTTGACGTGGGTCGTTGCCGTCGGCACCGGCGATGACCGACAGCATCTTTGCAGCGTCGGCAACCGTACGGGCGATCGGGCCGACGTGGTCGATGGTGCGCTCGATCGGAAATGCGCCCGTATAGGGGACGAGGCCGAAGGTCGGCTTGTGCCCGACCACACCGCAGAAGGCTGCCGGAATACGAACTGATCCACCCTGATCGCCGCCCATGGCCAGATCGACTTCGCCGCTGGCGACCAATGCCGCACTGCCACTGGAGGAACCGCCCGCTTCACGGCTCGGATCCCACGGGTTGCGCACTGGACCCGAGGCCGACGTGAAGCTCGAACCCGAAAAGCACAGGTCTTCACATACCGATTTTCCTGCGATCTCGGCCCCGGCATCGAGCAGGCGTGTGACGACCGTCGCGTCGCGAGAAGGGATGAAGCCTTCCAACGTGCGGGAGCCGTTCATCATCGGCACTCCTGCAACAGCAATGTTGTCCTTGATGGCTATCCGCTTGCCCACCAAACGATCACCGACGGCATCGGTCGAGGTAATCGACGTCGTGACATACCAGGCACCCAACCGATTCTCAGCGCCATCCGGAACCTGGTGCACGCGGTCGGGAACCGAAGGAGCGACGGATTCGTACAGCTCGTCCACCGCGTCATAGGACCCGAGAGCACCGTCGACCAGTCCGGCGAACTCTTCCCGGGCTGCCGCATCCAAACCGATACCGAAATGCTCCGCAGCCACACCGATCGCGTCGGCATCGGGACGTTGAACCGTCATGTCATCTCCTAGTAGAGGCAGGTCGAATGTCGCGTCTTCGACCGTAGATCACACGTCTTAATGCGTCAATGAGTTTCGACATATCTACCCGTTAACAACATATTTCCTGGCTGTTCATCGGAGAGAACACCTGCGTGAGAACGGGGCATGGAGCGCCCACGAGCAGTTCAGCGAGGCCGGAACGCGCCTTGCCGCGACTCCGCCAACAAGATCATGCGGCCGTCGGTTCGAGTATCTGCGCGCGGCAAGCTCGACTGTGTGCTCAGTCGACGCCGAAGCGACTCCCTGTCCATATCTGGAGTCGCCGACATGACACGCCCGTATGCCTTGATCGCCTCGTAGGTGGTTTCGGACATCGAACTCATCGGAGGCACCGGTCCGGTCTGCAGTTCGGCATAACGATCCTCGAGGCCTCGATAGGATTCGTCGGCACCCTGAAAGTAGTCGAATGCTGCCCACACTCCTTCTGCGGCAACGTCACCGATCAACTGTTGTGTCGCCTCGTCGAGGACCAGCGCAAACGTCCGCGTCCGAGTCCGCAGTCCTGCGCGAAAACACTGTTGCTCGAACAACACTTCATCGCGACCGACCAACGACGACAGGATCAACTCCGCGCCGGAGTCGGCGATGGCAGCTATCGTGCCCGAAAAGTCGATCGTGCCGAGAGGTAGATACGAATCGCCGAGTACGGAGCCGTTGTTCTCCGACACAACCCGGCGCGCCGCCCAGTGCGCACCGAACGACCACGAGTACCGATGACCGACGAAATACCATCTACGGCTACCGGTTTCGGCCATCAGGGCGGGCATACCTGCGCGCACTTGGGTAAGCGGGCGTTCTCCCAACCGTACGATTCCCGGACTCGGACGTCCGCCCTCGTTCAGAACAGAATGCACCAACAGCACATCCGTGTTCTGGAGGACGGAAGCCGCAGCACTGAAGGTGGCCGAAGTGACACACCCGAAGATGATGCGGCACCCGCTCTGTAGCAATCGACGAGCAGCGGCTGCACCGGTCAACGAATCCGAGGCATCGTCGCCGACCAACAACTCCACAAGAACGCCGTCCAGACCGCCTTCGCCGTTGATCTCGTCGACAGCCAGCTGCGCCAACACCTCTGTGGCCTGCGCGAACACCGCAGCCGACCCGGACTTGCTCACGAGCAATCCGATGCGGTGACGGTCTGGGCGCAAGGACTCCGGGGGCCCGTAGCCACGTTTGTGCGCCAACCACGTCACCCCATCCTGGTCCAGACTCGATTCCAGGACGATCCGAGTTCCGGCGCCGTCGTCGTGGAACCGCAGCTTGAGTTGGCCGCGCCACGGCTGATGGTGCTTGATGACCACCGACTTCCCGGGGCGTATAGCCGCCAGATGGCCCAACAGGGTGATCGGCATGCCCGAGACGCCGACGCCTTCCCCACCGACCGGCAGCGAGACCGACACGGCCGCTCCGACAGCAAGCCGGCTGCACTCGAGATCGAGCAGTTTCCCGTCGACGAAGTTGCGAAATGCAATCGGAGGCGGATCCACCGAGAAAATCTGCGCTGTCACTGACAGGCTCGGCATCTCAGGCGCCGACCGTCTCGAGAGGACGCGCAGAATCGATGCTAGGCGCGCCGGGCGCGAGTGTCGTCGTGATCGGTCTCGTCCACGCGCGTCGCATCGCTGGCCGCCTGTCCCGCAACCAACGAACGTTCGAGCACGTCACGAAGAAATTGTAGAGCGTCATTGGCTGGGCCTGACGGATCGATCGAGAAGTAGCGGTGACGACCCGACCGACGTTCGGTGATCACACCTGACATCTTCAACGCCTTCAGGTGCGTGGAGACGGTGGTCCGACCTACGGACAAAATCTGTTCACTGATGAAGCCCGCGCTGCATTCGCCATGAGATGCCAACGTGTCCAAGATTTCGCGGCGGACCTGGTCGGCAAGCGCAGCGAACACCAATTCCCTGCTCTGCTGATCACCAGCGTCCACGGTATTCCTCACGTCGATTGTGCACTGAAACCATGATACGTCGGCCTTCGTCAACATATCTCATGTGACATTCACCCCGCAAAAGAGCGAAGGACGACACGGGTTGCGCATCGAGAGCCGCCGGAAAACCCGCAGATGCCACCTCACCGCGGCCATAATGTGTAGTCATGCAGGCAACGGGCCGGGCGGCGTTCCTCGTAGCGTTGACTCTCGCTGCCTCCGCACTTGCGACGCCTCTCGCCCCCGGCGTACTCGACAGCACCCTCCTCGCGGACCAGGCACCCCCTGCCGTTGCGCTCCCGCCTCCGGTCGAAAACCCACCGCCCCTGACATTGGAGCAATTGTCTGCGCAGGTGAATCCGACTGTCGTCACGATCGCCGCCGAGTTCGGTCTCTACGGTGTCGCGGGGACTGGATTCGTCGTCGATCCCGGCGGACTTGTTCTCACCAACTTCCACGTGGTCGAAGAGGCGACAGCGGTGACGGCCGTCCACATGGGCAACGGACTGATCTACGACGCCTCCGTGCTCGGTTACGACAAGACGCGGGATCTGGCCGTACTGCAGCTGGCCACCGCATCCGACCTGCAGGTTGCGGCCATCGGGTCATCGGCGAATCTGGAAGTCGGTGCCGATGTGACCGCGATCGGAAATGCCTCCGGTGGCGGAGTTCTTGTGCCTGCGCCCGGCAAGATCGTCGCTCTCGATCGTTCGGTGATCGCACAGAGTTCGGTCGACGGGTCTCGCAACGAGCTGGTCGGCATGATTCAGATCGACGCCGATGTGCGTGCCGGGGATTCCGGCGGGCCACTCGTGGACGCATGGGGCAACGTCATCGGAGTCGATGCCGCGGGCCTCTCCGACGAGGCGCGCGAAACGCAGGCTTCCGAGGCCTATGCGATCCCCATCGATGACGCGATTGCGGTCGTCGACCAAGTTCGTGACGGTCGTTCGGAAGGAACAGTGCACGTCGGCCCGACGCCGTATCTGGGAATCGGGGTGCGCGATGTATCTGCCTTCCGCACGGCTGGACCGACTCAGGGAGCCGCGGTGGCATCCGTCCAGTACGACTCACCGGCGGAACGCACCGGTCTTGTCCAGGGCGATGTCATCGTGTCCTTCGACGGCCGACCCGTCCGGACATCCGATGAACTCTCCACGGAAATGATCGGGCGCAGACCCGGCGACACCGTTCGACTCGAGTGGATCACCGAAGAAGGTGTCCGCCAGCAACAGTCGGTCATCTTGGAGGTCGGAACACCGACCGCGTGATCTTCGCTTCCAGCACCGACAGGACGTTGCCCGCCGGGTCGGTGAACCAAGCGATGAGTGGCCCGCCGTGCCGAAAGATTCCGCGGTCGTCGGTACCCATGTCCGGGTACTGCTGGAATACGACGCCTTTGGCGGCCAATGCGTCGACCGCTGCCTCGATGTCGGCGACCGGGAAGTTGAGGATCGTGTACGGCGCGGCCCGGTGATGTTCGCGTGGATAGATCAGAACTTCCACGGCGTCGCTCAGCTGCAGACGAAGTAGCCCCATGTCGCCGTCGAGGACGGTCAGCCCGAGCGTATCGGCGTAGAACGCTCGGGCTGCGTCGATGTCGTCGACGGCGAATCCGGAGAACGGTGGTCGAGTGAGTTCGAGTGTCGGCATGCCGCCGATTGTTCCCCCGACCGTTGCGTTCTGCAGCGAAACCGGTGTCGCCCTTGTCAGACCCGCGGCATACGCCTCCGACGGGAGTAGCTTTGATCAGGTGACTATCCGTCTCGGTTACCAGATGCCCAACTTCAGCTACGACGGTTCCGTGAAAGAACTGTTCCCCAAGGTCATCGCGCAGGCGCGCGAGGCAGAGGCCGCGGGATTCGACACCGCGTTCGTCATGGATCACTTCTACCAACTACCCGGGATCGGCAAGCCCGACGACCCGATGCTCGAGGCGTATTCGGCCCTGTCCGCTCTGGCCACCGCAACCGACACCATTCAGCTGTCCGCCCTCGTCACGGGCAACACCTACCGAAACCCGGCGATTCTCGCCAAGACCGTCACCACGCTGGACGTCGTCAGCGGCGGCCGCGCGATCCTTGGGATCGGGGCGGGCTGGTTCGAGCTCGAACACACCAGCTTCGGGTTGGAGTTCGGAACGTTCACCGATCGGTTCGAGCGGCTCGACGAGGCACTGCAGATCATCGAGCCGATGTTGCGCGGGCAGCGTCCGACGTTCGACGGCCTCTGGTACCAGGTAGAGGATGCCATCAACGAACCTCGCATTCGGGACGATCTACCGATCATGCTCGGCGGCGGTGGCGAGAAGAAGACGTTCGGCCTTGCTGCGCAGTTCGCTGATCACCTCAACATCATTTGCAACGCAAGCGAATTGCCGCGCAAAGTCAAGGCCGTCGAAGCACGGTGCGAAGAAGTCGATCGCGATCCCAAGGACCTCGAAACAAGCTTCCTCGCGTTCGTCATCATCGACGAAGACGGCGACAAAGCGAAGAAGCTTCAGAGCGACTACCTGTTGTCGACGGGTGTCGACCTGTCCAACCTCGACGACGCCGACAGGGCAGCAGCGACGGACCGGCATTTCTGCGGCACCCCGGACGACGTCGCCGAGCAGGTGCAGAAGCGGGTGCTCGATCAGGGCATCGACGGGATCATCATCAACCTGGTCACCAACGGCCACGAGCCCGGCATCGTCGAACTCGCGGGCAAGACGCTGCGTCCGCTCGTGTAATCACGAGGTCGAGTACGCGCCCGCTTCGGACGTCCAGGCCGATCGCGTACTCGACCGACGGCTGCACGCGTATCCCTGGCACGGCGGAACCGCGCGTGGCATAGTTCCCGGCGTGGCTCAGCTGACAATGAACGGGCACCGTGTGCTCGTCGCGAATCTCACCGGCGATTCGCTGCGTGCGATTTCCGGATCGATGGTCGCGTACGAGGGCGATGTCGCCTTCAAGAACGCAGGGATGGGCGGCGGCGGCGGATTCCGCGCTGCTCTCAAGCAGAAGGTCGCAGGCGAATCCCTCTCTCTCATGGAGGTATCCGGGAAAGGGACCGTCTACTTCGCCGTCGACGCCCAGGACATCACCATCGTCGAGATCGCGAACGACTCCATGCACGTGGAAGCATCGCAACTTCTCGCTCTGACAGGTCAGCTCAAGACCGAGGTCAAGTTCTCTGGGCTCCGAGGCGCGAGCTCCGGACAGGGACTCTTCACGACGGTCGTCAGCGGGTCCGGCACCGTCGCGCTGCTCTCGGCAGGGGGTCCGTTGATCGCGCTCGCCGTCGATCCGCAGTACCCACTCGTCGTCGACCCCGATTCGTTCGTCGCGCACCGCGGTCAACTGAACCAGAGCTTCGTCACCGACGTCACGTGGCGATCCGCCATCGGCGGTGGCAGCGGTGAGGCATTCTCGCTCCGTTTCGACGGCCAAGGCGTCGTCTACATCCAACCCGAGGAGCGCTGACGTGCCGCTCGAACTCGTCAACAGCAAAGTCGTCAAATCGACTCTCGCACCAGGACAGAACGTTCTCGCGCGCAAGGGCGCGATGCTCTATTACACCGGCGATGTGCACTTCATCCCACACTCGATGGGTGGAGCTGCCAGTGGCATGCCGAGCATGGGCGGGGTCGCCGGAATGGCCGGTCGGATGATGTCCGGCGAACACGTCGCGATGATGGCCGCCGAAGGTCAGGGTGAGGTCTTCTACGGACACGCGGGACTGTACGTCGAGGTGATCCATCTCGACGGTTCGTCGATGCTGACCGTCGAAGCCGATCGCCTACTCGTGCACGACGGGTACCTACAAAGCTCGATCGTCGCGCTCACGTCGCAGGGTGGAGTTCGGGGAGCCGTCCGCGGCGCCATGACCGGGCAGGGCTTGTTCACGACGCAACTCACCGGACAAGGCAGTGTCGCGGTGCTGTCGCACGGCGGCGCAACTCCGTTGCAGGTCGGACCCGAACACCCACAGGTCGTGGTCGACCCGCAAGCGTACGTCTGCCACATCGGCAACATCACCGTGGACATCTCGGCGAACGTCGGCTGGCGCGACGCCGTCGGCAAGGGCAGCGGTGAGGCGATCCAGCTGAAAATGACGGGTATGGGCACCGTGTGGGTCCAGGCCTCCGAGCAGAAATTCTGAGGAGCACACACATGGGCCTCGAAATCCACACCCCGTACACGCTTCCCGTCAACGACAACGTTCCCGGAAACGACTACGCTTTCTGCGTCGAACTCGCAGGCCAGCCGTGGTTCACTTCCAAGGGCGCGATGATCGCCTACTACGGCAACGTCCGATTCGAACCGCTGGGTCAGACATCGATGCCCGCGATCGTGGCCGCGAAATTCTCCTCGCCGCTGTACTCGAACGACTGGGTACTCGCGCAAGGCCAGGGCAAGCTGATCCTCGGCGACCGCGGATTCAACATCAACAGCTACGACCTCGACGAAGGCAACCTGACGATCCGGGCGTCGAACCTGCTCGCGTTCGAGCCGACGCTCGATCTCAAGCAGTCCATCGTTCCCGGATTCCTGACGTTGCTCGGTACCGGCAAGTTCCTGGCGTCGTCGAACGGAACGGTGATGTTCGCCGAGCCGCCCCTGCGTATCGACCCGGAAGCGCTCGTCGGGTGGGCGGACTGCCCGTCGCCGTCGCACCACTTCGACGCAGGGTGGATGCAGAACTTCCTCGGTGCGGCACGCGGATTCCTCGGCGCCAACAGCGGCGAGGAGCGTCAGTTCGACTTCACCGGCGCAGGCACCGTCCTCATCCAGTCCAGCGAGAAGGTCCTCGACGACGGTCACCTGCTCAAGCACATCGAGTCGCAGACCGTGTCCTTGGGCCAGAACTCGCTGCGGGCTCTACACAGCACCATCGGGTCGCGGCTCCAGCAGCAGTGATGCGGGTGCGCGGCTCGCAGGCGCACACTGGAGAGATGACAAACAACGGACCGTTCAACATCGACCCCGAGGACTTCGATCGATTCGCGAAAGAAGCGAGCGATGGACTCCGCGACGTGGTCGGCCAAGTAGGTAAGATCATCGGCCAATCCGGCGCCGTCGGGCCCTGGGGTGCATTCTTCGGCGAGGCAGCGACACCTCGCGCAAAGCCGGCCCCCGAGACCACAGGCGAGAAGGGCGACGGCGTCTGGACCATCTATACGGTCACCGACGACGGCGCAGCCATCGACCAGGTGTTCGCCACCGAACTCGATGCCCTTCGTGCTCACAAGGACAACACCGACCCGACCCGTCGAGTGCGCTTCCTGCCGTACGGAATGAGCGTCAGCGCGCTCGACTAGCCAAAGACTCAGCCCTGAACACGGACTGATAACCGCCACAGTCCTGCCCCTCCAGCATACGAGTAAGACCGTCGGCGAAGAACGAAGCCAGTTCGCTTCACGTTCTCTCGTCCGGCGCGCTTGCGTCCCCTCTTCGCCTGCCACGAACAAACGACGGCACGAACGAATCGGTACTCCCCAGGACCCAAGCCTCAACGTCCGGACTTTTAATGACAATGATTATCGTTTACATTAAAGGTCGGACAACCAACTGGAGAGACAACCGATGACGATGACAGTTCGGCGCTGGCGTGTGCTGGCCGCCGCGATGGCGAGCACAGTGGTGTTGGGCGGGTGCGGTTCGGGCGGCGACGCCGAACGCTCACCTGCAGCAAACGGGGGACAGCAGATCAACGCGCAGGAGGCATCCTCGCTGCGCGAAGGCGGCGAACTCCGCATCCCGGTCGATGCATTGCCCACCAACTACAACCCTCTGCAGATCAACGGTGCCCGCGTGGTCACGTGGCAGCTCTCCGAGGCCCTCTTGCCGAGCGCGTTCCGCGATGGGCCCGACGGCCGCCACCGCCTCGCGGAGGACTTCTTCTCCTCGGCCGAGCTCACATCCGAGTCTCCACAGGTGGTCACGTACGAGATCAACGAGGACGCAACCTGGTCGAACGGGCGCGCGATGGACTGGGAGGATCTGGAGTCCCAGGCCCGGGCCCTCAGTGGCGCCGACACCGCGTTCGAGGGCTACAGCAACGTCGGCTACTCCGATATCGAGAAGGTCGAGCGCGGCGCCTCGGACAAGCAGGCAGTCGTCACTTTCGAGACACCGTTCGCCGAATGGCAGGGGCTGTTCAATCTCATTGCGCCCAAAGAGGTGACTGGCAACGCGGATGCGTTCAACACAGCCTGGGTCGACGCACCGACGATCACCGCGGGCCCGTTCATCGTGAACAACATCGACGAGACCGCGAAAACAATTGTGGTGGAGCGCAACAGCGACTGGTGGGGTGAGAAGCCTCCATTGGACCAGATCATCTTCCGCGCACTCGATCCCTCGGCTCGCGCAGATGCGCTGGCCAACAACGAGATAGACCTGTATCCGATCGGCGGCGATATCGACCTGTTCACCCGCGCACAGTCGATCGACGGCGTCGAGATCAGGCAGGCTCCCGAGCGCAAGGCTGGGCAGATCACCTTCAACGGTGCCGAAGGCGCCGCCCTGGCCGACGAGCAACTGCGCATCGCGGTTGCCCAAGCCCTGGACCCGGCCGCTGTGACCACCGTCCTGATGGACCGCATCGTTCCTGGAGCCGAACCGGTCGGCAACCACATCCTGCCGCCGACCGACGCCGGATACGTCGACAACTCCGCCACCCTGCCACACGATGCCGACGCGGCAGGGCGATCGCTCGACGAACTGGGGTGGACCGCACAGAACGGTGGTGTTCGGACGAAAGACGGCGCGCCCCTCGAACTGCGACTGTTGGCTCAGAACACCCCAGTGGGCAACACGGTGTCCGGCGTTCTCCGCGATCAGCTCACTGCCGCGGGAATCGGGGTACAGGTCAACTCGGTGTCGCCGGACCAGTTCTACGACGAGTACCTCATCCCTGGCAATTTCGACCTGGCTGCGTTCGAATGGACCAAGTCCGCATCACCGTTCGCACACGACCGGCCAGTATTTCAGAAGCCGGAAGGTGACGACGCAGGCAGCAACTATGGCCGCATCTACATCCCCGAGATCGACGCACTCTACGACCGCGGCTTGACCGAACTGGACGCCGACAAGCGCAACGAGATCGCTAACGAAATCGACGTGCTGACATGGAAATACGCACATCACCTTCCTCTGTATGCCGACTCGGGTGCCTATGCAGTTCGGGCCGAACTTGCCAACTATGGCGCACGTGGACTTGGGGCCTACGGTTTCGAAAGCGCCGGTTGGCAGGAGTGACCACGTCTTTCACTGCGGAGCCGACTAGCTCCGACGCCCCTGCGGTCCGCCCTCGTGGTGGGTCGCAGGGGGGAACCTGGGTTGCCCGGCTGACCGGCCGACTGTGCGCGCGGGTGGCACTGTGCCTGACGGCAACCTTCCTTGCTTACTGCCTGGCGTCGTACAGTTTCGATCCCCTAGCGGTGTACGAATCGCGGCAGCCCCGACCACCACAACAGGTGATCGACGCGCAAGCCGTTCGACTTGGCCTGGATCAGCCTGTGCCGCTGCGGTTCTTCTCCTGGCTCGGCGGCGTACTCACCGGCAACTTCGGTACCACTGTCGGTGGCCGGGAAATCGGTGACGAGCTGTGGACGCGAACCGGGACTTCGTTGCGGCTGTATCTGATCGGTGCGACGATCGCTGTCGCGCTCGGGATCGTGGTCGGCGTCCGCGGCGCGCTCTCGACGGGTGCACTGCGCGCCCAGTGGTCGATGCTGTGGACGCTGACCGTACTCGCCGTCCCGGTTTTCGTCCTCGGCACTGTGTTGAAGATGCTGTGGCTGCCGATCAATGATGTGGCCGGAACGCAGATCCTCTACTTCTCCGGTGAACGCACGGCCGGGGCCGACTTCACCGGCACTGCTGCCCTGGTCGATCGACTGCAGCACCTCGTCCTCCCGACCATCTGCATTGCACTACCTCAAATCGCGTTCTTCAGCCGGTATCAACGCGCGGCCGCCCTCGATGTCGCGAACAGTGGCTACGTGCGAGCAGCGCGCGCCCGTGGCCTTCCCCGACGCACCGCCTTCTGGCGTCACGGCCTGAGATCAGCCGTCATACCGGTTGTTTCGTTGTTCGCTTTCAGTTTCGGAATTCATCTTGCTGGTGGCGTCTTCACCGAGCGCATCTTCGGTTGGTACGGACTCGGTGACTGGATCATCACAGCCATCCACGACCACGACGCCCGGGTGTGCGCGTCGGTCACGCTGCTGTTCGGCATCCTCGTCGTGCTCGCGGGCTGGATCTCCGACCTGGCGTCGGTCGCCCTCGACCCTCGATTGCGAGCCAACTCATGAGCACGACGCAGGACGCACGACAGACACTGGACGCACAACAGCGGACGCTCATCGACGCCGACGGACTACCCGCCCGAACCGCGACACCACCGGGGCACGACGGCCGGGTCCTGACATACCTGGGCGCAGGCATTCTCGTGACGCTGACTGCGGTCGCATTCATCGGCCCGCATGCATTGACCTTCCACTACTCCGAGCAGAATCACGGATCGATACTCGAGGCACCAACGGTTCGACATTGGTTCGGCACCGCTCGCCTGGGTGAAGACATTCTTGCCCAGACGCTGCACGGTTTGCAGAAGTCGCTGCTCATCGGCGTCGCAGCAGCCATCCTTGCAACCGGCGCGGCAGCGGTGGTCGGCATGCTCGCCGGCCTCGCGCGAGGCGCAGTGGACAAGACGTCGATGTGGGCGGTCGACACCTTGCTCGTTCTGCCGCCGATCCTGGTGATTGCGGTGCTCTCACCGCTCTTCGTCGATCGATCGTGGCTATTTCTCATCCTGGCTATCGCCGCGTTCCAATGGATGCTTCCGGCTCGAATGATCCGCGCCCGCACCCTCACCCTGCGCGTCAGCGGCTTCGTCAGGGCAGCCAACACCATGGGTGCATCGAAGTGGCATGTGATGCGAAAGCATCTGCTGCCGAACATGATCCCACTGCTGGCCGTCGACTGTGCGCTGACGGTCGCGACAGCGGTGCTCGCCGAGGCAGGATTGAGCTACTTCGGGTTCGGTGTGCAGCCACCCGACATTTCACTCGGCACGCTGATCGCGACGGGAAGCGCCTCGGCCGTCACCTATCCCTGGGTTTTCGTCGCTCCCGCAGTCACTCTCGTCCTGACGGTGCTCGGCGTCGGATTCGTCGGCGAAGGCGTCCGACGTTCGAGGGAGGCGGCAACCCTATGACACCCCAGAGCACTGAGCCACTACTGCTTGTCGACGGTCTCGGCGTCACCATCGGAGCCCGAAAGGTACTCCAGGATGTTGCACTGGAGATTCGACGAGGCGAGGTCCTCGGGGTGGTTGGCGCGTCCGGTTCCGGCAAGTCGATGACCGCGTCGGCGGTCATGGGCCTCGCCCCGGACTCCGCACGCATCACCGGTTCGATCCGGTTCGCGGGCACGGAACTCACCACATTGGACGACAAGCAACTGTGTCGGTACCGAGGCAACCGGATGTCCTTCATCCCCCAGGACCCCATGGGTTCGCTCACTCCCACCCGCACGATCGCAGGGCACATGGTCGAGGCGATCACGTTGCAGCAACCCCTCACCCGTCGACAAGCACGCACGCTGGCCATCGAGCTATTGGGACGCGTCGGCATCCCCGACCCGTCCACCCGAGTCGACTCGTACCCACACGAACTGTCCGGTGGCATGCGGCAACGGGTCGCGATCGCCCTCGCAGTGGCCAACGAACCTGAACTGCTGATCGCCGACGAACCGACGAGCGCACTCGACGCCGACATCGGCGCACGGATACTCGACCTCTTCCACGATCTGCTTCGTGAGCGGCACATGGCGATGCTGCTGATCTCTCACGACCCGGCCGTCGTGGAACGCATGAGTGATCGCATCATCACCATCTCGCACGGGATGGTCGTCCCCACTACACCGAACGGCGCCGTCACTGCCTCTACCCGCAGCGCCACGATCGTGAAAAAGTCTGGACCGCACAGCAACCCGACGGTCCTCGATATCGACGCTCTGACGGTCACCTACGCTCGATCAGGCCTTCGCCGCCGCGGACCCGCCGTCGTAGCCTGCCGCGACGTTTCGCTCACCGTGTCCGCCGGAGAAGCCGTCGCCCTCGTCGGTCCCTCCGGAAGCGGAAAGACAACCGTGCTTCGACAAGTCCTCGCGCTGCATGCACCGTCCCAGGGGCGGATCGAAGTGTTCGGACAGGATCCTGCCGACATGTCGGCTGCAGACAGACGGCAAATTCGAACGCGGATACAGGCGGTTTTCCAAGACCCGAGCGACTCCCTCGACCCTCGAATGAACGTCGAGGCCATCATTGCAGAGCCCCTTCTGATTCACCGCAGACCCGCGCCGGTCGAACGAATCAGCGAGTTGCTCGACCTCGTCGGAATGCCGCCGGAATCTCTACGACGCCATCCGCGTCAATTGTCGGGAGGCCAGCAACAGCGCGTGGCGATCGCGCGCGCTCTCGCCCTCGAACCTGAACTACTCGTGCTGGACGAACCCGTCTCCTCGCTCGATGCGCCGCTACGCACGGTGATCATGGAGCTACTCGACGACCTACGCGCCCGGCTCGGCCTCGCATATCTCATCGTCTCGCATGACCTCGAACTCGTCGGGCGTCACGTCGACCGTGTGATCGTCCTCGAACAGTCACCGCGACCACTGAAGGAAGCAGTCTCATCGTGATCAACTCCGCACCACTCCCGCTGACCCCCAAGAAGTCCGACCTTGTCGAAGATCTCCTGACGAACACTCCGCTGATTCTCGACCTAGCTCACGCACTCGGGTCGCCACTCAATGTCGTTTTACCGCAACAGATCCGAGACAACGTCGACGAGTTCCAACGCACCATTGCCGGACACGGCATGCGGGGTGCCGTGTACTACGCCCACAAGGCCAATCGATCGGCGGCGCTCGTTCGTGAATTGGCTGCGACTGGGGCAAGGATCGACGTAGCTTCCCTGGCCGAATTGCAACGCGCACTCGGTAGCGGCTTCGCACCCGCAAGGATCATGACCACAGGACCCAAGACACCGGAATTTCTGTGGCTGGCAGTGCGATCAGGGGTCACTGTCAACGTCGACACGATGGACGAGCTCGCAATGGTCGGTGACATCGCACAGGCGCACGCGCTCCCCAAGCTGGAGATCCTGGTGCGATTGTCGTCGTTCAGCAACTCCGGAGCCACCATGCTGAGCCGCCCCTCTCGATTCGGGGTTGCGACCGACGAACTCGACTCGGTATTCGCTGTTCTCGACAAATACCCAGAGCACCTGACGTTGCTCGGGTTCGCCTACCACCTCGACACCATCGGCATTCCCGAGAAGGCTCGCGCTTTCGACGGTTGCCTGCTGGCACTGGAAGAAGCTCGTGTCCGCGGCCATGATCCACGGGTGGTCGACATCGGGGGCGGGTTCGGCGTGGACTACCTGGCCGACGGCGCGGAATGGGAGGCATTCACAACTGCACTCGCCGAAGCAGTTCTCGGGCGTCGCGCACCGGTAACGTGGCAGGGCGCGGGATACGGCCTGCGCAACGAAGGTGGACGGCTGCGCGGCAACCTCGGCCTGTATCCCGCGCATCGACCGGTCAGCGGACCGCGGTACCTCGACGATCTGTTGAACACCGCTGCACCGATTCTCGGCTCGACTCTCGCCGCTGCCGTACTGGACAACATGCACGAGCTGTGGATCGAACCCGGACGTTCCCTTCTCGATCAATGCGGCGTGGTGATCGCCCGTGTACTCGAGGTACGCCCCGCGACCGACGACACGCATTTCATTCGACTGGATCTCAATGCCGGAGACGTCAGCCTGGAGGAACACGGAGTCCACCTCGATCCGGTTCTGATCCCCTCGCGCGGATGTGAGCGTGGCGCCGGCTCGGGCTACATGATCGGAAATCTCTGCCTGGAAGCAGATTTCATCAGCAGACGGAAGATCTGGTTCGAACAGCTACCCATCGCCGGAGATCTTCTCGTGTTCGTGAACACCGCCGGGTACTTCATGGACTTCAGCGCCGACCACGCGCTCGACCAACCGATCGCACGCGTGGTCGCACTGTCGCGCAACGCCGCTGGCTGGTCGTGGCAACTCGACGAGCAGTACTGGCCGGATCCGTTTCACGGGCCGAGCACACGACGAACCGAATCCAACTGAGGAGAAGCAATGCTGTACGACAGCGTCATCGACGTCATCGGCGACACCCCGCTGGTGCACATCGACGAAGAAGTGACGGGCCTGCGCAACATCGACCTGTACGCCAAGCTCGAAATGCTCAATCCGTTCGGATCGGTCAAGGACAGGGCGGCGTGGTCGATGGCGAGCGCCGGCATCGACACTGCGCGTGACGGCGATCAGACAATGATCGAGCTGTCGAGTGGCAACACCGCCAAAGCGCTCGCGGTCATTGCGGGCATGCACGGGGTCCGCTTCCGATCGGTCACCAATCGCATGAAGGTGCCAGAGATCAAAGACCTGCTGCTACTGATCGGCGCCGACATCGAAGAATTGCCCGGCCAGGCAGAGTGTCTCGATCCCACCGATGCCGATGACCCGCTGGCTCGCATCCACCGGGAGATCTCCGGCCCCGGTAGCGGCTACTTCCACACCGACCAGTACTTCAACAAACGCAACGTCGACGCCCACGTCCATGGGACCGGCCCGGAGATCATCGACGACCTGGGCGGCGCTCCCGCGCACTTCATCGCCTGCGTGGGCACCGCAGGATCATCTACCGGCGTCGCACAGGTTCTGCGTGCTGCCGATCCCGACGTGCAGGTGCTCGGACTCGTCGCGCACAAATCCGACTTCATACCGGGCATCCGAAACATCGACGAAGTCCACGAAGTGGGACTCTTCGATCCCGACACCTACGACACCATCGAATCGGTCAGCGCGGACGACGCGATCGACGGGATGCTGACCCTCGTTCGACGCTGCGGCATGCTGGCCGGTCCCACCGGTGGAGCCGCCTACTTCGGCGCCGTTCGTCATCTCGCGAAAGCCGATGCGCAACTAGACGGTACCGGCCGCCGCGAGAGCGCGGTATTCATCGTCTGCGACCGCATCGAGAGCTACATGTCGTACGTCCGCAATCGACGTCCGGACTTGCTCAAACAACCGGCGCGCCCGGGTAGCGTTGCGACGCTGTCCGACGCCGAAGTCGCTGCCGTACAGACACTGTCGGTAGACGATGCACGTAGGTGGATCCAGACGGAATCTCCCCTGGTAATCGACCTTCGTGGTGCGTTCGCCTACCGCGCCCTGCACATCGAGGGATCGATCAACATCGCCGACGAACTGTTCGGCGAGCTGATTCGTGGTGGGGTGCCGTTCGGCACGAGCCGCAAGGTCCTGCTCGTCTGCCCCGTCGGGGAAAAATCGACCCGATACGCAGCCGCACTCTCACGGATGGGCCACAACGACACGCGCAGCCTCGGGGGCGGCGTCATCGCGTGGCGCGACGCCGGCGCGCCACTGGTCCGCGACTAACAGAACGGAACCGATCACATGTCCCTCACCACAACACAGTTCACGGATCTGCGTTCAGAGCCTCCCTATGCGGTCCTCGACCGACTCGCGGACTGGCAACGAGACCTGCGTGCAGACTTCCCCATCATCACCGCGCACCCATCGCTCACCTATCTCGACAGCTCTGCCACCGCGCAGAAGCCGCGTCCAGTCCTCGACGCAGTGCTCAGTTATCTCGTCACCACGAATGCGAATGCGGGCCGCGGTACCTATGGCTGGGCCAACAGCACCACCGAACTCGTCGAGGCAGGCCGTGCGGCAGTGCACGAGTTCCTGGGCGACAGGAGCACCGGTTCATCGTCCGTCGTCTTCCTGGACGGAGCGTCGAGTGGTTTGCGTAAGGTGGCCCAGGACTGGTTGATCGGACATCTCGCCGACGGTGACGAAATCATCGTGCCGTTCGCCGACCACCAGGCCAATGCGCTGCCGTGGCACGAAGCACAGCAGATGCTGGCCGACCGCGGTCGCCATGTGACGGTGCATGCTCTCCCGTACGAGGAGAGCGGCTCCGGCGACTACGACATCGACGCATTCACCGAGCTCCTTGGCCCGCGGACCAGGTTCGTCGCCGTCACACACGTGCACCACGTCTACGGAAACGACATGAACGTGCACCGGATTCGCAACGCGTGCGGGCCCGACACGGTCATCTGCCTCGATGCAGCGCAGAGCATAGGCCATCAACCCGTCGACGTGTCGACACTCGACGTCGACTTCGTGGTCTTCTCCGGCCACAAGGCGATGGCTCTTCCGGGGATCGGCGCGGTGTGGGCCCGAAACGAGCGAGGAGTTCCGTTCGAACCTGCAGGATGGAAGGGAAGCCCGAACACCACCGGAATCGTCAGTCTCAGTGCGGCATTCGAATGGCTACGTGCGGCAGGGCTCGACAACATCCATTCTTGGACGACGGCGCTCGGCGCGGTGCTGACGGACGGATTGTCTCGGCTGAACTCCTACGAGGTGCTGGGGTGTCAGTCCAGCCTGAGCCTCGACTCGGATATCCAACGACGCCAGGGAATCGTCACCTTCCGACATCGAGATATCTCGTCGAACGACCTCGGTTTCGTCTTGGAGAGCCGAGGATTCATGGTTCGAGCGGACGGACACTGTCAGGCGCACGCCGGTGAGGACTCGGCATCGGTACGTGCCAGTGTCCACGTCTACAACACCAGAGACGAAGTCGACCGACTCCTCGAAGTACTTACCGAATTGGACGGTGCCGTATGACCGGAACAATCGTGATGGTCGACCTGTACGGCCCGACGATGCGGCTTGCACAGGGTTACATGGACCGTGGGTTCGACGTCGTCCAACTGCAGAGCACCCCGGACGTTCCGCCCTTCTATCGCAGGTTCATCGGCAACGGTCTGGCCGGACAGATCGTCCACCGCGGAGGTCTGACAGACAGTGAACAACTCGACGCCACACTCGAGGCAGTGGCCGCACTGAACCCAGTTGCGGTGACGACCGGCGGTGAGACAGGCGTCGAACTGGCGGACCTCCTTTCCCACCGGCTCGGCCTTGCGTCGAACGGCACCGCGTTGAGCAGCGTCCGCAGAGACAAGTTCGCCATGATCGAACGGCTACGTGCTCGCGGTCTGCGGGCAACCGAGCAGCTTCTCGTAGCCGATGCCGACACACTGTTCGCGTGGCACACCGCCCTCGGCGGGCAGGTCGTCGTCAAGCCGACCCGCAGTGCGGGCAACGACGGTGTCCAGTTCTGCATGAGCCCGTCCGATTCAGTCGAGGCGTACGGCCGAATAGTCGATCAGCAGAACATCTTCGGAGTGACCAACGAGGGCGTGGTGGCGCAACAGTTCCTCGTCGGAGGTGAATACGTCGTCAATACCGTCAGCTGTGCCGGCGACCACCGCGTCACCGACATGTGGAGGTACGTGAAGATCTCTGCCAACGGAATATCGGATCGGGTGGCAGCCGCGGTCTCCGTCCCCGACGACGACCCGCGTACGAACGCTCTGGCAGAGTACGCGTTGGGCGTGCTCGATGCACTGGGTATCGACTACGGCCCAGCACATCTGGAGATCATGATGACGCCACAGGGTGCGCATCTCGTGGAGATCGGGGCGCGGCTGTGCGGCGCGGACACCGCGCGGTACGCCCAGATCGCCCGGGGTGAATCACAGATCGAGTGGACGGTGATGGCCTTCACCGAACCGGACGAATTCGCCCGCATCCACACTCGACCGTCACAGGAACGATCTCATGCCGCGATGGTCTTCATGACATCTCCCTACGAGGGCTCGCTTCGCGGCTATCCGAAGCTCGACCAGGTACTGGCGCTGCCGAGCTATCTCGATCATCAGATCGTCGTCGCCCCGGGAGAACGATTGCAACGCACAGTTTCCGATGTCACCGAGCCCATGATGATCGGCCTCACCCACCCGGTGCGTGACATTCTGGAACGAGATCTGTCGACGGTACTGTTCCTCGACGGCGACGGGTTCTACGACATCACGAGTCGTTCGTGACCACCGACGTCGAGAGGGAACACGCATGAGGAAGTACGCGGCGCTGTGGCGATTGCCTGGCGCACCGATGCTGATCGTCGGCGGGACTGCGGCCCGTATCGGTCACGGGGTGACGATCGTCGCGTGGCTGCTTCTGATCAGAGAGGTCAATGGCGACTATGCGACAGCAGGTCTCGTGACCGGAGCCGTCTCGCTCGCCACCGCGTTCGCTGCGCCGGTTGCGGGCCGCCTGGTCGATCGCTTCTCCGCTGCCCGCGTGCTGCCCGTGTATGCGATCGGGTACGCGCTCGGCCACGCTGCACTGCTGGGAGCAGTGCTCAGCGAATCGACACTCTGGATTCTGTTGGTGCTGGCAGTGTTCACCGGAGCAACGTTCCCTCCGATGTCCCCGGCTCTGCGCTCGGCGTGGACGCACGCCACACGACCCGACGGCCCCAACCCCACCCTGAGAACCACTGCGATGGCGGCAGAATCTGCGGTGTTCGAATTGGTGTTCGTTCTCGGTCCACTCATCACGTCGTCGTTCATCATTCTGGCCGACCACAGCACAACGCAGCCGACGATGTACGGGGCCGGCGCCGCGATCGCCTTCGCGACGATCACGACGCTCGTGGGGACCGTCGTCGTGTGCCGGGGTCGTGCAATACAGTCACTTCGAAGCGAAGCTGCATCAACCCGCACGATGGGTGTAGGCCCGTTGCGTATGCCCGCGTTCGTCCTGCTCCTGACGGTCACGGCCGGGGTGGCGTTTTCGTTCGGCGCATCACCGGTGGCCATTGCGGCGTTCGCACAATCATCCGGTGGTGTCGCGGGCGGTGTGACCGCGGGCGTGTTGATCGCAGTGTGGAGCGTCGGAAGCGCAGCCGGCGGAATTCTTTACGGGGCCATGCCTCTTCGTCCGGCTGACACGTCGCAGGCGCTGACCAAGAGGCTGATCGTGTTGCTCCTCGGACTCACCGTCGGGTACGCGGCATGGATTGCTGCAGACAACTCGGTGCAGCTCGCTGTGGTGTTGATGCTCACCGGGGCGGTCATCGCGCCGGCGGTCACCGTATTGGCCGAGCTCGTCGCCGTCACCGTCCCGGCATCCATGATCACCGAAAGCTATACGTGGTTCACGTGTATCAACATGTCGTGCGCTGCGGGCGGGGCTGCGATAGCCGGTCCGATCGTGGATTCGCCCGGCGGGCCGGCCCTCGGATTCTGGCTCTGCGTGGCTGCGGGCGGCATCGCGGTGGTGGCAGCAGTCGTGGCGGCGACTGTAACGTCGCGTAATGGTACGAAGGCCTCCGTGTGAAGGCGTGGGTCCCGTCCGTGGTCGACGCGCCGCTGGCGCGGCACTGGTGCGACCGGTGGGAAGATCAACAGCAGCTGTACGCCGGTGACAGAGAAGAGCGCTTCGAGTCCGTACTCGATGTCGTGCAGGCCGTGCGGGCTCGGCCACGCGTGATCGTCGATCTAGGCAGTGGTCCAGGATCTTTGGCGCTTCGGGCTGCTCGGCGGTTCCCGGATGCGACAGTAGTCGCCGTCGATCAAGATCCTCTTCTGCTCGCGCTAGGGACTGCCGCTCACCCTCAGCTCGTCTTCGTTCAGGCCGACATAGGGGCCGACGGGTGGACAATGCAGCTCGCGAAATATGCAGGCAGCATCGACGCGATCATCTCCAGCACGGCGCTGCACTATCCCACGCGAAAGGTTCTGGACGGGATCTACCGCGACTGCTACCGCCTACTCGGAACGCAGTCCATCCTGGTCGACGCCGATCAGTTCTATCCCACCAATGATCGATGGAGACAGGTTCTTTCGGCGTCAGATGACATCCGGGCCCGACGAACGAGGCGGGCTGCGCCCGAGGACTGGGATCGATGGTGGCGGTCGGCCGAATCCGAGCCGGCGTTCGCACCACTGCTGGCTCGACGCGCCCACGAAGTGCCGGCACACGAGCGCGACAACGAACTCTCGATGGAGGACCATGTGGTCTCGATGAGATCCGCTGGATTCGTTGCAGCAGGACCTGTGTGGCAACACGGCCGCAGCGCCGTGATCGCGGCTCTGACGGCGTCCACGCCACAGATCCGCACCGACGGAGAACCTCAGTAGTTGCCCGACGCCTTCAATTCGTCCCGTACGACGGTGTTTTGGCCAGCACGACGCGCAGTCCGACCACACTGGCGACGGGAAAGGCCGATGCCACCAGCCAAGGGATCGCGGCGCCCCAGCCCGTGTCGGGTGCAGCATCGATGACCGCACCCAGGGCGACCGATCCGACGAGGACGCCGATTCCGCCGAGAGAGGCCATGAATCCGTAGTACGAGCCCAGTCGTTGCTCGGCGGCCAACTGCGGCACGAGGTCGCGCGCTTGCGGCATCGCAATCATCTGGCCGAGGGCGAGGAGTAGGACGAACACGGCCGCAGGTAGGAGGCCGACCACACCGTTCAGTTGCAGCGGCGACGCCACAGCAACCACCACGAACGAAAGCGCCATGAATGCGAATCCCACGGGGAGAACCACCCGAGGCGAGAGGTTCCCGACCAGTCTGGTGATCGGCAGCTGCGTCGTCACGACGAACACCGCGGAGACGGCGAAGAACCAGCCAAGTACCGTCTGCGACCCCCACGCACGTTCGACCTCGAGCGGAAGCAGAAGGTACAGCTGGTTGTAGGCGACCAGCTGTGCGCTCATCGCGATCGCGAACAGCACGAACACTCGGTTGCGTATGACATCGGACCACCCCGACAGCCAGGGTTCGTCACGGTGCTCGCCCGGTTCGTTCGGTAGCCACCGAACGTGGGCGGCAATGATCACGACGAAGATCCCGGCCGCCACCAGGCAGGCAATTCGAAAGTCGGCCAGCAGCAACAGAGATCCGACGAGTGGGCCCGTGAAGGATCCGATCTGACTGCATACCGAAAGCAACGCGAACGTCTCGACCCGTCGAGGTCCGCCGTCACGTTCGCTCTTGCCTGCCTCGATGGCCACCGCCGATTCGACCGCTGGGGAGAACAGGGCAGCAGCCAATCCGACGAGGACTGTCGCGGCCAGCACGCCTGCCAGGGAGTCGAACGCGGCAAGGCCCACGAAGCCGATCACACGCAACACGCATCCGACGAGCACGACCGGCTTGATGCCCCAGCGGTCGGCGAGTGTCCCACCGACGAAGAACAATCCCTGCTGGGAAAACGTTCGGATACCTAGTACGACGCCGACCAGCGCGGCCCCGAGTCCGAGATCGCTCGTCAGGTGCACCGACAGGTACGGCAGAACCATGAAGAAGCCGACGTTGAACGTCAGCTGTGTCAGGACCAGCAGCCTGATCGTGGGCGTCGCGCGCTGCAGGTTGTCGAGAAACGACCACCGCCACCGTCTTCTGTCCGAGTCGGTACCCGCGGTCACGCTGTTCTCCACATCCAGTCCAACAGTTCGAGCGTCAAATCGACGCCGACGCTACAGGAACCGCTGCGTCGTCCACGGTCCGGCGGGTGCGCCCGGACGTGGCGCTGGCGAGGGATACAGCCAGCACGGCCAGAGCGATGAGCGACGCAAGCGGTGCGAGCACGACCCACGGCGCTCGCTCGACGCCTGCGACACCGTCGGAGAGGATCAGACCCCAGTCGGGGGTGGGCGGCTGCGGTCCGAGCCCGAGAAACCCGAGCGCCGCCAGAGCCAGTGCCACGCCAGGTAGACGCAGCATCGCGTGCCGCACAATGGTGGGCAGAACGCTCGGCACGATGGATCCGAAAAGGATCCTTGCCTCACTGGCTCCCAGTGTCGGAAGGATCGCGATATATGGACGCGACCGAGCCTCCTCCACCAGCGCGGCAGTATGAGCGGCAAGCGGAGCCCACGTCACGATCAACACGGCCACAGCGGCGCCCCCGGCACTGGGACCCCAGATCGCCGCGATCAGGATGCCCGTCACTACTGGCGGAGCGGCGTTGGTGACCTCGACGAGTCCACGGGAGACCCTGGGGATCAACCCGAACAGCACCCCGATGACGAAGCTGCCGAGGGTGACGGCCAGCGAGAGTCCGACCGTCGAGATCGCGCCCTCGGACACGCGTGCGAGCAGGTCGCGGCCCGAAGCGTCCGTCCCGAAGGGAAATTCAGCCGACGGCGACGCGAACTTCTCGCGTGTCGAGTAGTACGCGTCGCGGGGGAATCCGACGACGACCACGACCAGCAGCACCGCGGCTGCCACGATCGGGGTGATCCAGCGGCGAGGTGATGGCGCGAACACCCCGGACGGGATCGGCATGGATCCGCCGCGGAGGGCGCTGCCGAGCATCGCCCTTCTGATCAGTTCGGCGGTGATACCCAGAACCGCGCTGACCGCCAGCAGCAACAGCACGTCGATCTGCAAAGCAGGCAGGTCCTGCGACTGTGCATCGCCGAGCGTCGTTCTACCCAATCCTGGTATAGCGAAGACCTTTTCGACAGCGACCGCGCCACCGGTCATGGCGACCATCACGAGACCGATCTGCGACGCGAGGCCAGGTAATGCACGCCGCAATACTGCCCCGGCGATCCTCCGCCTGGAGAAGCCGGCCACCGTCCACGTCGTCACCCACCCCTCGGTGAAGGTGACGGCGACGGCATCGGCGAGAAGCCGTCCGATCAGACCGCCGGCCGGCAGACCGAGCGCGAGCGCGGGCAGCACCACGTATTCGGGCCCGTTCCAGCCGTATGCCGGGAACGACAGCCACACGGCGCCGACGATGACAAGTACCGAGGCCAACAGGAATTCGGGCATCGAGGTCATCGCCGCAGCACCGGCGCCACTGGTTCGACGGGGGGTGCCGCGGAGTCCGGCGCGCAGCGTCGGCAGGACGATGAGCGAGGCCACGACCAGCGCGACAATCATGGCGCACGCCATCAACGTCAGCGAGACGCCGAGCGCGTCGACCGCACCGGGGAGAACAGGTCTGCCGGTATTCCATGATGTGCCGGGGTCTCCCTGCACGATGCCCGTGAACCAGTCCCAGAACATACGCAGAGGACCGACGTCGAGGCCGAGATCCCGGCGGATCGCGTCCAGTGCTTCCTCGGTCGCCTCCTGCTCGGCCGACCGCGCCCGCAGAATGCTCAGTGCGGGATCGCGATCGGACAGCCACGGCAACATCCCGAGGAGGAGGACGACACCGAGGACGGTGACGACTCGCGATGCCGTGACGATCCACGCGCCTGTTCTCACGTCGTTTATTCGAACGTGGTCTGGCTGGTGATCAGAGTGCGCTCGCGTGGGTCGCGCGCAGCATCGACGGTCCGCGCGGACTCACCCTGGATGACGCGTTCGTGCAGCATCGGGATCGCTGCGTCCTTTTCGAGGATGAGCCGTTCCGCTTCGAGAATCGCAGCGCGGCGGTCGGCGCCTGGGTCGGTTGCCGACGCGGCAGCCAAGGCTGCGTCGACCTGCGGGTCGCAGAACTGCGAGATGTTGAACGAACCCTCACACGCGAAGTCGGAGTACATGTACGACACCGGGTCACCGGAGTCGAGGACTGTCGCGCGGGAGAGGATGAAGGCGTCGAAACGACCTTCGAGAGCGTCTGTTTCGATGAACTGGTACTCGCGTACTACCTGCTCGACGACGAAGCCCTTGGCTTCGAGCGCCTGTTGCAGTAGCACTGCGACCTCGGGAAGCTCGGCGCGGTCGGTGAACGTGGCGAGGGTGATCCGCTTCCCGTTGGCGTCGCCCGCCGGAGCCTCGGTACGCTCCGGACGATCGGCTGCCCACGGAAGTGCAGGTCCGAGCAAGCCGTTGGCGGCATCGGCGCGGCCCTCGTAGACCTGCTCGACCAGGCGGTTCTTGTCGATGGATTCACGGGCTGCGGCGCGCATGGCGGGATCGGCGAAGACGCCGTTCGCAGTATTCAGATAGAGCGTGTTGGTGCGCGGCATCGGCACCTCGTGCACGAGTTCTTGGTCGACGAGCGCTGCCTGGCCCACCGGGATTGCCTCCACGACATCGGCGGTGCCGTTGCGCAGCGACGCGGCGCGTGCGGTGCCGTCGGGCACGAAGTCGACGTCGAAGCCCGCGAGCTTCGCCTTCTCGCCCCAGTAGTTATCGTTGCGATCCAGAGCGGCACTGGAGGTACCGTCGACGCTGGTGAGCACGAACGGTCCGGTGCCGTTGCCGATCGGACTCACGGGTCCGCCTCCCTCGTACGCTACCGGCGCGAGGATGGCCAGCTGCGGGCTCGACAGTCGCTGCGGCAAGAGTGGGTCGACCAATTCGGTGGTGACAGTGACGGTGTCACTGTCCTTGGCATCAACCGTCATCTCGACACCGTCGAGGATGCGAGGCTTGGGGGCGGCCTGACTCGCCGCCGTCAGAGCGGTGACCACCGCGTCCGCGTCGAGGGATGCACCGTTGTGGAACGTCACGTCCGGGCGAATGTCGAAGCTCCACGTGAAATCGTCGGTGCGCTCCCAATCGGTGGCGAGACCCGGTTGTGCCTCACCCAAGTCGTCGAGGGTGATCAGCGTCTCGGCGGTCGACCAGCGGGAGAGTTTGAACGCATCGTCGCTGAACTGCGAGAGGCCGGAGCGAGGCGGCTGCAGCATCGCCAATCGGGCGCGCTCCCCGCTGGCATCGTCATTGCTGGCAGGCGAGGAAAAGCAACTCGTGAGTGCGAGTACACCCACGGCGCCGACTGCGCCGAGTCGTGCAGCGCGGATCGTTCTGAGGGACATGTGTTCTCCTGTGACTAGATTGATCGCAAGCGGGGCACTGCGTCGAGCAATGCGCGGGTATGCCGATGGGAGGGATTGGTGAGAATTACTGCGATGGTGCCGGATTCGACAATCGAGCCGTCGCACATCACCAAGATGTCGCTACACAACCGCGCAGCGACCGACAGGTCGTGGGACACCACGAGCAGCGCCGTCGATGTTCGTGTGGACAGCTCGCTCAGAACGTGGAGGACTTGCTCGCGTAGGTCCAGGTCGAGCCCGCTCACAGGCTCGTCGGCCAGCAGGTATTCGGGCTTGCACGCCACTGCACGAGCGATGGCCACGCGCTGGTTCTGACCACCCGACAGCTCCGAGGGTCGGCGCTGGAGAAATCGTTCGTTCAAACCCACTGCGGCGAGGGCATTTCGAGCGAGCGCGAGATGGTCGCCCTTGGAGCCGAGGAGCCGCAGTGGTGTCGCGACGAGGTCGACGACGCTCTTCCTGGGGTCGAGCGAGGTGGCCGGGTCCTGCGGGATGTACTGCACGCGTTGGCGAAACCACCGAAGTGAGCGCGCCGATCCTGGGACAACGGGGGTGCCGTCGAGCGTGACAGTGCCCGAATCCGGCCGGTGCAGCGCCAGAAGCGATTTCAGTAGCGTGGTCTTTCCCGAACCCGATTCCCCCACAAGAGCCATGCGCGCGCCGGGAGTGATGTCGAGATCGACGCCGCCCAGGGCAGTGTGGATCTTGCCGTGCCGATAGTAGTGCCGGGTCAGACCGGACGCCACCAGGCTCATCGACTGAGTCCTTCGGATAACGCGCGCAGCGGGTCTGCGGCGTGAGCGCGGGCTACAAGTCCTTTCGTCAGTTCGGCCGTTGGACGCTTTACGATATCGGCGGTCGCGCCCTGTTCTACGATGCGTCCGCGTTCCATGACGATCAGCCGATCACACAGCTGCGATGCGACCGCTACATCATGGGTGATGAAGAGCATGGCGACGTCGACTGCCTTCAGGGCGTCGAGCACCCGTGCCTGCGTGACGACGTCGAGGGCTGTGGTCGGCTCGTCGGCGACCAGAAGCGGACTGCGGCACGCAATGGCCAGCGCGATACAGACGCGTTGACGTTGCCCACCCGACAGCTCGAGTGGGTGCGAGCCGAGTATGCGGTCGGGCTCGCGGAACCCGACTTGCTCGAGTAGATCCGCTACGTCGGACTTCGACGCCCGAGCGGGCGCGCTGAGCTGCGCGCCGACAGTAACCATCGGATTCATCGCTGTCGCGGAGTCCTGAAACACCATGGCAGGTCGGGCGGCGCGGTGTCGGCGCGGCGTTGCAATTCCCGCGACATCGTGTCCGTCGAGGCTGATGACGCCGGTAGAGGTGATGCCCGGAGGCAAATACCCGATGATCGCGGACGCGGTCAGCGACTTGCCCGAGCCCGACGCACCGAGAAGACCGACGCGCTGACCGGCGGCGATCTCGAACGAGACTTCGTCGACAATGCGGGTACGGCCCGCGTCGACGCATAACTGATCGACGACGAGCAAGGGTGTCTCCCTGACTTGGTGGTGCGACGCTTAATGGCAGTGATTTCGACAATCGTTGTCGAAAGAACTGTAAAGGGGATGGTTTGTGAACACAAATCGCCGCCGTGGCGCCGGTGGCAGTGCACCGCCCGCGCTGACGAGCAGTCTGTCTCAATACGCGTACGTGTTGGCCGGCGCCGAGATGCGCACTGCGTTCGTGACCGTGAGGGTTGGTGTGTAGTTGGTTTCGGCGTCGGCTGACCCGGGCAGAACCACCCCGGTGACCGAGAGCCAGCTCCCTTCCGGGATGGCGTCGAGAGCGCCGCCGACATTCCCGTCGAGGTGGACCCGGATGGTGCGGGCGTCGGCGGCGCAACATGTGATCAGCACCTGGGCCAAGTCGACGTCACCATTGTCAGTAGTCGCGACCACGAAGCCGGTGGTGGTGATCTCGCGGCCATCGAGACTGCCGGTCGAATCGCGGGCTGCCCGTCCGATGACGTCGAGCAGCGATAGTTCCGGTGCGGCGACGTCCGGGAGCGGTGGAAACGCAGACTTTTCCGGCGCGGACATTGTGTGCGGCACCGTCGATGATCCAACCGATGAAACCCCGAGAGCGGGCGGCGCCACGAACAGGATCACCGCTGCCGGCACCAAGAGCATCCAGTAGGGCCTCGTGCTGTGCCGATGCCCGTCTGCGTGGCCGTCGTCGGCCTGTCCGCGACGCACGTCAGCGGCGATCGCGGCCACCGCCAAGACGACGATGACCAGGGCCGAGGCCAACAGATACGGCAGAAGTCCAGGTTTGACGTAGCGAACGTAGCTGCCGTCGGCGGCGATCTTGATCAGCGTCCCGCCGACCAGTAGCAGCAGAACGTTGGCGGTTTCGCGGTTCACCGGAAACCACCGAGCACGAGATAGCCTGCAGCACAGGCGCACACGATTGCTACGACGAAGGTGAGCGGGGCAAACCGGGCCGCGAAGCCCCGGCCGAAACTGCCCGCTTGCATGGCGATGAGCTTGACGTCCACTGCTGGCCCGACCACCAGAAACACCAGTCGCGGCAGCAACGGCAGCATCGAGATGCTTGCTGCCACGAAAGCGTCGGCCTCCGAGCACAACGCCAGAACCACTGCCAGAAGCGCCATGACGAGGATCGCGAGGAGCATCTGCCCGGCGAGGTGTTCATAGACCCACGTCGGCACCAATACGTGCAGCATCGCCGCGGCGGCAGCCCCGAGGACCAGATACGACCCGGCCTGTAACAGATCGTGACGAGCGGATTCAGTGAAGACCGTCCATCGGGAGCCGCCCGGGTCGGAATCGTGGTTGCTCAGCCGGGCGGTGATCCACTCGGTCCGCCCGAACCGGGACCAGAGCAACCCCATGATCCATGCAGTCGCGAGCGAGCCCACCAACCGAGCCACGACCATCCTCGGCTCACCCGGAAAGGCGACGGCGGTGGAGACCAGAACAACCGGGTTGATCGCCGGAGCGGACAGAAGGAACGTGACCGCCACCGCGCTCGGTGCACCCTGATCCATCAGTCGCCGCGCAACCGGCACTGCCCCACATTCACACCCAGGCAGAGCGGCCCCCGCCAGCCCAGCCACACCGACCGCTACCGATTCGCGCTGGGGCAGCACTGCGCGCAGCACCCGCGGGGACACGAATGCCGCGATCGCCCCGCTGATCAGAACACCGAGCACCAGAAACGGTGTCGCCTGCACGAACACCCCGGTGAAGACGGTTGCGGCGGTCTGCAGCGTCGGACTGGAGTTGACCAGGTCGACCAACGACTGCTGAAACAACATCGCCGCCACCAACACTGCCCCGAACAGGTGCATCGACGTGAATCGACGTCGGATGACAGCAGGCACGCAGACCATCATGCCTGCCATCAGAATGATGGTGCACCGAGGCGGCCTACCGGTCCCGGGTAGTCGTCAGCGACTGGCCTCCACTGCATCCGCGGCTGTTGCGATGCCGCCGTTACCGCGAACCGCAGCGCCCACCTCGGCGAGGCGCGCCCTGATGTCGGGGGAGTCCGCGACCTTCTCGACCGCGGCACGCAGCACGTCGACCGTGACATCCTCGAACTTCAACTGAACACCGACGCCGAGTTCCTCGAGTAACGCTGCATTGCCGAGTTGGTCGACGGCCTGTGGGATCGCGACGGTCGGAACCTCGAACCACAGCGCCTCCGTGCACCCGCCCATCCCCGCATGCGTCACGAATGCGGCCGCGGTATCGAGCACCGCCAGTTGCGGAACCCGCGGGTGAATCTCGATGTTCGACGGCACATCACCGAGAACAGCCGGGTCTATCCGGTCACCGATGGAGATCACGACGTGCCAGTCGGAGCCGATGTATGCCTCGATGCAGGTGCGATAGAAGTCGGGGCGCTCGTTGAATCCGGTTCCGAACGACACGTAGAGAACACGCGCACCTGATGCAGGCGCAGTCCAACCACGCTCGCTGAGCCGCGCCGGGTCGAGGCACGGCCCGACGAAACGCACTCGATCCGGCACTCTGTCCGCGTTCGGCTGCATCGCTCGCGGAATCAGCGACAGCACATGCTCGGGATGCGAGATCCAATTCCAAGGATCGCCATCGATGCCGTTGTCGGAGAGCCAGTTCGAATAGGCCGCGTGGTAGGCCTGTCCAGAATCGGACTCGTGGAGAGGACCCAGAACCTCGGCGAGATCCTCCTCGTACCCGTCCCACGCGACCATCGCGGGCGAGAGCTGCACCGCCTTCACACCGTAGCGTCGCCCTAGCACGGGTGCGGCCAACCCGCCGATGTCGTACAGCAGCAGATCAGGTCGGTCACCGTCGTAGAAATCGGTGAGGACATCGAACGACGAGATGGCCTCGTCGAGAAAGACACGCATGGCCTCAGCGGGATCGTCGGGCCAATTGTCCTCTCCCTGAGGGAGAATCGAATCGAACCGCACTACCTCGACACCTGCGGGATCGACCAGGTGCGCCAGCACGTCACCGACGGCGTAGCTCACCCGGTGCCCGCGCCGCACCAGCTCGGCGATCAGACCGAGTGACGGGTAGATGTGACTCGGAGCCATCGTGCCGATCATCGCGATGTGCATGGCCCGACGCTAGCTCGGACCCACACCCAGCGCCAACAGAATTACTCAGGCCTCGTTCGCGATCAAGTCGAGCAGACCAGGGAATCGTTCGCTCAAAGCCGTGACTGCGATCGCCGTCGTATTGCTCATGCGAGCGGACGACAGAGCGCACGGCCCTGCTGTAGCGGGCCAACACGACGTATCGTCGGCAACGTGACCTTTCTGCAGCCGGTGACCCTGTCCAATGACGTCGTGACGCTGGAACCGCTGAGCCACGACCACCTCGAGGGATTGTGCGACGCCGCCCGCGACGGCGAGCTGTGGAACCTTTGGTACACCTTCGTACCTCGCCCCGAGGACATGGCCGCCGAGATCGACCGTCGACTCGGCCTTCTGCACGCGCAATCGATGTTGCCGTTCACCGTTCGACGAAACGACACCGGGCAGATCATCGGGATGACGACCTACATGAACGCAGATGCGGGACACCGTCGCGTCGAGATCGGATCGACCTGGAACGCGACATCGGCGCATCGCAGCGGCACCAATACGGCCAGCAAGCTACTGTTGCTGACCCACGCGTTCGAGCAGTTACAGTGCATTGCAGTCGAATTCCGGACGCACTGGATGAACATGCAGTCCCGGACGGCTATTGCGCATCTCGGTGCGAAACAGGATGGGATCCTGCGCAATCACCAACGCATGCCCGACGGTTCCCTGCGTGACACCGTCGTGTTCTCCATCATCGAATCCGAGTGGCCCGCGGTACGGAACGAGTTGAACAGGCGCCTGAACCGGTAGGTTGACCCTTGCGCGTCGATCGGCGCAAGTAGGAACAACCGAAAGAACGACACATCATGCGAGTCGACGGGCGAGACATTCCGGTCACGGGCCGTCTGCTGCAGCCGCTCGTTCGACGCACGAGCGACATTCTGCGTGTCGTGTCGTCCGCGCTCCTCCTCACAGCCGTCATCGCTGGTTCGCTCGTCACGCGCAACCAGTGGGATGCGCTCGAGACCTCGGTCTCGAACATCGTCGGGGTACTCAGCCCGGACCAGTCCAATCTCGTCTACCTCCTGTACGGCATAGCCATACTTGCTCTGCCGTTCGGAATCCTCATCGGGCTGATCGCGGGGCGTCAATGGAAGCTGCTGGCGGGCTACGCTGCCGCCGGCCTCATTGCAGGTCTCGCCCTGTCGATCACCGGAACCGGCATCTCGACGCCCGCATGGCACCTCGATGTGCCGGACCGACTCGACACATTCCTATCTCAGTTCCTCGACGATTCCCGTTGGATCGCGATGCTCGCCGCCGTGCTCACGGTCTCCGGGCCCTGGCTACCTGCCCGCTGGCGCCGCGTGTGGTGGTTCCTCCTGCTGGCGTTCGTTCCGATCCACCTGTTCGTCAGTACCGTCGTCCCTGCTCGATCGCTGCTCGGACTGTCGGTGGGCTGGTGTGTCGGCGCGCTGATCGTGCTCGTCGTCGGCACCCCGGCACTGGAGGTCCCGCTCGACGCTGCCGTGCGGCTGCTGGCCAAGCGCGGCCACACCGTCACCTCGTTCCACGTACTGAAACCCGCGGGCCCAGGTCCGCTGGTGCTGTCCGCGAAGGCCGAGGGGCCCGAGCCCGAGGTCATCGTCGAGATGTACGGACAGAACCAACGCAGCGGCGGCGCTCTACGCCAGGTGTGGCGGTGGCTCTCGTTCCGCAACAGCGAAAGTGCCCCGCTGCATGCGTCGATGCGCCGAGCCGTCGAGCATCGGGCGTTGATGGGTATCGCGATAGGTGACCTCGGCGTCGCGAGCAGCAAACCACTCGCGGTGTCCGCGCTGGACCGAGGATGGGCCCTGTTCGCCCACACCGCGCCACGTGGAATACCGGTCGACGAATCGTCACCGGACACGCTGGCCACCAGCATCTGGACTGGGCTTCAGACGCTGCACGGCTACCAGATCTCCCACGGTGATCTCCGCAGCGCCGAATTGCGGAACGACGGCGGTAAGGCCCTGTTCGGCGGTTTCTCCAACGCCGAACTCGGTGCTTCGGACGCCCAGATGCAATCGGACGTAGCACAGCTGTTGCTCTCCACTTCGGCGCTGTTCGGCAAGGAACGCGCGGTCCGCATCGCGATCGACACCCTCGGCGAGGACACCGTGATCACCGCTGCCGGACGACTGACCCCGACGGCGATTCCGACGCGTGTGCTGGCGTCGGTGCCCGACGGCAAGGTCGTCATGAGGGCGGTACGCGAGGAGGTCGTGACACAGACCGGCACCGAGAAGATCGAGATCGAACAGGTCACCCGATTCACCCGCAACCAGATCATTCAGCTGGTGCTGCTGATCGCTCTCGTCTACGTGGCCTACCCGTTCATCAGTGCGGTGCCGACATTCGTGACGGAACTGCAGACCGCCAACTGGTGGTGGGCGCTCCTCGGTCTCGCGGTATCGGCTTTGACCTACATCGGCGCTGCTGCTGCGTTGTGGGCATGCGCATCAGGTCTGGTGAGTTTCCGCAATCTGACGATCATGCAGGTGGCCAACACGTTTGCCGCGACGACGACGCCCGCCGGGGTCGGCGGCCTTGCGCTCAGTGTCCGCTTCCTGCAGAAGGGCGGCCTCGGTGCCGTACGTGCGACAGCCGCGGTAGCGCTGCAACAGTCGGTCCAGGTGATCACCCATCTGGGCCTGTTGATCTTCTTCTCCATCGTGGCGGGCACATCGGCAGATCTCGGCCATTTCGTACCCGACCCGACGGTGCTGTATCTGATCGCGGGTGTCGCCCTCGGCATCGTCGGAGCATTCATGTTCGTGCCGACGCTTCGGCACTGGTTGCGCAACGCCGTGCGACCTCAACTCAAAGAAGTCTTCGCTGAGCTCGGTGATCTCGCAAAAGACCCCAGACGATCCGCGATCATCGTTCTCGGCTGCGCGGCAACCACTCTCGGCGCTGCACTCGCGCTGTGGGCAAGCATAGAAGCATTCGGCGGCGGCACCACGTTCGTCACGGTCACCGTCGTCACGATGATCGGCGGAACGCTCGCAGCCGCAGCTCCGACCCCGGGCGGCGTCGGAGCCGTCGAAGCCGCTTTGATCGGCGGACTCGCCGCGTTCGGTCTGCCCGCGAGCATCGCGGTGCCGTCGGTCCTGCTCTACCGCGTACTCACCTGCTGGCTGCCGGTGTTCTGTGGATGGCCCATTCTGCGCTGGCTCACCGAGAAGGACATGGTCTGACGGTGCCCACTGCGGATGAACTCCTCGGCCCCTCCGTCGTCGACGACCTGGTTGCGTGCTTCGGCGGCCACCTGCCCGAGACTGCTGCTACCACTGCAGAGTTCACGGGTCTGAGCCTGAGCGATCGAACCCGACTGGTCCGCGATGCACTCCTGCGCGAGCTTCCGCCGACGTACGCGCCGTTCGAGAAGAAGATTCGGACGGCACTGCGTAAGAAGAGTTTCACCGGCTGGATGATCTGGCCCGTCAGCGAAGCCCTTGCAGTGCGGGCCACATCCCACGGGACCGCCGAATTCGATTCGGGGCTCTCGCTTCTCGCCGAGTTGACCCCGCGCTTGACCGGCGAGTTCGCAATCCGTACCTTCCTGGACGCAGACTTGGATCGCACCCTCCGCACTGCACTCACATGGACGACGCACGAGGACGAGCACGTCCGCAGGCTCGCGTCCGAGGGCACCCGCCCGTTCCTGCCGTGGGCCAGACGGGTCTCGGCTCTCACCGCTCGCCCCGATGCCACCACCGACATCCTCGATGCCCTCTACCGTGACGAGTCCGAGTACGTACGCCGATCCGTCGCCAATCACCTCAACGATCTGAGCCGAACCGACCCGGGGCACGTCGTCGAACAGGCCCGGAAATGGTCGGCGGCGCCGGACTCGAACACGCCGAAGCTCGTCAGGCATGCCTTGCGGACGTTGATCAAGAACGGTGACCAGGGCGCCCTGTCGTTGCTCGGTTTCGCCGCACCTGTCGGCGTCGTCGCCTCGACGCCGACGCTGACTCCGCAGCGGGTGACGATGGGCGGGAGCACGACGTTCACGTTCGAACTCGCCAACACCACCGCATCGCCGCTGGCCGTCGCGGTCGACTACGTGATCCACCACGTCCGCGCCAACGGCAGCCGAAGCCCGAAGGTGTTCAAGCTGACGACGAGGACACTCGAGCCGGGCGCACGGGAGACCCTTACGCGTACACATTCGTTCCGGCCCATCACAACTCGACGCTACTACCCGGGTGAGCACGCCCTGGAGATACAGGTGAACGGCGCAAGGCTCGCGGACACCGTTTTCTTCCTGGAGTAACCGAGCGGATACCATGCTCGCGTGACGAAGGTACTGCATGAACTTCCCGTCGGTGAACGCATCGGCATCGCATTCTCCGGCGGTCTCGACACCTCCGTCGCGGTGGCGTGGATGCGCGAACGCGGCGCTGTCCCGTACGCCTACACCGCAGACATCGGACAGTACGACGAACCGGACCTCTCCGACGTGCCCGAGCGTGGACGCGCCTACGGCGCTGAGCAGGCACGCCTCGTCGACTGCCGCGGTCCCCTGGTGGAGGAAGGCCTGGCCGCACTGACGTGCGGCGCCTTCCATATCCGGTCTTCGGGCCAGACCTACTTCAACACCACTCCGCTCGGCCGCGCGGTCACCGGCACGCTGCTGGTCCGCGCGATGCAGGAAGACGGCGTCTCCATCTGGGGCGACGGCTCCACCTACAAGGGCAACGACATCGAGCGGTTCTACCGCTACGGCCTCCTCGCCAACCCCGAACTGCGGATCTACAAGCCGTGGTTGGACAAGGCATTCGTCACCGAGCTCGGCGGGCGTCACGAGATGTCCGTGTGGCTGGCCGAGCACGACCTGCCATACCGCGACTCCGCCGAAAAGGCGTACTCCACCGATGCCAACATCTGGGGTGCAACCCACGAGGCAAAAAGCCTCGAATACCTCGACACGTCACTCGAGATCGTCAATCCGATCATGGGAGTCCGGTTCTGGGATCCCGCAGTCGAGATCGAGACCGAGGACGTCACCGTCGAGTTCGAGCGCGGACGGCCGGTCGCCATCAATGGCACGACGTTCGACAGTGCCGTCGACCTGGTCATGGAGGCCAACGCGATCGGCGGACGTCACGGGCTCGGGATGTCGGATCAGATCGAGAATCGCATTATCGAGGCCAAGAGCCGCGGCATCTACGAAGCTCCTGCGATGGCGTTACTACACATCACCTACGAGCGACTCCTCAACGCCATTCACAACGAGGACACCGTCGCGATGTACCACAACGAGGGTCGTCGACTCGGGCGTCTGCTGTACGAGGGCCGCTGGTTCGACCCGCAGGCACTGATGCTGCGCGAAAGCCTGCAACGCTGGGTAGGCAACGTCGTGACCGGCAGCGTGACGGTACGGCTGCGGCGCGGTCAGGACTTCACCATCGTCGACACCACGGGCCCGTACTTGAGCTACCACCCCGAGAAGTTGTCGATGGAACGCAGCCAGGATCAAGCGTTCTTCCCCGGAGACCGCATCGGACAGCTGACCATGCGCAACCTCGACATCGCCGATTCCCGCAGCAAGCTCGAGCAGTACGCGGCCCAACAACAGCTCACCGCGTGGGGCGATCTCATCGGCGATCTTCCTCCTGGAGGCGCGGCAGCGATCGCGGCAAGCAGTGCAGAAGGCGCGCAGATCAACTCCGACGCGTTGGATCACGCAGCCATCGAGTCGGGCACGGACTAGGCGTCGGGTTCGGTCCCACTGCACCGAAAGCACAGTTCGGTCGATCTTTCCGCTGGTAGGGTCACCGCAAGGTTCCGTGGGACCGGGCCGGTGCCCACGGAACGAGTGATCCACACGTGCTGCAGTGATGTCAACGGGTAGACACGCGCGTTGCACGTAGAGAGGTTCCGGTGTGGGGGAGGACCTAGCGTCGACCAGTACCACGCCGATCGATGGTCGCCGCCCCGCTCCCATCGAATCCAATCCGTACGGCGTCAACACCTTCGACATCGGAAGGGCGGGCGCGCTCGCTCCCGAGAGCGAACTGCGGGGCCGCGTGATCATCGGCCTGCTGACACTGGCCTTCGGCGTCTCAGGACTCCTGATGATTCCGTCCGGACAGTTGGGCACGATCGAATCCGTTCTGGTCGGGCTCGCGGCGGCGTCGACGATTCCGGTTGGGTTGCTGTGGTTCTTCAGGCCGTGGCCGAATCGACTGCTCGCGACTCTGTACGTGCTGTGGGCGGATATCGGAATCGTCTTCGTGCTGGCATTGTTCGACTCCAGCTTCGAAGCTATGCCTGGCTGCGCCATGCTCTCGATAGTGGCTGTCTTCGCGATCGTGTCCACATCGCCGAAAGTGCTGACCGCCCATCTGCTCCTGTCCGTGATCACGCTACTGACTCTGGCTGCGATAGCCATGCAATCGGGTGTCGACCCGTGGTCGGTCGCTTCCCGCGCGGTCACTATCGGTTCGTTGTTCGTCACGCCGTTCGCGCTGCGCCCGTATCTCCGCTACCTCCGCGAACGGGCACGGGGTGCCCTCCGCGATCCGCTGACAGGACTGTGGAATCGTCGAGGGCTGTTCGACATGGTCGAACAGCTCAATCGGCTCGGCGCCGGACTCCGACCGGAAGCACGCGCCATCGGAGTCGTTGTCATCGATATCGATGCATTCAAAATGATCAACGACCGGTACGGGCACCCGACGGGCGACGCGGTGCTCGTCGAAGTGGCCGAACGCCTGATGCACGCAGGTTCCGAAAACTCAGTGGTCTCCCGCCTCGGCGGTGACGAGTTCGTCTGTGTTCACCTCGGAACACAATCCGAGGTGAGCGATGCGGAGCTCAGAATTCGCCGCGCTCTCGAGGAATCGTTCACCGGCCCACCCGTCTCTACCAGCGCCGGTTCGGCCGGGGACACGATGATCCGGGGAGACAGCACCGGTGCGCTCCTGCGCCGGCTCATCGCGGTCGCCGATATCGACCTGTACCGCAACAAGACTCCGCAGCACGATGTAAACCCGAGGTACGGGACAGATCCGCTCGTCGTTCGGGACCGAATCCAAGCGCTGCTCGACGGCGGCGGTCCTAGCGTGGCGTTCCAACCGATCTGTGACACATTCACCTCCGAAGTGGTCGGCTACGAGGCACTTTCGCGATTCCCGTTCGGTCACGGATCGCCGATGATCTGGTTTCGTGACGCCACCCGAGCCGGTGTCGGGCCCCAACTCGAACTCGCTGCGATCGACGTTGCCCTCGCTGCCATGCACACGTTGCCGGCCTCGGCATTCGTGTCGATCAACGCATCCGCCGAAACCATCCGTTCGACGGATCTGATGACGCGGCTCTCACCGCACCTCGCGACACGAATCCTCTACCTCGAGATCACCGAACACGAACGTGTCGACGACTATCGATCCGTCGCACGCTCCGTCGAATCGATGCGCGGCGCCGGTGTCAAGATCTCCGTCGACGACGTCGGCGCCGGGTTCGCCGGTCTGCGTCAAGTCGTCGAACTCAGACCGGACACGCTGAAGATCGACTACACGCTCGTGCACGGAATCGACAAGGATCCGGCGCGCCGGGCTGCAGCAGCTGCCCTTGCGGCATTCGCGCGCGAAATCGGCTCGACGCTCATCATGGAGGGCGTCGAGACCGAGGCCGAACTGCGCGTCGCGGCCGAACTGGGATTCGACATGGTGCAGGGTTTCTACACGGGCAGGCCCGCGTAGAAACCCTGCAGAAGTCAGTCCCTGTCACACATCAGGCACTGTCACACATCAGGCACTGTCACACGTCGGACACGGTGAACTTGCTCAGGACCGGGGCACCGGCGAGGAGTGGGCCGAGCTCGGTGACCTTTCCTTCTCCCGCGCGGAACTCACGGTACTTCGCGTCCGCTTCGGCGGATTCCCAACGCTCGTAAGCGATCCAACGCGTCTCGTCGTCGGCATCGACGAGCACGTCGACTCCCTGGCAGCCACCGAACGCCCGGGTGTCGGCGAGGACTTTGGCGAGTACCACCGTGGCCTCGTCGAGCATGTCGGGCTTGAACTTCAAATCGAGCATAGCGATGAGCGCCATTGTTCGTATCCTTCTGCAACATTCGCGAGCGGGCGTTGACCCTTCCACCCTATGCGCGACACGGCTGTGGGGATCAAGTATCTCGTAGGGGTTTCGCATCTCGCGAAAAAGTGCGTACCCGCTCGTCCGACCACACCTGCGCCGGCACACCGCCGCCGAGCAGTTCACGAGCAAGTGCAGGATCCTCGCCCAGGGGCACATCACTGCCCGCGATGACGACGTTGCCGTAGCGTCGCCCCTTGAGCATCGCCGGATCCGCGATGATCGTCAGGTGCGGAAAGACGCTGCCGATCGCGGCTGCCTCACGCTTCGCCAGCGTCAGATCGCGGGTGTCACCACAATTGACGACGTAAATGCCGCCCGGTGCGAGAACCCGTCGGACGTGCTCGGCGAATTCGAGTGTCAGCAACGGCCCGGGAGTGAGCGCTCCGGCGAAGACATCGCGAACGACGAGATCACGGCTGTCCTCCGTCAGCGTCTCGGTGACGGCACGCGCTTCTCCCACCCGGATCCGAAGCAACGGCGCTCGGGGCAGGTCGAACCACTCACGAACGAGTTGCGCCAGCGCGCCGTCCAATTCGACGACCACCTGTCTGGCGTCGGGGTACACGGAAGCGAAATAGCGGGCGAGAGTGCAGGCGCCACCGCCGAGGTGCAACGCCCGCAACCGTGGACCCGGAAACTCGTGATGCCGTACGAGTCCCGCCATCCAGCGCATGTACTCGAAGTCGAGTTGGGTCGGATCGTCGACGTCGATGTGCGAGCTCGGGACACCGTTGACCTCGATGATCCACCCGTCGGCGGTCAACGTGTCGCGAACGAGCGCACAGGTGCCGGTGTCGATCTCGTAGACACCCGCAATGGGGCCGATGGGCTGCTTCTGGGTCTTCTTAGCCATCGATCGACAGGTCCAAGGCGAGTATCGCGGTCACCACGCAAGTATGCGCTTCGAGAACTCCACCGCCGCGGAGTGCAACGCGTCCACCGACCCGGACCACCCGAGGACCCGCACGGCCGCCTCGGCGACCACGCGGGCATAGTCCGCAGTGGGCGAGGTACGACCACTTTCGGCGTCGGCCCGCCCGTTGACGACTGTCTCCACCAATCGAAACGGCAGATCCTCCGTACCCGGGATAGCGGTAGCCGTCCCGACGTCGAGCACTTCTGCGGCGATCGAGGCATACAGGTCCATCAGTGCGTGGCGGTGTTCCCGGAAGGTCTCGAACCGCTCGTTGCGCAGCTCCGGCAGTAGATAGAGCGCCCCAAGGTTCCACGTGGATCGTCCCAGCTGACCGGCGTCGAACAGAGCGAGCGCGTACATCTTCACCTCAGGCGGTGCATCCGAGGCGCGGATAGCCTGCGCGACGGCCAACGGCTGATCGACGGTCCCGCTCAGCAGCGCGTCGAGCAGTTCGTCCTTGTTGGCGAAGTGGTGATACAGCGATGCCTGACGCATTCCGACCGCCTCGGCGATCATCCGCGTCGAGGTATTGGTGAACCCGCGGGTGGTGAATAGCTCCGCCGCAGCGTCGAGGATTTCCTCGCGAGCCGTCTCTCCCGGCCGCTTCTTCGTACTGAGCCTCGGTCGGCCTGCGGTCGTCATGGTGTCCATCCTGGCATCGAACAGCCGCCGGTGAAGTTTCTGTCACTTGATAGAAATAGAGGAAACACAGTTGTTTCACAGACGCCACTGTTCGATACATGGGCGTCACCCACGGGAACTGTCGACGCGGAAAACTATCGACTGACAGAAACCCCGCACCGGCAGCGCAGACGGGCGGTCACTCTTCTTCCTTCCAGGAGACGCACATGAGCTCGACTACTCTGCCCGCGCCCGAGGGTTCACCGGCACCGGTCTCCACTGACCAGTCGGATCTCGCGGAGCTGGGATACGAACAGCAGCTACACCGTTCGCTCGGCAAGTTCGCATCGTTCGCCGCAGGCTTCTCGTTCGTATCGATCCTCACCACCATCTTCCAGCTCTTCGCTCTCGGATTCAGCTTCGGCGGCCCGGCTTTCTTCTTCACCTGGCCATTGGTGTTCCTCGGCCAGTTCATGGTGGCCCTCAATTTCGCTGAACTTGCTGCGCGATATCCGATTTCGGGAGCCATCTACCAATGGTCACGACGCATGGGCGGTGAGATCGTCGGTTGGTTCGCCGGCTGGTTCATGATCATCGCGCAGATCGTGACCGCCTCGGCCGCAGCAATCGCCCTTCAGGTGGTCCTTCCCAGCATCTGGAGCGGATTTCAGATCGTCGGCGACGATCCGGCACTCACTTCGCCGAGCGGAGCTACCAACGCAGTAATTCTCGGGTCCGTCTTGCTCGTCGCCACGACGACCATCAACTCGATCGGCGTCAACTGGATGTCGCGCATCAACAGCATCGGCGTGACATGCGAGATCGTCGGTGTCATCGCGTTGGTCGCAGTCTTCTTCACGCACGCTCAGCGCGGACCGCAGGTGGTACTCGACACCGGTGCCGCAGGAGCGGAACCCGGATACATCTGGGCATGGATCGTCTCGGGCCTCATGGCTGCCTACGTGATGGTCGGATTCGGTTCTGCCGGTGAACTTGCCGAGGAAACCCACAATCCACGTCGCGTAGCACCTCGCACCATCCGCCTGGCACTGTCTGCATCCGCGCTCGGCGGCGGTCTGATGATCGTCGGCGCACTCATGGCGGCCCCGTCACTGACCGACGGAAACCTTGCGACGCTCGGCCTCCCGTACGTGATCGATTCGATCCTCACCTCACCGTGGGGGACGGTGCTTCTGATCGATGTCGCGATCGCAGTCTTCATCTGCACGTTGGCCATTCAGACCGCAGCTTCGAGACTGATGTTCTCGATGGCTCGCGACGGACGACTTCCCGCATCGCGGGTGCTGTCCAAGATCAACTCGAAGACCGGAACACCCATCGCCCCTTCAGTTCTCATCGGGCTCGCCTGTATCGCCGTGTTAGTCGTCAACGTCGGGAACGCAGCACTGTTCACGACTCTCACCAGCGTGTGCATCGTGCTGATCTACCTCGCCTACATGATGGTGACGGTTCCCCTTCTGTTCCAACGATTGAAGGGTTGGCCGCACGGGGGAGTCCAGGTGGACGCCGAAGGCAAGAAGCTCTTCACCCTCGGTTGGCTCGGCATCCCCGTCAACGTCGCGGCCGTCCTCTACGGCGGTCTGATGGTGATCAACCTGTCCTGGCCCCGTGCCGAGATCTTCGATCCCACCGGCGAATACCCGATCCTGCTGTGGGCTGCACCGTTGACGATCCTCGCCGTGACCGTCGTAGGAATCGCGTGCTTCCCCCGCGGAAAGACCCACCCTCGGCCGGCATCCGCTCATCCGCATGCCCCTTCGTCACGACAAGAAAGCACCAACGCATGAGCACCGCAACCACACACGCAGCCAAGGAACACGCCCGGTCCCAGGCCATCACCGTCGACGGACCCACCCCTCCCGCCGGCGTCGATCGTCTCCTTTTCGCCGACACCGTTCCCGGCGGCCGCTACACCACCATGGTCCTGTCCCGAGGAACCAGGCTGCGGTTACGCGACGTCGACGGCAGCGCCTGCGCGAACATCCTGCTCTACCGCGCCGAGGCCCCCTGGGAGCGCCTGAACGCCGCCGACACCGTCAAGGTGCCGTGGCAGGCATACCTCGGCGTCGGACATCCGCTGCTGTCCGATCAGGGTCGGGTGCTCGCCACCGTCGTCGCCGACAGCTCCGGGCACCACGACGCCCTGTGCGGCACCACCTCCGAGAAATCGAACATCGCCAGATACGGAAGCGGCGCACTGCATTCGACATCACCGGCAGGACGGGGACTGTTCACCGTCGCCGCAGCGAAGAACGGACTCGAACCACGGGATCTTCCACCGTCGATCTCGTTCTTCCACGGGGTACGCGTCGAGGCCGACGGCACATTGGTGAGCACCGGCACCGCGGGTGCAGGGACAGAGATCGACCTACTGATCCACCTACCGGTGATCGTGCTGCTCGCCAACACCGCTCACCCGCTCGATCCGTCCCCGACTTTCGACACCACCACTCTCGACGTGCTGGCGTGGGATGCCACCGAGGAGTTGGCGGACCTGCCCAACACCGATCCCGAATACCAACGCGCAGTATGGAACACCGAGTCTGCATGGAATTCCGGCCTGAAAGGCACTCGATGACAACGACACTCGACACGATCATTCTCGATCAGACGGCCGACGCACGCGCACCCTGGTCCACCGTCGTCGCGGCCGGAGACGTTCTGACGATCATCGACCTCCACGGAAACCAGGCTGTCGACACGCTGATGTACTCGGCACACGATCACGCAGTCCGCTATTCCGCCAGCGCGACGATCGCCGCGCAGCGCAACCTGTTCCTCACCACCGGAAGCGTTCTACTGAGCGATGACTCGACGCCGTTGATGACGATCGTCGCCGACGAGGTCGGCAACCACGACACCGTCGGCGGCGCCTGCTCGCAGGAATCGAATACGCTGCGCTACGGCCACCACACCGAACACCAGCACGCATGCGTGGAGAACTTCCTGATCGAAGGCGCCAAGTGGGGACTCGGCAAACGGGACATGGTGTCCAACATCAACTTCTTCATGAACGTCCCGGTGGACGCCGACGGAACTCTCGGCATCGTGGACGGGTTGTCGGCACCGGGTAAGTCCTTGTCGCTGAGGGCCGAGATCGACACCCTCGTCCTGGTGTCGAACTGCCCTCAGATCAACAACCCCTGCAATGGGTTCGACCCCACGCCGGTACGGATGGTCGTGACCCGATCATGAGCGTCACCAAGATGACCGTAGTCCGGCCCGGCATGCTCACCACTATCCAGGACTGGCCTGGCCGCATCGGATACTGGAAGGTGGGTGTGCCGCCGTCGGGGCCGATGGACGACCTGTCGTTTCGCCTCGGAAACGTCGCGCTCGGCAACCCCGAGGGCGCGCCGGGCCTGGAGTCGGCGATGTCGGGGCCGGCACTGACCTTCGACGCCGACACGTACGTGTGCGTCACCGGAGCCGACGCTCGGGTCCGCGTCGACGGCCGGGATGTGCCGCAGTGGCGGCCGGTCATGGTGCCTGCGGGCACTGTGTTGGACGTCGGGCCGACGCATGGCGCCGGACTACGTGTGTACGTGACCATTCAAGGCAGCATCGAGGTCGAGGACTATCTCGGCAGCGCATCGACCTTCACCCTCGGCAAATTCGGCGGGCACCGAGGCGGCACCCTCGGCGACGGGGACATTCTCAGAATCGAGAGCCGCCACGACTCCGAACGCATTCGGTCGATCCCCATGGAGCACCGTCCGGTCCTGCAGGAGAACTGGAACATCGCCGTCACCGAGGGGCCACACGGGGCGCCTGAGTTCTTCACTCGCGCCGACATGGACACCCTCTACTCGACCGACTACGAGGTGCACTTCAACTCCGACCGCACCGGAGTACGTCTCATCGGGCCCAAACCGGAATGGGCGCGAGAGGACGGCGGCGAAGCGGGCCTGCACCCGTCGAACATCCACGACAACGCCTATTCCGTCGGCGCCCTCGACTTCACCGGAGACACACCGATTCTCCTCGGACCCGACGGCCCGAGCCTCGGCGGGTTCGTCTGCCCGGTGACGGTCGTTGCCGCCGAACGCTGGAAGCTCGGACAGCTGAAGCCGGGAGACACCATCCGATTCGTTCCGGTGAAAGCCGCTCACGCCGCTGCGCTCGGCGCGCTGGGGCTGGATCGCCGCGCGTCGTTGCCGGTCGTGTTCTCTTCCGGCGGAGACGGAGACGACGGGGTCATCGCGCGCCGCGACGGTGACACCGCGGTGACCTATCGCCGGTCCGGAGACGACAACGTTCTGGTCGAGTACGGAGACATGAAGCTCGACCTGGCACTGCGCGCCCGCGCACATGCGCTGCACCAGCGGGTGGAAGCGATGAACCCACGTGGCCTGCTCGATCTGACACCCGGCATCAGGTCGCTGCAGGTCAAGGTCGACCCGGATGTCCTGCCCATCACCACGCTGATGGGATTGCTGCACGAAATCGAAGACGACCTTCCCGCAGCATCGGAATTGGTGGTGCCCTCCCGTACCGTCCGCATGCCGCTGTCCTGGGACGATCCCGCCACCCGCGAAGCAATCGCCCGGTACATGCACGGTGTGCGCTCGGATGCGCCGTGGTGCCCGTGGAACATCGAGTTCATTCGTCGGATGAACGGGCTCGACAGCGTCGCAGATGTTTTCGATACCGTGTTCGCAGCGGACTACATGGTTCTCGGTCTCGGCGACGTCTATCTCGGCGCGCCCGTGGCGACGCCACTCGACCCGCGCCATCGGCTCGTGACCACCAAGTACAACCCGGCCCGCACCTGGACGCCGGAGAACGCAGTCGGGATCGGCGGCGCATACCTGTGCATCTACGGTATGGAGGGCCCCGGCGGATACCAATTCGTGGGCCGCACCACGCAGGTGTGGAATCACCAGTATCCCGACCAGAGTGGTTCTTTCGAGCAGGAAAGTCCATGGTTGCTGAGATTCTTCGATCGCATCTCCTGGTACCCCGTATCACCCGAGGAACTGATGGACCTGCGCGCGGACACCGCGGCCGGACGCGGAGGCGGCGTGGAGATCACCGACGGCGCATTCTCTCTCGCCGAGCACGACGAATTTCTCGCCGCGAACAGCGATTCCATCGAGAAGTTCCGTGCCATGCAGTCGGTTGCCTTCGATGCCGAACGTACAGCTTGGTCTGCCGCAGGAGAATTCACCAAGAAGGAGAGACCCGATGCAGCATGAGGTAGCCGAGCGAGTTCGTACGGCTTACAAGCGAATAGCCGAAGTAGACCGGCCCGAGGTCTGGATCACGCTTCGGAGCGAGGACGAGGTACTCGCCGATGCCCACGCGCTGGACACCACACTGCCACTGGCGGGCATGCTCGTCGCGGTCAAGGACAACGTCGATGTTGCGGGACTTCCCACCACCGCGGCCTGCCCGGAGTACGCCTACGTTCCCGAGGTGTCGGCCACGGCTGTCCAGAGATTGGTCGAACACGGTGCACTGATACTCGGTAAGACCAACCTCGATCAATTCGCGACGGGTCTCGTCGGCACCCGTAGTCCGTACGGCGCCGTCCGGTGCGCCTGGGATCCCGAACTCGTCTCGGGTGGTTCGAGTTCCGGATCAGCGGTTGCCGTGGCACTGGGCATCGCGGACATCGGGATAGGGACCGATACTGCCGGTTCGGGTCGGGTCCCGGCGGCGTTCCACGGGCTCGTCGGAGTCAAGACCACACTTGGCGTGGTGCCGTCGACGGGTGTCGTACCGGCCTGTGCGGACTACGACTGCGTGACGGTAGTGGCCGGCGATCTGGACACGGCCACTCTTGCCACCCGAATCATGGCCGGATACGACGACGCCGATCCGCGGAGTCGTACGTGGCCTACCGATGTTCCACTCGCGGCCGGATCGACCCCGCGAGTGGCGATACCTCGGCCCGAGGACCTGGCGGCAATGAGCACGGAGTACCGAGACGCATTCGATCGGACCGTGGCCGGGTTGGCGTCGAAAGGTATCTACAGTGCGCCCGTGGATATTTCGTCGCTCCTGGACGTAGCGACCCTGCTGTACGACGGCGCCATCGTTGCGCAGCGATACTCGGCGGTCGGCGAATTCCTTGCCAGTGATCCTGCTTCGGCGGATCCGACGGTCGCGCAGATCGTTCGAGGCGCCGCAGCCCCGGCGGCGCACCGCTATGTCGACGACCTGTCCACGATCGCGAAGGGCAAACGCCGTGCGTCTGCTCTGCTCGACGGATTCGACGGATTGCTTCTCCCCACGACCACCGAGCACCCGAGTATCGCTGCGGTGCAATCGGATCCACTGGGTATCAATCGACGGCTGGGCACGTTCACCAACTTCTGCAATCTTCTGGACATGGCAGCGGTTGCGGTACCCGGCGCTCCGACCCTCGGCGGCCACCCGTTCGGTGTGACGGTGGTGGTTCCCGCGTTCCACGACCAGGTCGCGATCGATGTGGCAGCCAAGCTGAGCTCCTCCGATGCCCCCGTTCTCGTCGACGAAGGCTTGGACGTGCTGGTCGTGGGTGCACACTTGTCTGGATTCCCGGTGCACCATCAGCTCACCGATCGTGGTGCGCGCGCTCTAGGCGAGGTGATGACCTCCGACGCCTACCGCTTCGTCGACTTGGGGACGACGCCGCCGAAACCCGGACTCGTCCGTCATGGGCCCGGTCTCGGCGCACCCATCGCAGGGGAGCTATACCGGATGTCGGCGGCCGGCCTCGGGACGTTCCTCGCCGGCCTTCCCGTGCCGATGGGCTTGACCAAGATCGAACTTTCCGACGGCAGCTGGGTGACTGGGTTCTGCTGTTCACACGAGGCTGCAGAGGGAGGGTTGGACATCACCGACTTCGGCGGCTGGCGTTCGTACCGGGCTTCGGTGCAGGCAGGCGGATAGCTAGTGGGGCTTGATGCGGTCCATCCACGAACTCGGATCGTTGACGTACCAAGCCGCGGAGTCGCCACCGAATCCCACTCGGAGTAGATCCTGGCCGACGGACTTACCGGCATGCGATCGAACGATGTCCACGAACTCGATTGACACCAAGGGTATTTCGAGTGGTTGCGTCGAACCGATCCGACGAAACCACAGCACGTGCGAGGTGAGGACGAGGGCGCCGTTGCCGCGGACCTGCCGTCCACCCTTGGATGCGATGCCGAAGAAGTTCGCGACCGGGTCGGATCGAACGATGTCCTTCTCGGCGAAGTTCTCCGCAATCATCCGCCCGGACGACAGAGTGACGCGACGCAGCACTGTTCGCGTCACGAGCAGGATCGCCGCAACGAGGGCGACGACGCCGACAACCACGATCAAGACGACAATCGCGACATTCATCGGCTCAGGATAGGGGAGGCGGATCGGTTCGTCCACGCGCACAGGAGAAGCGACGATCACGCAGGAGCCGGGCGGCTTCCGTCGGTCGCGAGCCGAACGGCAAGTAGTCCCAGCACCGTTCCCATCAGGTAGCGCTGCACTCTGATCCAGCTCGGACGCACCGCGAGGAACTGTGCGATCGAGCCTGAACCCAGCACGATCAGAGCATTGATGCTCACCGCAACGGCAATCTGCACCCCACCGAGTACGAGGCCCTGCAGCAGCACCGATCCCGCTGCGGGATCGACGAACTGCGGAATGATCGAGATGTACATGACGGCCATCTTGGGGTTCAGCAGGTTCGTCAGCAGCCCCATCGTGAACAGCCGTCGATTCGAATCCTGCTGCAAGCCAGCGACTTCGAATACCGTCGCGGACCCCCGAATGGCCGAGATCGCCAGCCACATCAGGTAGCACGCGCCGGCGATCTTGATCACGAGATACAGCGTCGGGACGGCAGCGAACAGGGCGGCGAGGCCGAGGTTGGTTGCGATGACGTACACAACCAACCCCAGCGCGACGCCTCCGAGCGACACCAGACCGGCGGCGCGTCCCTGAGAGATGCTGCGTGACACGAGGTACACCATGTTCGGGCCGGGAGTCAGCACCATCGCCAACGCGACCGCGAACACACCGGCAATTGCAGTCGTGGACACCATGCGAACAACACTGGCATCGATACCGATGGTTGTATCGGTCCAGTTCGACGGTCCTGGCTACCCGCCTACTTCTTGCCGCCACCGAGTAGTCCGCCGAGCAGGTCACCGAGACCGCCTGCCGAACCGCCGGACCCACCGCCGAGGATTCCACCCAGGACGCCACCGAGTCCACCCGAGCCGCCGGATCCGCCACCGCCGAGCACGCTGCCCAGTAGATCTCCGAGCCCACCCCCGGAAGACTCGCCTGCTTGGCCGCCCGTGAATCTCTTCGCCAGGTACGCCAACACGATCGGCGCGAGAATGGGAAGGACCTTCGCGACGAGCCCGCTGTCCGCGCCTCCGCTGATGCCGCCGAGCGCGCTGGCTACGTCGGTCTTTTTGTCTCCGAACACATTCGACACGATCTTCGCGCCGTCAGCTTCGTCGACCTGATCGATGTCGATGCCACCGTCCAGCAGTGACGACGAACTGTGCTGCTGCAGAGCATTTTCCAGGGATGCGGCACCCGCAGGGTCCTGCGCGTTGGCCTCGAGCCCGCCGACGAGAGTCGGCAACGCGCGAGTGACGGCAGACCGTGCCGTCTCTTCGTCCACACCGAGCTTGGACGCTATCTGGTCGATCGGAATCTGTGCGAGAAGTTCGTCGAGCGATGCCATGACAAGACCACCTACCGAGTGAGTGTGCGTCCCCCGTTGGGCGCAGTCAGCTCAGAGTAAGGGAATCGGCGACAACCTGGGCGAATGCGGCCATTCCGGCAGCAGTGGGATGCAGCGGCGCGGCCGGGTTGGCGGGGATCACACCTTCGAGGTACCGCTCGTCGGGTGCAGCACACGCGTCGTGGCCGATACTGACCGGCCGCACGTCGACGAATCGTGCGCCGTGGTCTTCGGCTTGTTCGGCCAGGGCGTCGTTCAACCGATCGACGCTCGCCTGAAGGTAGTCGGCGTCGCGGGCCCACACCGGCTGAGTTCCGTAGCAGCCACCGGGCCGTACGTACGTGCCGTACCCGACCACCACGATGTCTGCGTTGGGCGCTCGACCAGCGATGGCGTCGAGGACCTGCCCCCAATTCGGCGCCGCCTCCGCTATCGCGTCGCCGATGACATCGGTTCCGCCCGCAGTCAGCGCGTCGGCACAGGAACTTCCGGACGGTTCCGGCGAGAAGTTGACACATCCGCGTGCCGAGGACACGAGATCGACGTCGTTACCACCGATCGTGATGGTCACCAGATCCGTCTCCTCTGACAACGCGTCGATCTGCAACGGAATCGGCCCGCTGTTGGTCGACTGCACGTCGGTGGCGATGTTCTCCGAGCGCGCACCTGAGCACGACACGTCGACGAAAGATCGCGCCCCGATCAGCCCAGCCAGAACGTGCGGATAGTTCGAATCCGACTGCAGGCACCCAGCCGTTCCCGTCGACTGCGGAATCAGCGGCCCCGAGGCGCCCGAATCACCGAGGGCGACGTAATCGAGAGCGGGTGCGGGCTCCACCGGCTCCACATTCTGCGCGGAACCTGTGGAGCACGAAACAAGTGCCGCCACACACAGGAGACCTACCACCGCGCGGCGCATGCATCCGACGCTACCCGCGCCGAGCACGATTCACAGGTACCCGACAGGGGCAACGCCCTGTCGGTCCCCCCGGACTGCCGGTAGCCTCGACCGGGTTCACCGTGCATACGAAAAAGGGATGACTCATGCTTACCAACTTCATCAATCAGATCCTCGGCGGCGTCGGCAGTATCTCCGCAGGAAGCAGTGGCTTCGAACTGCAGCCGGGAACTCTGCCCTTCGGCCTCTGATCGGTCCGACCGGCATCGAAAGGTGACGGGTACCCGGTCGCCATTCAGCAGGCTCCTGGGGCCCGTCACCTCTAACATATGACGATGCACACGCTGCGACGGTTCTTCGCACGCCTCGAACCCGCGGCGTTGTTCTTCGCAATAGTCTTCTTCGCGTTCTCGATGACGCCGTCCCTGCTGCCCCGAGCGTGGTATCTGCAGGGCGTGGCCACCGGCATCAGCGTCGCAACCGGCTATGGCCTCGGTTGCCTCCTCGTGTGGATCGGACATGCGTGTGGAATACGTCCCAACTGGTCGGGCGCGAGCAAGCGATACGGCTGGTGGGCACTTGCCGGCACCGCCATCGTTGTCATCCCGCTGTTCCTGATTCTCGGCTCGTGGTGGCAGCAGATCGTTCGTAAGCTGGTGGAAGTCGACTACGAGGGCGGCGGCCGCATCCTCTATGTCGCGGTTCTTCTCGTTGCACTAGTGGTGGCCGTTCTACTTCTGTTCATCGCCCGTGGATTGCGTTGGTGCGCCAGAAGCCTTGCCGCACTCTGCACGCGATTCGTACCGGTTCCGATCGCCAAGGGCATCGGGGTCGCGGTCGTCGCCGTTCTCACCCTCTTCCTGCTCAACGGCGCAGTGAACAACGTGCTGATCGCAGCGATCGCAAGCTCCTCCGAGCTGGCCGACAAAGGCAGCCATCCGGGCGTCGAACAGCCGAGTGCACCCGAGAATTCCGGGTCTGAAGAGTCGTACGAGGACTGGGATTCGCTGGGCATGGAGGGGCGCCGCTTCGTCTCATCGGGTCCGACGGCCGAGGAGATCGAGAGCTTCACCGGGACACCCGCATTGACGCCGATACGCGCGTATGTCGGCGCAGCCGACGTGGATTCGATCGACGAAGCTGCAGATCGTGTGGTGGCCGAACTGGAGCGAACCGGCGCTTTCGATCGGGCCGTACTGGCTGTGGCCACGACGACCGGGCGCGGCTGGGTCAACGAATCTGTCGCCGGACCGCTCGAATACATGTACGGCGGCGACACTGCTATCGCGTCGATGCAGTACTCCTTCCTTCCGAGCCCGATAGCCTTTCTGGCCGATCGCGATTCACCTCGCGAGGCCGGACGAGCACTGTTCGAGCGGGTGTACGACGCGGTGCAGGAATTGCCGGAGGACTCCCGTCCGAAGCTCGTGACATTCGGCGAGAGCCTCGGCGCCTACGGCGGGCAGGACGCGTTCGGCGGGGCACGGGACATGGCCGCACGAACAGACGGCGCTCTGTGGGTGGGCAATCCCAACTTCACGAAGCAGTGGTCCGAGATCACCGCCGATCGTGACGCCGGGTCCCGCGAGATACTGCCGGTGGTCGACGACGGGCGCTACGTACGCTTCGCGGGTCGGCCCGACGATCTCGAGATCGGTACACCCTGGGCAGAACCCCGCGTGGTGTATTGGCAGCACGCCTCGGATCCGATCACCTGGTGGTCGCCCAACCTTGTTTTGCATCAACCGGATTGGTTGCGCGAGGAACGCGGTGTCGACGTCGATCCAGGGGTCCGCTGGTTTCCGTTCGTGACGTTCTGGCAGACGACCTTCGACATGGTGTTTTCCACCGACGTGCCGCAGGGTTACGGGCACAATTACGGCGAGGACTCCGTCGAGCTGTGGGCCGAAATCCTCCAACCCGAGGGTTGGACCGATTCCGACACCGAGCGCCTGCGGGATATCGTCGCCCGCTGACGGGCAGCGTTTCGGTTACCCCTGGGCGGGTATGGCCACGTCATGACCGATACACAGCCAGACCCACACACCGAAGACGCCGGCAAGAACCAGGAAGGCGCCGAGGCGGACGTTCAGTCCGACCCTGCTGAAGGGGAGGAGTCCGGAGACTGGGCAGGAGAAGGCGGAGCGACGCACGACGGTCCCGCCACCGACACGGACTGATCGATCAGGTGGTGCCGGTCATCCGCTGTGCGACACCGCTGACAAGCCGCACGTCGCAGGGAGCCACGACTTTGACAGCGGTCGACCGGCGCTCGAACCAATCACCGTCGAGAATGAACTCGACACGCAGGTCACCGAGCCAGTCGATATCGACGACCACGCCCACGGTGCCGATAGGCACGCCGCTGCACAGGGCACGCTTTCCGAGGTGTCGCGATGCGGCTACGACATCACCGAGTCGAAGCGGTCTTTCATTTCGGATGCCGCGTGATGCTGAATTCATGTTCCCCCGCCCGTATCGTGCTTCCCGGTGACCAGTGAACACCGGCTGCGCGCGGCCTTCAAGTCGCCTGCGGTTCGCTGACCAGGAGTTTCCACGGCGCGCAGATTGATCAATACGGCAAATCGGACGCATCGCCGAAGAATGCGTCCAACGACGAACTGATTCCCCGATCATCGAGCCCGTGGGCGTTGTGGTGTTCTTTCGGGGTGCCGTACTTGCGTAGCTCGTGGTGTCCGACGCCGAGCCCGATCACCCGATGCCGAACAGTCACAGCACCGGCGCGAAGGCGCTTTGCTGTTTCAGCAACTTTTCTTGCCGCGTCCGTATCGAGCATCCATAGTGGCTCCTATGACATCGAATCCGCACTACGACGTACTCATCATCGGCGGCGGGGCCGCCGGCCTCTCCGCGGCAGTGACGCTGGCACGTGCCCGGCGTCGTATACTCGTCGTCGACGCCGGAACTCCGCGCAATTTGCCTGCCGCACATGCCCACAACTATCTGGGCGCGGAAGGGATCTCGCCTCTCGAACTAGTGAAGCGAGGACGCACGGAAGCACTCGGGTACGGCGCCGAATTCCGCGATGGATCCGTCGAGTCCGTCACCGGCAGCATCGGCGAGTTCACCGCCCACCTCGCCGACGGTACTTCGATCGACGCCCGACGACTGCTCATCACGACCGGATTGACCGACGAGCTTCCCGATATCCCTGGCGTGGCCGAGCGGTGGGGCCGAGAAGTGCTGCACTGCCCGTTCTGCCACGGCTGGGAAGTTCGCGAAGACAGGGTGGGAATCATCGGCAGCGCGTTCGGCGTGCACCAGGCCTTGATGTGGCGGCAGTGGACGGACCGAGTCGTGTTGTTCGCCCAGGACTTCGAACCGACCGACGAGGAATACGAGAAGCTGGCAGCTCGTGACATCGGCGTCGTCACCGGAACGGTGAGCGAATTGATCGTCGCCGATGACACGCTCGTCGGTGTGAAGCTTGCGTCGGGGACAACCGTCGAGATCGATGCGGTCGTCGTGAAGCCCTACTTCGCTGCCAACGCGTCTCTCCTTCTCGAACTCGGACTCGAGGTCACCGACGTCATGATGGGTGAACACTCGATGGGAAGCGCACTGGCTGCGGATCCGACCGGCGCCACATCCGTCGCCGGCGTCTTCGCGGCAGGCAACGTCGTTGGAATCACCGAGAATTTGATCGGCTCGGCCGCGGCCGGCTCGAAGGTAGGCGGCGCAGTCAACGGCAGTCTCATCGAGGAGGACGTCAGGTTCGCCGTCGACGCGCGGGCCGCCGTCCCGTCTTCGTAGGCTCTGTCAGAGCAGCTCCCGTTGAGGTCGATAAGCGTGAAGCACTCGTAGCGCGCGAAGGGTCACCCACCGACTCGGCGAGCGTGCAGGTGGGTATTCGATGTGGGTACGGCCGGGATACTGGGATGCGGCAACCCATCGGCCATCGCGTCGGCGCCTGCCCTCGACCACGCGCAGAGCGTCCTCCAATCGCGGATCCCACGGGATACGCGCAGCACGCAGAACATCGAGGCCGTGAAGGACGTCGAAATGCCACCGTGCGGGATGATGCAGCCTGGTGAACTCAGCACTGATCGGTTCGTGGTCCGAGCGTCGTTGGTACAGACGGCGCGACAGTAGCGACTCGGTCGCCGCGAGCAGTGCACTCAGCACGTCATCTGAGCGATAGGCGTAGTCCCGGCGCAGATATTCGGCGAGGCCGTCGATGACGCTGGTCGTCGAGTGCACGGATGCGGTGCGTGCGCCGGAACGATTGGATCGACAATTGAATCCGCCATCGGCCATCTGCTGACCGAGAACGAAGTCCACCACACTCTCCAGCGCGGCGGCCTCGGCGCGGAAGTGCGAGGCGTAGCTCAAAAACATCCCGTTGATGCAGACGTCCGATTGCTTCACGCTTCCGGCCGGATTGACACCACCGTCCGCGCCCTTCTCTCGAGTGAGCAGTGCGACCGTTTTCACGCAGGCGGGGTGTGTCGGCATGACTCCAAGGTCGCGAAGTTCGAGCAGCGTGTAGTGGCTGCATGTCCACTTCGGCTGGTAGAAGCCGCGTCCCCAGTGTCCGTCGGGTCCCTGCGCGGACAGGATCCCCGCGGCGTCCCCGTCGAGCGTGACCCGTTGCTCGAGATCGGGGCGCTCGTCGTCCAGAATGTCTCGCCTCGTCTGGTACTGGACGGCCGCATCGCCGGCCAGTAGCCATTGCATCGTGTCGGAGGACTGGGCGAAGACCTCGATCGACGACACAGTCGCGACTCTAACTCCTCACGCCTCGAACTGCGCGAGGGCCGCCACCAGCTCCTTCTCCACGGCCTCCTTCTCCAGGCCGAGTTCGGCGAGTACACCTGTGCCATCCTCGTATTCGAGGAGCGCCAGGAGGATGTGTTCGGTTCCGACGTAGTTGTGCCCGAGCCGAAGCGCTTCGCGGAAGGTCAATTCCATGACCTTCTTCGAACCGGCGTCGTATGGAACGAGCACCGGCGGCTCCGCAACTCGCTCCGGCAACAGCGGCGAGACAGCCTCTCGGATCGAAGTTTCGGTACGCGAGGAGGACAGTAGAAATCTCGCCCCGAGCGACTCCTGCTCCGAGAGCAGCCCGAGCACGATGTGCGCGGGCACGATCTCGGCGTTCTTCGCGGCCTGCGCTTCGTTCAACGACGCTGCGACCACGTTCTTCGCCCGGGGGGTGAACCGACTGAATCCCTGATTGGGGTCCAGATCGGGCTCCGACCCTTTCGGCACGAACCGCTTCTGCGCTGCCTGCTTGGAGACGCCCATGCTGCGTCCGATGTCGGTCCAGGACGCACCGGATCGGCGAGCTTGATCGACGAAGTGTCCGATCAGGTGATCGGCGAGTTCACCGAGATGGTCGGCCGCGACCACCGCGTCGGACAGTTGTTCCAGCTCGCTGTCGTGCACTTTCTTGATGGCGGCGATGAGATCGTCGAGTCGGATGGGAACGGTGACCTGCGTGGGTTCTGTCATTCGTCAACCATAGGTTGACGCACACCGTGCGTCAACCCTGAGTTGACGCAGAACTACGACGCCGGGGCGGTACCGGCCATCATGATCTGTTCGACGATGGTCATGAACTCGTCCGGAGCCCGCACCTCGGTGGATGCGGCGATCGTCGTCGACGCCGTCAGAATCGGCTGATCACGCTGGTCGAAGATCTCGTTCTCCACCACCATCAGATCTGCACCGACGGCCCGACGTGCCGAGACCAGCGTCACCTCACAGCTCAGTCGATCGCCTGCGCAGAGCGGCCGGTGAAATGAGAACCGCTGATCGACCTGCAGGATCTGCGGCATCGAATAGCAACTGAACGCCTCTTCGAACAAGCGGCGCTGCGCTACGAACGCGATCAGCGACATGAACGTGGGAGGGGCAAGCACAGCCGGGTGTCCCAGATCCCGCGCGGCGTCGGTGTCGTGATGTGCCGGGTGGAAATTCTGAACCGCCTTCGCGAACTCGGCTACCTTGGCTTTGCCTACCACATAGACGTCGTCGATCCGATAGCTCTGCCCGACCATTGCGCGAACCTGCCCTGGTACGTCGTCCGCTGCACTCATACCTTCAATTTACGCCGCGCCGCGTCGCATCGACTCCAACCCGACCGGGACGACGACTGCGATGACGACATGCATGAGCGCAAGTGTCACGGTGCTGGCAGCGTCGAAATCGGCGTCGACAGTCATCGCGATCGTCCCCAACGGAGCGAGAACTCCGACAACCTGCGCAATCCTGATCACGCCTATCCACCGAAGCGAGATCAGTGCCGCGAGCCCCATACCGACCACGATCGGGACGACTGTCAGCATCACCACGCCGCCGGGCGCGACTGCCATCGTCGTTCCGCCGTCGGTCAGCTCGAAGGATCCTCCGGCGGCGAGGCCGACGAGCCACAGGACGAGGTTGGCGAGAAGCGACGCACCGACGGAGAACAGCACAGAACGCAGGCGGGTCGAGGCCGGTACGCCCATTTTCGTAGTGGCAGAGATTGTCATGACTAACTCCTGTCTGTGAGGTAACAGAAAAACGAGGTCGACGTTTCGACCTGGCGAATCCGGGAAACTCATCGCAGCGGCACGCGCGCGTTCAAAGGGTCCTGCAGTAATCTCCAGAGCACAGTAGATTCGTGGATTACAACATCAGTTGAGGATTACGACACAGTTGAGGGGGCCTTCGATGAGTACGAAGGCTCACCCATTGCAGCGCCTGCTCGCTCCGACACCCAGGCTGGTCGGCCTCGGCTCGGTTATTCTCGCGGCGAGCGTCGTCTTCTATGTCGGAAGTGCGTCCATTCGCTCGGTCGTCCTCGGCACCTTCGCCCTCGGATCGATAGTCGCGATCAGTGTGGGGATTCGCCGGTACAAACCTGCCGACTCGACGTCCTGGTGGTGCCTGTTCGCGGCCGCTGCCCTGTTCCTCGTCGGTGTCGGTCTGCGTGGCGATCCCAGCATCTATCCCCTCGGCGTCACCACTCTGTCGAACGCGTTCATGCTGTCCGGCTACGTTCTCATCGGCACTGCCCTGGCGCGGTGGATACTCGAGCGTCGCTCACGCGACGACATCACCCCGCTGATCGATGCAGGTCTGATCGCACTCGGAGCGCTGTTCCTCTCCTGGGTGCTGCTGATCTCGCCGCTGCTGAACACCGAGATCGATACGGCCACCGCTGTCCTGAACGGCATCTACCCGGCTATCGACGCCGGCATGATCACCCTGGTCGCGTACCTTCTCATGTCCTCCAGACGCGGCAACACCTCGCTACGACTGCTTCTGCTGGCGTTGTTGGCCGTATTCGCCGGAGACATCGCCTACGCGCACTTTCTCTCCCGTGACTCACCGTTGTCGCCCGGTCTGCTCGACGGCATCTACCTGCTCGGATACGCATCCCTGGCACTCGCGGCACTGGACCCACAGATGGCCACGATGTCGCAGCGTCAGCGCGCGGCACCACGCCAACGTCGCCGCACCACGTTTCTGATCGTGATGCTGTCCGTGTCCGCGGCGATACCGGTCCTCGGAACCGCCGTGTCCACGCCCGACCTGGTCGTCCGGTCGACGCTGCTCTCGGCCATCCTCATCGGCAGCTTCCTTCGCGGCGAGCGCGCCATGAGCCTCATGGAGCGCAGCGAGGACGACGCCCGCTATCGGGCCGCTCACGACCCTCTCACCGGGCTGCCCAACCGAACGATGCTCGATGACCAGTTCACTCGACTCGGCGCACTCGACAAACCGGGCCGCATCTTCATCCTGTTCGTGGACCTCGACAACTTCAAGATGGTCAACGACTCGTACGGCCATCGCGTCGGCGACGAGATGATCGCGGCCACAGCACACCGTATCCGCGCGACCGTGCGTTCGTCGGACACTGTCGTCCGCTACGCCGGCGACGAATTCATCGTCATCGGCCGCTGCACGCGACCCGAGATGGAATCGCTGGCTCGGTCGCTGATCGATCGGATAGCGGAACCGTTCGTCCTCAGTGCAGCCATTGCCTACATCACCGCGTCCATCGGAATCGCTGCCACCACCCACCGCGCTCACGAACTGGACGATCTCATCCGCGAGGCGGACACCGCGATGTACCACGCCAAATCGCAGGGTGCCTCGCGGATCGAGTTCTTCGACGAGTCACTCCGGGCAGCTTCGACAGCTGCGATCGAAACAGCCACCGCACTGCGCGGTGCCGTCCGACGTGGTGAACTCGAAGTCCATTACCAACCGATCGTGATGACCTCCACTCGAAAGACCGTCGTCTACGAGGCACTCGTCCGATGGCGCCACAGCGGCAGATTGCGCGGACCCGGCGAGTTCATCGGCATCGCGGAATCGACCGATCTCATCGGTGAGATAGGCGAAGAGGTTCTTCGCACTGCGCTGACGGACCTGGCGGTACTGCGCGCGGAGGCCCAGGACGTGACCATGTCGGTCAACATCTCACCTGTGCAACTGCGCAACGACTCGCTGCCGGGGATCGTCGGAAAGCTCCTCGACGAACTCGGACTCAAGGGCTCCGATCTGGCGCTCGAAGTCACCGAGACTGCGCTCATCGACGACGTATACGCCGCCAAAGCCATTCTCGACCGGCTTGCCGCCATGGACGTCCTGATAGTCCTCGACGATTTCGGTGTCGGGTACTCCTCGCTCAGTCGCCTTCGTGAGCTCCCGATCGGGCTGCTCAAGATCGACCGCTCGTTCATTGCCGAAATCGGCACGACGGACACCGGCGGATCACTGGTATCTGCAATCGCTGCGATGGCGCGCGCGCTACCGGTCTCCATCGTCGCCGAGGGCGTCGAGACCGAACAGCAGGCACACGCGATCGAGGCCCTTCATTGCCGCTTCGCGCAGGGCTACCTGTACGGAAGGCCTGCGCCACTACAACACTGGCTGAAGCAGAGCGCCACAACAGCCTCCTGAGTCAGTGCCGGTGGCGGGTAGTCACACCAATCGATAGCCCATGCCGGTTTCGGTCAGCAGATGCCGAGGATGCGACGGATCGTCCTCGAGCTTCTGCCGTAGTTGGCCGAGGTAGATTCGCAGGTAGTGAGTCTCACGCTCATGCCGAGGACCCCACACCGTCTGCAGTATTTCTTTCTGCGACACCAGTTTTCCGCGGTTGCGCGCCAACAGCTCGAGCACTCCCCACTCGGTGCGGGTGAGATGGACCGTCTCACCGCCGCGGGTGACCTTCTTCGCCGCGAGGTCGACGATAAACGAATCCGTCACCACCACAGCATCTTCCACTGCCCGTGGCCCACGTCGCAGTGCTGCACGCAAGCGAGCGAGCAGTGCATCCATTTCGAACGGCTTGGTGACGAAGTCGTCCGCGCCCGCGTCGAGCGCCTCGACGGTGTCCGCCGAATCGGTTCGCGCCGACAACACGACGATGGGAATGTCGGTCCACCCGCGCAACCCGCCGATGACGTCGATGCCGTCGAAATCGGGTAGGCCGAGGTCCAGTAGGACTATCTCGGGATGAAAGTTCGCCGCCACCCGCAGCGCTTCGGCTCCGGACGCAGCGGTCGCCACGTCGTACCCACGCACCTTCAGATTGATACGCAGGGCCCGAATGATCTGGGGTTCGTCGTCGACGACGAGGATTCTGATCCGTGCAGTCTCGCTCATGGTGCAGCCTGCAGGTCCACGGTGATCGTCAGTCCACCGCCGGGTGTGTCCGAGGCGTCGACGCGGCCTCCCATAGCTTCGACGAATCCGCGGACGACGGACAGTCCCAGTCCTACCCCGGTGGTGGTGTTGCGGTCGCCGAGACGCTGAAAGGCGTCGAACATCGTCTTCTCGGATCCCCGTGCAATTCCAGGCCCACTGTCCGCCACGGTGATCGACGCTCGGTCTCCGAGCTGTGTTGCTCCGATTCTGATCACGCTTCCGGCTGCGTGTCGGACGCTGTTGTCCACCAGGTTCGCGAGCACGCGCTCGAGCAGTCCGGCGTCGGCAAGAACTTGTGTGTCTCCGACGTCGACGTGCACCGTGTCGGCCGACGCTGCCGTGCCGATCAGCGCGCGTTGGACGGCATCCTCGACGTACACCGGGGCGAGTGCCGGACGAACGACCCCGGCCTGCAGACGAGACGAATCGAGAAGGTTGCCCACCAGCGAGGTCAACTGATCCGCCGACTCGTCGATGGTGGCGAGCAGTTCGGCGGTGTCCTCGGCGGAGAACTCGACGTCGGTGCTGCGCAACGACGATGACGCCGCCTTGACGGCCGCGAGGGGAGTGCGCAGATCGTGACTGACGGCAGACAACAGAGCACGCCGGAGCACGTCCGCCTCGGCGAGCGCGGTGGCGCGGCTGGCTTCCTCGCTCAACCTGCCTTGTCGCACCAGCCCTGCAGCCTGATTCGCAACGGCTGCAAGCACCCGTCGATCACGTGCGCGGGTCCGGGGGCCGACGAGCAGCATCGTGAAGTCCCCTCCTGGAGCTTCTATCCGGGTATCCGCCTCCGTTGCCGTCTTCTCACCGACTGCACCGACGGTCACGCCCGTCGATTCTTCGACGAGCAGCACCGCACGCTGCCCATAGGTCTCGCGCACTTTCTCCAGCAGCGCATCGAGATCGGCACCTCGCAACACCGATCCGGCGAACAACGTCAGCAGTTCGGCTTCCCGGGATGCGTACCTGGCTTCGCGTGTGCGGCTGGCTGCGGCGTCGACCAATCCCGCCACCGCCACTGCCACGAGCAGAAGGACGACGGTGACGACGAAGTTCTCAGGTTCGGCGACGGTGAGACTGTAGCGCGGTGCAGTGAAGAAGTAGTTCAGCAAGAACCCGGCGATCAGTGCCGAGAGTGCCGCAGGTGCAACGCCACCGAGCAGCGCGACGCACAGCACGACCATGAAGAACAGTGCACTTTCTCCGGTGGAGTCGAGCCGTGAATCCAGGACGGTCAACAGGCCCGTCGCCACACACGGCACCACGATCGCAGCGATCCACGACAACACGCGTCGACTGCCACGGCCGACCTGGAGTCGCCAACCTCGCGCGCGCTCGTCGTGGGTCACCATGTGCACGTCGATCGTGCCCGAATTCTGCACCACCGCGGCGCCGATGCCCTCGTCCAGAATTCGGGCGGCACGCGAGCGCCGCGAGGTCCCGATCACCAACTGCGTCGCGTTGGCACCGCGGGCGAACTCCAGCAGGGTTGTCGGCACGTCCTCGCCGACCACACTGTGCATAGTGGCGCCGAGCGCAGCGGCCAACGTGCGCACCGCACCCATCTGCGGAGCTGATACCCCGGAGAGTCCGTCGCCCCGGACCACGTGCAGCACCATCAGTTCCGCACTCGACCGCGACGCGATCCGACTGGCTCGCCGTACCAATGTTTCCGATTCCGGTCCACCGGTGACCGCGACGAGGACGCGTTCACGAGCCTCCCAGGTATCGGTGATTCGATTGTCGTTGCGGTACTTCACGAGTGCGGAATCGACCTGGTCCGCGGTCCACAACAGAGCAAGCTCCCGTAGTGCAGTCAGGTTGCCGAGACGGAAGTAGTTGCTCAGTGCCGCATCGACTTTGTCGGCAGCATAGATGTTCCCGTGACTCATTCTGCGACGTAAAGCCTCCGGCGTCACGTCGACCAGCTCCACCTGCGCAGCACCGCGAACCACACTGTCCGGGACTGTTTCTCGTTGGGTGGCGCCGGTGATCTGCCGAACCACGTCGTTCAAGGATTCGAGATGCTGGACGTTGACGGTGGACACGACGTCGATGCCGGCATCGAGCAACTCCATCACGTCCTGCCACCGCTTGGGGTGCCGTGATCCGGGCGTGTTCGTATGGGCAAGCTCGTCGACCAGAACCAGGTCCGGCTTACGGGCCAGCACTGCCTCCACGTTCAGCTCCGGAACAACGACGCCCCGGTAGGTGATTTCGATCGGAGCGACCATCTCGATTCCAGCGAGCGCCGCCTCCGTGCGATCGCGGCCGTGCGTTTCGACGACCGCGGCAACCACGTCGCACCCGCGCCCCATGCGTCGGTGCGCCTCGTTCAGCATCGCCAGCGTCTTCCCGACGCCCGGAGCCGCGCCGAGATAGATTCGCAGCTCACCTGGCTCCACTGTCGGCTATCCCTCTCCGCTCGCGCACGATGGGGCAGTCAACCCGAGCGCCACGTTCAGCTCCGGCACGGCGACTGCCACTGCTCCGAGTACACCGTACTGCCGACCGTGCGTGTGTTCGCGGACGAGCGCCTCCACGTCGTGCTCGCTCAGTCCGTTGACCCTCGCAACCCGCGCCACCTGGAGGGCGGCGTATTCCTCGCTGATGTCCGGATCGATACCCGATCCCGATCCGGTCACCGCATCCGCGGGAACCTGCGCGGGATCCACCGACTCCCGCTGTGCGATGGCCGCACGGCGCTGCTCCACGAACTTCGCGAGCAGTTCACTGTTGGGGCCCTGATTCGTGGGGAGCGCGGCACTCGGGTCGCCCGGGGCGAACGCGTCGTCGTCGGCGACCGATCCGGTGGTGCGCGTGTGGAAGTACGGGTCCGGCTCTCCCTGCTGCACCTGCGGGTCGAGGCCGATCAACGAGCTCCCCACCACGCATCCGTTGCTGTCTCGCAACGGCGAACCCTCCGCCGAGGACGTGTCGAGCCTGCTGACGACCCAGACGGTCGCAGGATAGGCAACTCCGAGGAGTGCAGTGAACACTGCCAGAACTGCGAAGCCGGCCAGTGTCTGACGAAGAAAACTACGGAACAGTCGCATATCAGCCGATCCCTGGGACGAGTCGAACGAGTTGGTCGATGAGCCAGATCCCGAGGAACGGCGTCACGACGCCGCCGACCCCGTAGATCAGCAGGTTGCGTCGAAGCAGCGCCGACGCCGATGCTGCGCGATACCGGACGCCCTTCAGCGCCAGCGGTATCAGCGCGACGATGACGAGTGCATTGAAGATGACCGCGGACAGGATCGCCGACTCCGGCGTCGCAAGCCGCATGATGTTCAACGCGTCGAGCTGCGGGTAGAGGGGCGCGAACATTGCAGGCAGGATTGCGAAGTACTTCGCGAGGTCGTTGGCCAGCGAGAAGGTCGTCAGCGCGCCTCGGGTGATGAGGAGCTGTTTGCCGATCTCGACGATCTCGATGAGTTTGGTCGGATCGGAGTCCAGATCGACCATGTTCCCCGCTTCCTTGGCGGCAGACGTCCCGGTGTTCATCGCGACGCCGACGTCGGCCTGCGCGAGGGCGGGGGCGTCGTTGGTGCCGTCTCCGGTCATCGCGACGAGTCGACCGCCGTCCTGCTCCTTCCTGATCAGCGCGAGCTTGTCCTCCGGTGTCGCCTCGGCGAGATAGTCGTCGACCCCGGCCTCGGCGGCGATTGCTTTGGCCGTCAAGGGATTGTCACCGGTCACCATGATGGTTCTGATTCCCATGGCCCGTAGCTGACCGAACCGCTCGGCGATCCCCGGCTTCACCACGTCCGACAGCTCGACGACGCCGAGCGCCCTTACGGTGCCGCCTCGGGCTTCGGCAACGACGAGAGGTGTACCGCCGCCCTGAGCGATGTCGTGGACCGAACTCTCGAGCGCGTGATCCACCGAACCGCCGGCCGAGCGAACCCATTGAGCGACAGAGTCGGACGCACCCTTTCGGATACTCCTGCCGTCGATGTCGATGCCGCTCATTCGTGTCTGGGCGGTGAATGCGACGAACTCTCCCGCACGTTCGGTCTCGTCGGCCGTATCGATCATTCCGAAATCACGACAGCACAATTCGACGATGCTGCGGCCCTCGGGAGTGCCGTCGGCGAGCGAGGACAACCGAGCTGCACCTGCCAGCTCTTCCGCGTCGACTCCCGGCGCGGGGTGCAGACCCGTCGCACGACGGTTTCCGAAGGTGATCGTTCCGGTCTTGTCCATCAGCAGCGTGTCGATATCGCCGGCTGCTTCGACGGCTCGACCCGACATCGCCAGCACGTTGCGTTGCACCAATCGGTCCATTCCGGCGATACCGATGGCGGACAACAGCGCGCCGATAGTGGTCGGGATCAAGCACACCAGAAGAGCGATCAGGCGGATCGGATTCTGCGAGTCTCCGGCGTAGACGCTCATCGGTCCGATTGCGACGACGGCCAGAAGGAACACGATCGTCAACGACGCGAGGAGGATGTTGAGCGCGATCTCGTTGGGTGTCTTCTGCCTGCTTGCACCCTCGACGAGTCCGATCATCCTGTCCACGAACGTCTCTCCCTGCGCCGCAGTGATCCGAACGACGATCTCGTCGGAGAGCACTGTGGTTCCGCCGGTGACTGCCGATCTGTCGCCACCGGATTCCCGCACCACCGGTGCCGATTCGCCGGTGATCGCCGACTCGTCGACGGAGGCGATTCCGTCGATCACATCTCCGTCCCCTGGGATCACCTCACCTGCCGACACGATCACCTCGTCACCGACCGAGAGCTCCGCCGCACGCACCTCGGTCACGACACCGTCGGCGCCTCGGCGTCGAGCAGAACTGTCCTGCTTGACCTTTCGCAGGCTCGCGGCCTGCGCCTTGCCTCGACCTTCGGCCACCGACTCGGCCAGGTTGGCGAACAGCACCGTGAACCACAACCAGCCCGCCGTTGCCCAGGCGAACACCGTAGGTTCCATGGCTGCGAGCACGGTGGTGACGATCGAACCGACGAACACGATGAACATGACAGGGTTCCGTGCGAGGTGGCGAGGGTCCAGCTTTCGGAATGCGCCGACTACAACGTCAGCGGTCAACAATCCGGTCATCGAAGAGCCTCCGCGATAGGGCCGAGCGCAAGCGCCGGGAAGAAGGTCAAAGCCGACACGAGAACGACTGTGCCCAGCAACAATCCACCGAACAGTGGGCCAGTGGTGGGGAGCGTTCCGACGTCTGCCGAGGTGCGCTTGGACTTGACCAGCGAACCGGCGAGCGCGAGCACGAACACGATCGGAAGAAAGCGACCGAGGAGCATGGCCAGACCCAGCGATATCTGGAACCACTCACTCGTCACCGTCAGACCACCGAACGCGCTGCCGTTGTTGTTGGACGCGGAGGCGTACGCGTAGAGCACCTCGGTGAAACCGTGGATCGCCCCTGCAGTGCCAGGATCACCGGAATTGCCTTGAAAACCCTGCGTGGAGTCGAGAATCACGGTGATCGACGTGCCGAGTAGCACCAGCGCCGGCATGACGAGCACGGACAGTGCAGCCATCGTGATCTCGCGACGACCGAGCTTCTTGCCCAACAATTCCGGTGTTCGCCCGACGAGCAAACCGCCGACGAAGACCGCAATGATCGCCAGAACCAACAAACCGTACAGCCCACTTCCCACTCCACCCGGCGCAATCTCGCCGAGCAGCATGTTCAGCAGCACCGCGCCACCACCGAGCGACGACATACTGTCGTGAGCGGAATTGACTGCACCAGTGGATGTTCCGGTCGTGGATACCGCGAACAACGCAGATCCAGGTATCCCGAACCGAACTTCCTTGCCCTCCATCATGGCGCCTGCAGCCTGCGCCGCGACACCACGCGCACCCGATTCGGCGGTGAGCGTGACGGCGAGAAGTCCACCCCACAGCACTGCCATGACGGCCAGGAGAGTCAGCCCCTGCTTCCGGTTGCCGACCATCGTCCCGAACGTCCTGGTGAGTGCGACGGGAACCAACAGCAGCGCAATGATCTGCACGACGTTCGTCAGCGGAGTGGGATTCTCGAACGGATGCGCCGAGTTGGCGCCCAGAATGCCACCACCGTTGGTTCCGACTACCTTGATCGACTCCTGCGACGCGACGGGAGCCAGTGCATTCTTGACCGTCGTTCCGTCGACTCCGGTAGAGACGAATCCGGTCGAGAACGACTGAACAACCCCCTGAGTCAACATGATCAGAGCAACCAGCAAGGACAGCGGGAGCAGGATCCGCAACGTCCCCCGCGTCAGGTCGACCCAGAAATTGCCGATCTCACCGCGCGAGCGAACCCGTACGAACCCTCTGACGAGCGCAACGGCGACCGCCAATCCGACAGCGGCGGACAGGAAATTCTGCACCGCCAGCCCGAGGGGCTGCGTCAGGTTCGACATGGTCGTCTCTGGAACGTAGGACTGCCAGTTGGTGTTGGTGACGAACGACGCGGCGGTGTTGAACGCCACGAGCGGACTCACCCCTGGCAGTCCACCGTTCAGCGGCAACACCCCTTGGATGCGCTGCAGGACGTAGAGCACGATCAGGCTCGCGGCGGAGAATCCAAGCAGGCTCGTGGCGTATCCCACCCAGGTCTGCTCGGCCTTCGGATCGATGCGGCACAGCCGATAGAGCATCGACTCGACGCGGCCGTCACGGGGAGCGTCGAACACCCGGGCCATGTAGTCACCTAGTGGCACATACGCAGCGGCGAGCACTGCGATCACGATGGGGATCTCGAGGCCGCCCATCAGAACTTCTCTGGATCGAGCAGCGCCACAAGAAGGTAGATCACGGCTAGTGCAGCCAGACCCACAAGCACGATTTCAGTCATCGGGCAAGCATCGGCTCTCGTCCCGGCCGCGGACGAGTTCCTTACGTAGCGCTTACGCCCTCAGCAGCGGTTCTTGACGAAGTTCTTACACGTCGATGTCGTCGACGCGAACGTCGACGTCCGAACGGACCAGCGGGACCCCGAGGGTGTCCGCCGCCACGCCGATGGCAATGCGCGCCAGATCGTTTCCGACCGCTTGCAGATCGCTGCCGTAGGCACCGACGACGGCGATCGACATTCCGGTGCACGTGTGATCGTCGAGATAGAGCGATATGTCGGTCGGCTGACATCCGTGAACGCCGGTGAGCGCCCCAAGCACTGCTCTGCGAACGACCTGGTCGCTGACGCGCAGCGAATCGGCCTCGCGGCCCACGGGAGACGTGGGATACGACGCGTCGACCGGCCACGTGCGTCGCGTCGTGGCTCGGACCTTGGAGATGATCGAGCTGCTGATGTCCACCCAGCGCGGTTCCTCGGGTGCGTCCCGCAGCTCGCGGGCGGCCCGGTCCAGAATCGAGTCGGGGTCCGGCGTCATCGTCGCATCACTGCCATGCCGCCAACCTTTCGCTCAGAGTTGTTCGTGCTCGTTGCAGCTGCCCGCGAACTGCACCAGCCGACAATGTCATGATCTGCCCGATTTCCGGATGTGTCATCCCTTCGACCTCACGCAGCAACCAGCACGCACGCTGGCGATACGGCAACTCGGCCAAGGCACGGCCGAGATCTTCCATGAAGTTCTCGGCCGTCGCGCTCTTCTCCGGGTCTCCGGTGGCATCGGTGCTGCTTCGCTCGAAGATCCAGTCCTCGGCGGGCGCCACGGCTCGCTTGCGCCGGTGGTCCACCACTTTGTGGGACACCAACGAGAACAACCAGGTCCGCAGCTTCGAATCGCCCCGAAAGGTGTCCAGACCCTTCCACGCTGCGACAAACGCGTCCTGCACCACTTCCTCGGCAGCACCGTGATCGGACAGCATGTTGCTTGCGTAGCGGAACATCTCAGGGCCGTACCGCGCAACGATCTGCTCGAACGCATCGGTGTCGCCGAGAGCTGCGTTGCTGACGAGGACGTGGTCCGTCCGCAACGCCTCGTCGTTCACGACACCGTTCTACCAGGGATGGCGCATTGTGTCCCAGATCACCCGACTCAGGCGTGCTCTTTCGGATTCTGGGTACGACCTACTTCCGACACAATCGCACTCGAAGAGAGAGAAACAATGAGCAGCCAGACACTGGACAAGTCGGACGCCGCATCTTCGCAGACTGCAGTGACTCCCAAGACCGATTCCGCGCTCGTGAGCACCACCGGGCGGACCACCATCGCCGACACGGTCGTATCGAAGATCGCCGGAATCGCGACACGTGAGGTCGAGGGTGTCCACGACGTCGGGGGCGGCACGTCCCGCGCGATCGGCGCTCTGCGCGAGCGGATTCCGGGTGCGCGCGTCAACCAGTCACAGGGTGTGTCGGTCGAGGTCGGCGAGCGCCAGGCAGCCGTCGACATCGACATCGTCGCCGAGTACGGCGTGTCCATCGCCGATCTCGCGTCGGGCATCCGTCGCAACGTGATCACCGCCGTCGAACGGATGACCGGCCTCGAGGTCACCGAGGTCAACATCGTCGTGCACGATGTCTTCCTCGACGAAGGTGACGACGAGGGTCAGGAAGTCACGGGAACTCGAGTTCAGTGACCGAGCAACCCGACATCTCCGAAGTCATTGCCGATGCAGTGCTGGCGATATCAGGTGTCGCCCGCCTGCACGGCGGGATGTTCGGTGAAGCGGCCACGTATCTGCCGGGCAGGCGGGTGTCGGGTATCCGGATCGGCGACGACGGCGTCGAAGTCCATGTGTCTGTCGCCGCCGGTAGTTCGATTCGTGAGACGGCCGATGCGATCCGTACAGCCGTCAGTGCGCTGTCGGCCGGGCCCGTTCACGTGACCGTGGAGGACGTAGTTCGAGTATGACCCGATCTGCCGAACACACGGCTGCTCGCCGAGCCGTTGCCCGCGCACATCACCCGGACGTCGGGGGAGACCCCGACGTCTACGCGGCCGAACTCGCGGCCGTGGAACGCAGGTTCGTCACGGCGCCCGCCACATTCGGCACGGCGCCCGCCACATTCGGCACGGAGCCCTCCACGTTCGAACCCATCACTTTTCGACGCAGCGTGTGGAAGCACCGAAAGCGTTCAGTCACAACAGCAGTCGTACGCTCCCTCAACCGGGTGCGATCCAAGCGCTACTTCGAGATCTAGCCAGGAGCAACATCACATCATGACGACTTCGACCATCGGTCTGTTCGTAGGACTTCTGTTGGCGATCGCGGCTGCAGCAGGCGGATTCACCGGATTCCTGTTCGCAGTCGTCCTCGCTGTAGCCGGCTTCGCAGTCGGCCGGTACATCGACGGCGAACTCGACGTATCGGCGTTCTCTCGCGGACGCAGGCATGACCGATAGCGAACCAGGCGGCGACGCTACGCGGGGCACCCTCGAAGTACGGGAACGCGTCGTCACGCGTATCGCCGAGATCGCAGCCGGACGTGTCTCGGGTGTCGAACGCGTTGCCGGTGGGTTGACGGCGCGCACGCTTCCACACGTCGAGGCATCCGTGCGCAGCGGACGGGTCACGGCGACGGTCGAGGCCGCAACGCGATGGCCGACGCCGATCGCCGACGTCGCATCTCGTATTCGTACCGCAGTGTCCGAGGACCTCGTCCGGGCCAGTGGCCTCGACGTCGACGCGGTCGATGTCCGCATTCATTACGTTGCACCCGAACGTAATTCCACTACCACCAGGAGAGTCGAGTGACCCCGAAAGCAGCGCCGAGGGCGACACCGATCGCGGTGCTTCTTGCAGTTGCCCTGTGCGTTCTCGGCATCATTTTCGGGCGAGACGCTCTCGTCGAGTTCGGCGCGATCTCGGGTACCGCATGGATCAGCCCGCTCCTCGACACACTCGTCGATTCGACTGTGTCGTCGGCATTGCTACCGGTCGGGATCGCTATCGCAGTACTGGGGTTGATACTCGTCGTCCTCGCCCTCCTGCCACGAAAGAAGACACACCGTCTGTCCGACTCCGAGGGAGTATGGCTCGGGCGGCGCCCGGGACGCACACGGATCTCGTCCATCGGTACCGGTGCCGCTGTCTTCGATCGATTGGCCACCGTCGTCGTCGGCGCCGTGCTCATGGCTATCGGTGGAGCTGCTGCCGCGTGGCAGCGCGGACAACTTCCGGATCAGGTTCACGATGCCCGCAGAACGTTCGAGACGTGGTCACCCGGCAGCTGGGCGGACATGGCGTGGTGGCCGTGGGCTCTGACCGTTGCCGCCGTGTTGGTGCTGGTCATCGGTCTTCGGTGGCTGTACGCGCACCGGCCGAGACGGCAGCCTGCCAGGTTGGTCAGCGAGAACGACGAACACGCCAGTGTCGACCTCGTGTCGGCTGCACAGAATGCGGCAGCCGAGTTCGAGTCGACTCCTGGAATTGCCTCGGCGAGCGGCCGGGTGCTGGATGTCAAGAAGCAGCGCGTACTCAGGATCTCCGGCGTCACCGACAACAGCGGAGTCGCACACGAGGAGCTCGTGGCGTCTGCGGCGCACCTGCGTACCACGTGTGCCTCTGCCCTCACGGGCCTCGCCGTGGAAGTTCAGGTTATGATCGATCTCAGACCAGCTCGGTAGCCCAGGACTGGGCGTGTTCTCAGGTTGGCCACGTACAGTCGACCCTCCGGCCTCGTCCGCTTCGCCAGAAGGATCACACCATCACCTCGTCGAGTTCTGCGCACAATCTGCGCCACGCTGCAGCGGGGACCGCATGGGTGCTGAGCTTCGCTTACGTGCTGGCAGAGCTGTTCACGGCCTCGGCGTGGAGCACACCCTACAGCTTCGCGCGAAACTCGATCAGCTCTCTCGGAGTCACCAGCTGCGAGGTGGACTCGTGCTCACCGATGCACGACGTCATGAATTCGACTTTCGTCGCGCTGGGAGTGCTGACGCTGGTAGGCGCGTACTTCTTACATCGACACATCCGGAACGGGCGGTCGAAGAAGTGGATCCTCTCGCTCGCCGTCGTCATCGCAGTCAGTACCGCGGCGACGGGACTGTTCCCCGCGAACGACGGAACCATCACGCACTGGGCTGCAGTGATGCCCGGCTTCGTCGCCAGACACGTGGTTCTCGTACTCATCGCCTGGCACCTCTGGCACGAGCGTCGGATGGTCGCGTTGTGGTCCGCTCTGTGCGCGCTGGTCGGAGTTGTCGGGGCCATCCTGATGCTCGCCCAGACACTCCACTTCGGTTTGGGTGAACGCTTGGCCCTCTACCCGATGCCGGCCTGGATGGCGGTGACCGGTGCCGCGGTCCTCCTCGCCCTGGCCCGTCGTACGGTTCTGCGTCGCTTCGACTTCTCCTGGCTCGGCTACCTACGCATCCCCCTCCGCGTCCGCACGGAGCCGAGGCCCGCCCTCTCTGTCGCGCCGCTCGTTCCCAGTTCCGAATAGGTCGTTGGTGGCGTAGCTCAGATCCAGGCCGTCACCATGCCAAACGGGAACGGGTCACAGCCCAATGCGTGGCCTCTTTGGTTGGTTCGGATCGGCTGGCAAGGGCGGTGGCCAGCGGTCGGGTCAGTAGTTTCGTCCCAGTGCTCGCCGACGTAGCTGGGGTCGAAGTCGGCGGATGCGGTCGCTGAGTAGCGACGTCGGATGTCGTCTTCGAAAACGAGGCGGTCCTGCCAGTGTTTGTCGCCCTCAGGTGCGCGGTCCCGGTGCCGGACAGTGGATGCGGTTCGGGCCGAACACGGGCCCGACACGGCTGGGTACACCCAGTAGCTATCACGCGAGCTCGTCGATGGTGAGACCGTCTTGTTTGGATCCGGTCACATACAAGGTGGCTGCAAGGTCCACCGGTAGGTCGTACGCTTGGATGCTGTGGCCGACCATGCTGTACCGAACCTGCCATCTCGTGATTTCGATGACACGCTCACCTTCTATGGCGGGTTCGGGTTCGAATTGGCCTACCGAGATGATGGCTGGCTGATTCTCAACCGTGGAGCACTCCGGTTGGAGTTCTTTCGGTTTCCTGATCTTGTGCCCGAAGACAGCTCGTTCATGTGCAGCATCCGCGTAGACGATGTCGATGAACTGTATCGAAAGATCGAGGATGCAGGTGTCGTGGTAAGGCCCGCCGGGCGTCCTCGACTGCATCCAGTGCGGCTTCAGCGCTGGGGGCAGCGCGTCGGGTTCCTCGTGGATCCCGACGGGACACAGCTGAATTTGATCGAAAACCTCGACGCGCCATCCACACGCACGACCGACTCCCCCTAGCTACCGAAAGCAACACGTCCCACGTCGAACGATTTGACCGTACGTTGTACGGTATGACTGGCTTGGTGACCGGAGCTACAGGCAACATAGGAAGAATGCTCGTCGATCACTTGATCGCGGCGGGCGCGAGCGACATCCGCGCGCTCACCAACAAACCCGAGGTCGCGGACCCGCCGACGGCGTCGAGGTGGTGAAGGGCTACCTCGGCCGAGTCGAATCGCTTCCCGCTGCGTTCGATGGCGTCGACAGTGTTTACCTCGCCCCACTGGAGAAGACCGTGCACCAGGTACTCGAGTTGGCGAAGTCAGCACAGGTCGACAATCCCCAACTCGTCGGCACCACGGCCGCCGACCTAACCGGGAGATCGACCACATTTGCACAGTGGGCTCGCGAAAAATGTGAAGGAATTCAGCTGAACCTCGTTCGCACATCCGCCCCCGTCGACGCGGCCCCGAACAACCAGCCCTGCCCGAGAGTTGCTCCGAGCCGAATCGCCCGAGCCCGATCACGTTCCGATTCGATTCCTTCGGCCAGGATCACGGCACCGCTGGAGGCTACGTATCGACGAACTGCGGACATCACCCGAGCGCTGCGGAACGAATAGGGTCGACGCAGAATCGATGCGTCGAGTTTGACGATGTCCGGCTCGACGAACGTGAGTGCCGTCAGCGTGCCGGGGTTGGATCCGACGTCGTCGAGTGCGATCGAAAAGCCCCGTCGTCGCGCAGAATCGACCATCGAGCGCACACGCTCCTGGTCCCCGTCGAGCCCACGCTCGGTGATTTCGAGAACCACGTCGCCCTCGCATTCCAGCGCGTCGAGATGCGCCTCGGTACGTGCACGATCGGTGATACCCGACGGCTCGTAGTTGAGGTACAGCGCCAGGCCGTCGGTCAGGTTTGCCGAACGAGCTTCCTTCACCGCGGCTGTGCGACAGGCGAAATCGATGTCGGCCACCACACCCCGAATACGGGCGAGCGCGAAGACCTCGGCAGGATCGACACCCTCGACGGTAGGCCAGCGAGCGAGCGCTTCGATTCCGACTACCGCATCCGACTGCAAGGACACCACCGGCTGAAAGCACGGCACCATGTCGTCGATCGCAATCAGAGCTGCTCGCGCTGCGATCGAGGTGACGGGTGCGGTACGGGTGATTGTCACGTGGGCTTCTTCGGATCGAGTGAGTCGGCGATCAACGCAGCGTGCAGAGCGCGCAGACCAGAGGACTTCATCGGGTCGATGCCGGTGATCTGCTCGATGCGCTTGAGTCGGTAGTCGACGGTATTGGGATGGACCACAAGCTGAGTCGCTGCCTTCTTCCGGTTTGCCTCGGTGGAGACAAACGCTTCCAGGGTCGGCAGCAAGTCCGGCACCCGACGAAGCGGGTCGAGCATTCTCTTCAGATGTCGACGCCCGACTCCGGGGCGAGCGATCTGAAATTCCAAGGCCAAGTCCGCAATTCGATAGACACCCGGTCGGTAACTCAGTCGTTGAACGAGTCGGAGAAGTTCGTATGCGTTCTCGGCAGCACCGGGAACACGCTCGGGTATCGCCGTCGCGGCGGCCGCCGAGACCAGCACCCCGCCCGCGTCGGTCAGGAGAGACACGAGTTCTTCTGCTGCGTGCTCGGCCGCATCGGGAATCAGGATGGTTCCACCCGACGGACTCAGGATCGCCGATGGGGGAGCAGGAGAGAAGTAGTCGGACATCGCTGCGGAGATCGTCTGAAGCTTGCGGGACGCCGCCGCTTCGCGGGCACCGGGCGCACCTGTCTCGTCCGCGTGGGGCGGAAAATGAACGGCAACGACCTCATAGGAGGCCGCCAACTCGGTACCGTTTCGTTCTGCCACCGCCGAGGCGGCAGGATCACCGCCCAACAGAGCCGTGACCACTGCGTGAGCCTGATCCTGGCCCTGGACTGCGACGGCCTTGTACTCGTCGAGGTACGCCGAGGAGACCGCTTCCGAGACGACGTCGAGAAGACCGAACATCAAGACTGCTCCATCGACGAGGGCTTCATGTTCACCGTCGACGGCGTGGAGAGCAACCAAACGAAGGCCGACCGAGAACCCTTCGTGAAACGCGTGCTGGATTGGTGCCAAGGGCACGCCGATGCGTGCCCACTTGCCGGCCGCACGACGAAGGCGATCCAACTGCGGTGCCGACGGCTGCCTTCCACTGTCGAGGACATCGGCGGCGAGTGCGACGCATTCGGCCGTGATGTCGGCGACAACTCCGCGTCCGAGCTCATCGGTCAGATCCGGGCACTCGGTGGTACCGACAATATGCTCTACCAGCTGATTCGTCGTATCCCGCGACACACGCAATTGGTGCGACGCCGGCTGCCCACCCAAACTCAGACCCTCGGTCGGATCCATGGACACCATCGTTGTTGCCATCGACAAACCCATCCTCTCAGCACAGTCGTTCACTGCCCCTGCCCCAGAAAGGTAGCGCACAAAACAGTCACGCGGGCCATTTTCAAGCGTTGAAACCAACTTGAAGTTTGTTTGAGTCGTCCTCAGAGGGAATGCACGGACATCTGGTTGCCCCCCGCGGCCTTCGAGCGGTACATCATCGAATCCGAAGACCGAAGCATTCGGCCGATGATGGACTGGCCGGCGTGCCGCAACACCGAGTCCGATTCGAGGATGGATACCCCGAAGCTGGCCGTGATCGGAACGTCGTCGTCCTTGTCGTGGACGGCTGCGACCGCCTCCAGCAATCTGAACTCGACAGCAGTGCGCTCACCCGACATCACGACGACGAACTCCTCACCGCCGGTTCGCGCCGTGATCCCGCTGTCGCCGACGATTCGTTCGAGTCTGCGTGCGATGTCGGTCAACACTCGGTCACCGGCGTCGTGACCGTAGACGTCGTTGACCGCTTTGAACTTGTCGACGTCGACCATGGCAACCGCAATCGACTCGTCCTTACCGACCGCCGAATCCCACAGGTCGAGTACTGCGGAATCGAAACCACGCCGATTCAGCAGCCCAGTCAGCGGATCACGAGCCGACCGGCGAGCGTCGCCGGCGATTGCGGTCCATGCGATATGGGCGAAAACCGGCACACCCGCGATTGCCGTGAGGATTACCGTGAGCACCGCGAGAGTCGTCGCCGGATGCTCGCCGCTGCTCGACCACCCGCGCCACGCCGAGAAGACGACGAAGCCGCACGAGAACAGCAGATGGGCGACCATCCACCGAGGGCTGAGAAAGAAGGTGCAGAACGCACCGGTGATGACGAACAGTGCACTGCCCATGGTCGCCGCTGTCGCGTCGTAGCAGGCGAGTACGGACGCGAGACCGACGTCGCCGAAGATTCCGAAGGCAATGAAGCCGTATTTCTTGGGCACCGGACAGACGATAAGAACGTATGCGACGGCGACCTGCACGACGAGGACGAAGCACACCCACAGCCGCGCCTCGAGAACCTGCGGTCCGCGCGGGCTGAACAGCATGATTGCCGACGTCAACGCAAAGATAAGGGTCGCGAGACTGAAGACACCCCGAATGACCGTGTGCAGGTGTCGGACCGAGCGATGTGCGACGATCCACTCGTAGTCGTGCGGCTGATGGAACCAATCCGAGAATGCAGCTGCGCCCTGAGACAACGTGCCTCGACGATGCCTGCCGGAACGCTTGGCACCGAGAGTCTCGCGCTCGGTCAGCTTCCCCTCGAGTGTCGTCACGATCCATCCCCCAAACAGTTCTGTGAGATGCCAAGGGTGAAACGCCCCTCAGCGTGTGCAAGATCACGCTAATGCAGCAAACGGGTTCACAGTTTGTTTTGAAGCAGTCGGCCGCACGTGCAGTCGGATTCGAGGAGATCTACCGAAGACGCAGGTGCACCCTCGTCACAAGTCCCAATTGATTCCGTAGATCTACCAAGGTGTCGATTTCGGTCGGTCCCGATCGTCATAGCTGTGTGCGACCGCACGACGCGGTACACAGTGGAACGACATGAAGTGGAACGACACCGAATGGGAGACGGTCATGAGATACACACTCGTTCTCAACCACGCAGAGCCCGCAGAAGGCGAGATCGACGCCGACGTCATCACCCAGATACAGGAGGCCTTCGGCGTCTACGGGCGGGCGCTGCAGGCGGCGGGGGTTCTCGTCGCCGCCGAGGTGCTGGCCTCGTCCTCGGCGACGAAGACGGTCACGCTGCGAACCGGGGATCTCCAGATTCAGGACGGCCCGTTCGCGGATACGAAGGAAGGCGTCGCCGGAGTGTTCGTCATCGACGTTCCCGACGAGGACGCGGCGTTGATGTGGGCGGAACGATGCCCCGGCGCACAATTCGGAGTCGTCGAGGTGCGAGCTGCTGCCACGTCGTTCATTGACGGTTCGTGGACCTGAGCGGCAGCCGAGCCGGGGGGCTGAGGTCGAGTACGTCGTTCGCACCTCGTACGGCCGACGCTCCTACGCGCAGGTATCTGGAGAGGTTCGTTCAGGCTGCCTGCCGCTCCTGGTCCTGCTCTTCGTCGACTCGTGCCTCGGTGCGGACTGCCCACCTGTCCGTGTACTGGAAGTGCGGTCGCTTGTCGCCGATGTACGAGCTCAACCACGACACCACTGCGACGTATCGGTTTCGGAACCCCACCATGTACATGAGGTGGACTGCCAGCCACATGACCCAGGCGATCGGCCCCGACATGTCGACCTTGCCGAAAAGCCGTGCGACTGCACTGAATCGCCCGACGATCGACATGCTGCCCTTGTCGACGTAACGGAACGGCGTACCTGCATCGACCTTGCCGACGATGGTCTTCGCGACGTGGCGGCCCTGCTGCATCGCTACGGGTGATTGACCCGGGAGACCGTTCAACGACGTCACGTCGCCGATCGCGTAGATGTCCTTCGCCGATCCGACCGTCAAGTCCTCGTGAACGAGAAGCCTTCCTGCACGGTCGGTTTCGCACCCTGTGCGCTCGGCGAGCGTAGCCGCAAGGTCACTTGCCTGGACTCCTGCCGACCAGATGACAGTCTTGGCGGCGATGGTCCTCGAGGTCTTGGTGTCCACGTCCTGCACGGTGACCGTGTCGTCGACGATGTCGGTGACCATTGCTCCGGTCACGACGTCGACTCCCGACTTCTCGAGCTTCGCGCGGGCATACGTGCTCAGCTTGCCGCCGAATGCAGGCAGAACTTCCTTCACACCGTCGACGAGCGTGACGCTGACCTCGTCGGGACTGATGTCGGGGAAAGATCCGGCGAAGTACCGGTGCGCGAGATCCCTGATCTGGCCGGCCAGCTCGACGCCTGTCGCCCCGGCGCCGACGACGACGAAACTCAACAGCTCCTTCTTGGCGACCGGATCGGTGGTGAGGTGCGCGGTTTCGTAGCAGCTCAGGATTTGCTCGCGCAGGGCGATCGCGTCGTCGACGGTCTTGAGTGCGAAGGTTCGGTCCTTGAACTCGTCGCGCCCGAAGTACGCCTGAGTAGCGCCCGTGGCAACGATCAGTCGTTCGAAACCGATGGTGTGCGAAGTACCTGCTGCGGAGTAGGTGACCTGGTGCTTGTCGGGGTCGACGTCGACGACTCGGCCCAGACGGACGTCCGCCGATTCGTACTGAGCAAGGATGCGCCGGATCGGCGGGGCGATTTCACCCGTCGACAGCATTCCGGTCGCAGCCTGATAGAGCAGTGGCTGGAAAAGGTGCTCGGTAGTGCTGGAGATGAGCGAGAACTTCACGCCGGCCTTGCCGAGGGACTTGGCCGCTGCCAGTGCTCCGAATCCCGATCCAACGATGACGACCTCGTACATATCCGCTTCCATGCCCTCCATAGAACCCCGCACTCGCTGGTCTATCAACGTGAAAGATGGAATAGCATTGATGAGTAGAACTCATGAATGGAGACTCGGTGGAGCTGCGTCAACTGAAGTACTTCCTTGCGGTCGGCGAGGAACTGAGCTTTTCGCGCGCTGCCGAACGGTGTTATGTCTCGCAATCTGCAATCAGTCTCCAGATAGCCAAGCTCGAGCGAGAAATGGGCGAGGCATTGTTCGAGCGGACTTCCCGTATGGTTCGATTGACCGTTGTAGGAGCACAATTGGTGTCCGTAGCGCGTCACATGGTCGAACTCGAGCAGACAGCTCTGGCCTTGACTGCGCGCAGCCGCAACCAGCTCCGTCTCACCGGCAACATGACCTTCGCGGCCAATGCCATTGCCGCCATCGTTGCGGTGCGTGAGCTCCATCCCGAGGCGGAGATCGACTTCGTGTTGAAACGATTCGCGGAGCAAATCGAAGCGGTGACTTCCGGCGACTGCCAGGTTGCGCTCATCCGGGGGAGCGTGGAGCGATCCGGTCTGCACGTGACGGAGTTGTGGACCGAGGATCTGGTGGTAGTCCTCGCCGACGGCCATCCACTGGCGGGTGAAGACAATCCGAGCCTCGAGCAGCTGGCGGCGTATCCACTGTTGCTACCCAAGCGCAGTGAACAGATTCTGCTGCATCGGGTCATCGAAGGAGCAATGAAGCGCAGCGGTCTACGGCTCGCCTTCGGACCACCGGTCGCGCCCGATCACACCGCGAGCGCCGAGCTCCTCAATCACCCGGAATGCTGGTCGATCATCTACGCGAGCACTGCCGAGAGCACGCCCAAGACGGGGCTCGTCTTCCGTACCGAGGCACAGCACAGACTGCAACTACCGGTCTCGGCGGTTGTCGATGCGTCGTCGCCCGCCACCGACATTCAGCGCGACCTCATCGAGGCGCTCGCCGCGACCGCTCCGCAAGGGATTTGGTCATGACAACTTCGAGTTCATCCTCCACCAGCGGGTAGGGCACGGTCTCGACGCCCGTTGTGCGCAGAGGACAAGCAACTTCACAAACTCTGGCCTCGCAGGCCGTTTTGGTGCATGGCCACCCTCACTAGTGTCATGGATCACAGCATCAGTGAGGAGATCGAAAAAGTGTCCGTCATCAGTTATTTCACGTGGAACGCTGGGGCCGAGCGCGCTACCCGTCCCTGCGTTCGCGACGACAACACCGCGTTGACCTACGGCGAGTTCTCCACCCGCGTCGACGCCTTCGCGTCGCAGTTGTCCGCTCGTGGTCTCGGCAAAGGTGACGTCATCGCGGTGATGCTGCCGAACCGCGTCGAACTGCTGACGGCGATGATGGCGGCATGGCGAATCGGAGCGGTCGCGACTCCGGTAAACCCCACGTTCACCCAGCCAGAAGCGCTGTACCAGATCCACGACGCGAATGCGCTGTTGGTGGTCACCGACGATCCCAGTCCGGTGCCGGGATACCCGGTCATCTCGATCGACGAGATCGAGATCGACACTGGAGCACCACTCGACGGCGACGCCAGCTTCGGCGAAACGGACCTCGACGATCTCGCGTTGTTGATCTACACCTCGGGTTCGACCGGCCGCCCGAAAGGGGTCGAACTCACGCATGCAAATCTGGAGTACATGGCTTCGGCTATGGCGCAGCACTTTTCGTTGACGATCGACGACCACTGCATGCTGATCCTGCCACTGTTCCATGTGAACGCAATCTGCGTGAGTGTCCTGGCACCCCTGCTCGTCGGCGGGCAGGTCAGTATCACCGGACGGTTCTCGCCATCACGGTTCTTCGACGATGTCGAGCGGCTCCGGCCCACCTATTTCTCGGCGGTGCCCACCATCTACGCACTTCTGGCCTCTCAGCCCGACGACGTCGTCCGTGACACGTCGTCCTTGCGGTTCGCGGTCTGCGGCGCTGCACCGATCTCGAAGGAACTACTGGACAGAGCCGAATCGAGGTTCGGCCTGGCAATTGTCGAGGGATACGGTCTCACAGAGGGAACGTGCGCTTCTGCGTGCAATCCCCCGAACGGCGTTCGCAAACTGGGTACGGTCGGCCCAGCACTGCCTGGTCAGACAATCGCCATCGCGGACGAGCAGGGAACGCTCCTGCCGATGGGCACCGTCGGCGAAGTCCTGATCGCCGGGCCGAATGTGATGCGCGGCTACCTCGGCCGCCCCGACGAGACAGCACGCACAGTGGTCGACGGGTGGCTACACACCGGTGATGTCGGCCGACTGGACCAGGACGGATACCTCACGCTCATCGACCGCATCAAAGACATGATCATCCGCGGTGGCGAGAACATCTACCCCAAGGAGATCGAGAATGCACTCGCCACCCATGCAGACATCCTCGAAGCTGCGGTCGTCGGAGCACCGGACGTCGTCTACGGGGAAGTCCCCATTGCGTACGTAGTGACCTACCCGAACGCGGCGGTCCACGAAGCCGAGCTACTCGACCACCTACGCGAGCGAATAGCGAAAATCAAACTCCCCGTTGCGATTCACATCATCGACGCGCTGCCTCGGAACCCTGTCGGCAAGATCGACAAGCCCGGTCTACGCCTGGCGTTGCGGACGTCCGCGGTCGAAACCGTGAGCTGACCAGTTCGCATTCTGCACCACCTCTGCACGATTCACTTCCTACACAGGAGCATTCGCATGGGATTCAAAGAAGGAAATTTCCCACCGGTCGACCCTGCTACTTTCCTCGACCTTCCGTTCCGAGACCGCCTCAGGGCAATGTCGACGCATTGGGCAGACCACGGATTCGGAACACCGAAGATGGTCCACACCATTTACATTCTCAAATTGCTCGTTCTCTACCTCGGCGCTGGAGTCGCGGTCGCCACACTCACCACCGGACACAATCCGTTCGAGATCTCGACGTGGTGGAACGAACCGGTCGTCTACCAGAAGTTGTTGCTCTGGACCCTCCTGCTCGAATCGGTAGGGCTCGGCGGATCCTGGGGACCTCTGGCCGGACACTTCAAACCCATGATGGGCGGCGCTCTGTTCTGGCTGCGCCCCGGGACGATTCGCCTGCCACCGTGGCCGGGCAAGGTTCCGCTCACCACGGGGGATACGCGCACCGTGTTCGACGTCGTCGTCTACGCTGCGATTCTGATCAATATCGTTGTTGCATTGGCCCTTCCAGGAGTGCACACCAGCTCCATCGACACCGCGATCACCGACAACGCCGGTCTCGTACGTCCTGCACTGATGATCTCGCTCGCGGCACTGCTGATAGTGATCGGCCTGCGCGACAAGGTCATCTTCATCGCCGCCCGTGGTGAACAGTACTTCCCGGCAGTACTGATCTTCGGCTTCCTGCCGTTCGTCGACATGATCATCGCCCTCAAACTGCTCATCGTGACCGTGTGGGTCGGAGCCGGCATCTCCAAGCTCGGGCACCACTTCTCCATGGTGATCCCACCGATGCTGTCGAACACCCCCTGGATCCCGTCCACTGCACTCAAGCGTGCGCACTACCGGAATTTCCCGCACGACCTCCGCCCCTCCAAAGTCGCTGGCGGTGTCGGGCACATACTCGGAACGCTGGTGGAGGTCGCAACACCTCTCGTGTTGCTCTTCACCACCAACGCGGTCGTTGCGCTTGCCGCTGTCGCGTTGATGGTCGCCTTCCACTTGTTCATCATCTCCACCTTCCCGCTCGCCGTTCCGCTGGAATGGAACCTGCTGTTCGCGTTCGCATCGGTGTTCTTGTTCCTCGGATTCCCCAACGCCGACGGCTACGCCGTCTGGGACTTCTCCTCTCCCGCTCTGCTGGCCGTCATCGTGGCGGGGCTGATGTTCTTCCCGATCCTGGGCAACCTCCGACCCGACCTCGTCTCGTTCCTGCCCTCGATGCGGCAATACGCCGGAAACTGGGCCTCGGCCACCTGGGCGTTCGCTCCGGGCTGCGAGGACAAGATCGACCAGTTCATCAAACGGCCCAGCCAGAACACCCGCACCCAGCTGCTCGCCACCTATCCGCCAGAAGTTGCCGACGTCGTGATGCACCAACTGCTCGGATGGCGTTCGCTTCACAGCCAGGGTCGCGCCCTGTTCTCGCTGATGATGAACCACCTCGGCGACGACATCGACACGTACACGCTGCGCGAGGGGGAGTTCTCCTGCAACTCGATCGTCGCGTTCAACTTCGGTGACGGACATCTGCACGACGACAAACTCATCGCGGCCATTCAGCGACGATGCAATTTCGCTCCAGGCGAGTTCCTCGTCGTATGGATCGAATCGCAGCCGATTCACAAGGACTACCAGCAGTATCAGGTCATCGACGCAGCACTGGGAGTCATCGAACGCGGCACGTACAAGGTCGCCGATGCCATCAACGAGCAGCCTTGGTTGCCGAACGGCCCCATCCCGATGACCGTGACGTGGACATTGGACATCGACGCCAACCGCGCCGCAACCGACCCTGGCACTGTGGAGGAACCGAAGATGCGCGACACCACTACAACAGAGACCGGTGACTCCATCGTTGTACCTACCTCACAGCGGGGCAACCGGGTATGACCACCGCCGTCGTCGTCGGCAGCGGGCCCAATGGGCTCGCTGCCGCGGTTCGCCTCGCCCGCGCCGGAGTGGACGTTCAGGTGCTCGAAGCTGCTGACACCATCGGGGGCGGCACGCGCAGCGCCGAACTGACTGTGCCGGGAGTGATCCATGATCTGTGTTCGGCATTCCACCCAATGGGCGCGGGCTCTCCCTACCTCGCCACCCTCGATCTCGAACGCTACGGCCTGAACTGGAAATGGGCGGACATCGACTGCGCACATCCACTCGACGACGGCGACGCCGGACTCATCCACCGCTCGATCGACGCAACTGCCGATGGTCTCGGAGCGGACGGGCACCGCTGGCATCGGATGTTCGGAGACATTGCCCGCAACTTCGACAAGCTCGCGGCGGACCTGATGCGTCCCATCGCGAATGTGCCGCGGCACCCGTTGGCCCTCGCTGCGTTCGGTCCACGGGCACTGTTACCGGCCACCGTGGCTGCACGATGGTGGCGTACCGAGAAAACACGAGCGCTGTTCGGCGGTGTGGCAGCCCATGCTTACTACCGTCTGGACCGCCCAGCCACCTCGGCGGTGGGGCTGATGATCACCGCATCCGGCCATCGGTACGGGTGGCCGGTGGCAGAAGGTGGCTCCGGATCGATCGCCCAATCGCTGGCTTCGATGCTGCTCGATTGGGGCGGCAAGATCGACACCGGTGTCCGAGTCCGAACGGCCTCCGACATTCCACGGTCGGATGTGGTGCTTCTCGACACGTCACCCCGCGGAGCACACAGCATCTACGGCGATGCACTACCCACACGGGTAGTGAAGGCCTATAGCAAGTTCCGCTGCGCCCCAGCCGCGTTCAAGGTCGACTTTGCCATCGACGGTGATGTGCCGTGGACCAACCCGGGTTGTGCTCGTGCCGGCACCGTCCATCTGGGTGGCTCTTTCGACGAGATCGCCGCACACGAGAAGGCCGTCACGCAGGGGGTGATGCCGTCCCGCCCGTTCGTACTGGTCGGCCAGCAGTATCTGGCCGATCCGACGCGATCCGCTGGGACGATCAACCCCCTCTATGCGTATGCACATGTGCCCAACGGATACACCGGTGATGCGACGGAGGCCGTGGTCCGACAGATCGAGCGTTTCGCACCAGGGTTCCGGGACAAGATCGTCGCCACCGTCGTGACCTCACCCTCCGATCTGCAAGCATCCAATCCGAATTATCTCGGCGGAGACATCATCGGAGGCGCGAACAGCGAGATCCAGGTTGTCTTCCGCCCGCGAATCGCCCTCGATCCCTATAGCATCGGCGTCCCGGGGGCATTCCTGTGCTCGGCATCGACACCCCCAGGTGCGGGCGCACACGGAATGTGCGGAGCCAACGCCGCAGAATCCGCTCTTCGCTACCTACGGCGTAAGGGAAAGGACGTGCAGTGACCAGTCCGACACCACACGAGCGCCGAGTGGGCGCACGGCGTCGGCTCGCCCGTGTACCGGCATCTGCGGATCGAGAACTTCTCGTCATCGTCGCGGAAATCGCGCACTCACTCGGTCAACGGGAGAGTGACATCGCACGGTCGATGGCCTCGCTTCTAGCGCACGAAATCGACCGGCTCGACGACGACCCGATCCTGATGGAACTCCTGGAATCGTCGGTACACGGAAACGTCTCGACGATAATTCACATCCTGGCGAACGACATACCGATCGATCATCTTCAACCGACCACTGCGGCAGTGGAGTACGCCCTGCGTCTCGCGCAACGGGACGTACCGTCGAATTCTCTTGTTCGGGCGTATCACATGGGCCAGAACGACATGATGCGCATCTGCTTCGACGAGGTCCAGGCTCTGAATCTCCACAGTCCCCTCGATCTCGCAGTACTCAAACACATTTCCGATGTCATCTACGGTTACATCGACTGGATCACTCTGTTCGTCTTCGACGCGTACGAAAACGAACGCAGGCGGTGGATCGGCGCCCAGGGAAACGTCCACTCGTCCACTATCCACACGTTGCTTGCAGACAATGGTGAGTCGTCCGAGACTTTCCAAGCCGAGACCGGCTACCTGCTCGATCAGAACCACCTGGCGCTGGTCGTATGGAACAACGGGCCCGAAGCAGTCACGACGCTCAACTCCATCGATCGAGTTGCCCGTACCACCGCCTCGTTCCTGCATTCCAACGGGCCTCCGATCATCACCGCGATCGATCGCAGAACTGTCTGGGCCTGGATACCACTCGGTACACGCACCGCGGCTCTCCACACCGCCGAGCTGGCTGCAGAACTCGAACTCGACGAGTGGACACGAATGTCGGCCGGCCTACCGGCCAACGGGATCAACGGATTCCGCCGAACCCACGAGCAGGCCCGTGCGGCATACACCGTGGCAACGGTCCCAGGAACTCCCACGCGGTCGGTTGTCGGGTTCGGAGACAAAGGCGTCGCCGTCGTGTCGTTACTCGCGCAAGACCTCGAATCCACCAGAGCCTGGGTGTGGGAGGTTCTCGGACCGTTGGCCGAGAACACCGACAGCGCGGCGACGCTGCGAAGGACGTTGAACGCGTACTTCAACCACGGTGAAAGCCATTTGCACACAGCCCGAGAACTCAACCTGCACCGAAACACCGTCAAGTACCGCATCAACAAAGCACTCGACCACACCGAAAACCGAGACAAACTCGACCTGGCCCTGGCCCTCCAAGTATGCGACTTCCTCGGGCAATCAGTGCTCAAACCATAGCGCGCAGGGGACATCCGATCACCTCGTCGAGGACGGCTGGGAGGCTGCAGGAATCAGTCGGCGCAACCGTGGCTCCCACTCGGCTCGTTCGCTGTCGAAACACCGTTCCAGCACCTCGATCATGGCCGCCGGTGCCATCGATGCGCCCGGAGACGCGCCCAACAGGCCGGCGATGCTCCCGTCGGCGCCAATGATGATTTCGGTACCGAACATCAACTCGCCGCGCAACCTCGATGTGGGCTTGATCAATTGCGCTCGTTGTCCCGCCTGGATCCGATGCCAGTCAGCGGGGTCGGCGGCCGAATAGAACTGTCGCAGTTGATCGAACTTCTTCGCGTCGGAGGACAGGAGCTGGCCTACCAGGTACCGGACGAGTGGCAGGTTCTGCAGACCGACCGACAGCAGAACCGGCAGGTTGCGCGGTCGAACGGTCGTGAAGAGATCCCGTAGACGACCGTGCGTGAGCAACCGGGTACTGAACGTGGCATAGGGCCCGAACATCAACGAACCTCTGCCGTCGACCATTCGTTTGTCCAAGTGCGGCAGTGACATCGGCGGCGCCCCCAGCGACGGCTTTCCGTAGACCTTGGCGTCGTGACGATCGACGATGTCTGCTACATCGGTGCGTAGGAATTCCGCGCCGAATGGAAACACGCCGTACCCGTCGATCTCCGGAATGCCGGCCTTCTGAAGGAGGCGGAGCGCGTAACCCCCGGCACCGACGAACACGAATCGTGCGCGCACGTGAAACTGCTTGCGTGAATTCACTATTCGACCCGACAGCGTCCATATCCCGTCGGACCCGCGTCGCACGCGTGTTATGTCGTGTCCGGTTCTCATCATGCATCCGGCGGCCTCCATGGACTGCCCGAGCGATTCGGTGAGGGCGCCGAAGTCGATGTCTGTACCGCCGGCGTGCCGCGTAGCAGCCACCCTCTCCTCCGGTGGCCTTCCTTCCATCAGCAGCGGAGCCCACTGCCGAACTGTGTCCGCATCGTCGGTGAACTCCATCGCACGGAACATAGGAAGGCTACGCAGCGTCGACCACCGACGACGCAGGTACTCGATATCGGCTTCTCCGAAAACAACGTTCATGTGCGGCGTCGCATTCAGGAACGATGAATTCAGAGCGGGGAGCGCAGACCAGAACTGGCGCGAGACGTGGAATTGGCGAGCGATCTGCTCGGCTCTGCTGGGATCCTCGGGATCGGGCATGTAGTTGAGTTCGCACAGTCCCGCGTGCCCGGTCCCCGCATTCTTCCACGGCCCGGAACTCTCGCCGGCCAGATGGTCCAGCCGCTCGAAAAGCGCAATCGACCTGTTCGGCAGCACGGTACCGATCAATGCACCGAGCGTCGTCGACATGATTCCGCCCCCGATGAGCGCCACGTCCAGAATTTCCGCCTGCGAGTTCATGGCATTCATCGTCGCTCGACGCGAATCATCCGTCCAATGAGATATCGACGGATATATCATCCGAAAATGGATGAGTTCACGAACTCCCGCGTCGAGTCCGCTGCCCCGCTGCTCGCCGCATTCGATGCCGTTGCAACCGAAGGACTACTCACGCACGCCGCCGAGGTGCTCGGCGTGCCGCAGTCGTCCGTCAGCAGGCGGGTACGCGCGCTGGAGAAGATACTCGGGTTCGCGCTGCTGCAACCTGCCGGCCGCGGGGTGGCGCTCACCACGTCGGGTCGCGAACTGTACGAGCGCACCCACCACGTGATGAGGGAACTCGACAACGCTCTGGCCGCGGTGCGCGCCGATGCCGACCCAGAGAGTGGACTGGTTCGATTCGGATTCCCACTCACGCTCGGACCGCAGTCGGTCGGGTCGCTCCTTGCCGGCTTTCACGACTGCGCCCCTCGCATCCGGGTCCACCTCGCACAAGCGCACGGCGAGGCCCTGGCCGAGATGATCCGGGACGGCCGGCTCGACGTTGCCGTGGTGATCCCGCCGCCCGACGACCTCGACGCGACCGTCCTCGGCAGCCAACGCCTCCTTCTGCACGTTCCGACTACTCACCCGTTCGCAGACCGCACCCAGATCGATATCACCGAGTTGGCCGACGAACCGTTCGTGGCCAGCCCTCCTCGATTCCAGCTTCGTTCACTGCTGGACACATGGTGCCGGGAGGCAGGCTTCACTCCACGAGTTCCATTCGAAATCAACGAGATCGATACGATCCGCGCTCTGGTCCGTACCGGCCTCGGCATCGCCCTGTTGCCGATCGCGGAGTCCGTCGATCCCGGCGTGGTCGCCGTCCCACTGTCCGGCTGTCGCGTGCGCGACATCGGACTCGTGACGGGTAGGCGACGGCCGACTGCGGCGACCGCACGGTTCCATACCTATGTGACCGAGAATCTATCGTTCCCCTTCTGATTCCTTCTACTTCCCTATTCGACGCTTTATAGAGTAGTTTAAGGTTGTCGAAGGAGTTTTTGATGACCAAAATCTACAAATCAGCGGACGGTGAATCGCAGATTCAGCAGCGATACGCCGAACAACTGGATCAGTTGCCCGTCGCTACCGAGCAATTCTGTGTCCCTACTCGCGCGGGTGAGACCTTTGTCCTCGCCTCCGGACCCGCCGGGGCGCCGCCCGTGGTGTTGCTCCACGGTTCCGGCGCGAACGCGAGTACGTGGGCCGGCGACATCGGCAGCTGGGCAGCCCTTTTCAGGGTCTATGCGGTGGATCTTCTCGGCGAACCTGGTCGAAGTGCACCCGTCCGCCTACCGCTCGAGTCCGACGCCACCGCCTCGTGGCTGGACGAGGTACTCGACGCTCTCGGGGTCGAGCGCGTCGCGCTCGTAGGGATGTCGCTCGGCGGATGGACCGCACTCGATTACGCGATTCGTCGACCATCTCGAGTAACGCGCATGACGCTGCTGTGCCCCGGCGGAATAGGGAGGCAGACATGGCGATGGCTCCCCAAGGCCCTACTCCTGGGTGCCCTCGGACGCCGCGGTCGACGAAAGACCGCACAACTGGTCACCGGCCTCGGCAGTGCAGGAACGGACGGGATCCTCGACGATGTCACGTTGGTCTTCTCGAACTTCAACCCCAGGACAGGCACGCTACCGATCTTCTCCGACTCTGCGCTGCAGAAGATTTCGGTGCCCGTACAGCTGATCGTCGGCGATCGCGACGTGATGATGGACTCGGCCGAGTCGGCCGACAGAGTCGCCCGGTGCATTCCCGACGCCTCGGTCACCGTCCTCGCCGGAATCGGCCATGCGGTCCTGGGTCAAACCGAAGCGGTAGTGGACTTCCTGCAATCTCGCTAGTTGCCGAGAGGAAGGAAGTATCCGGAGGACAGTTCGATCTGCTGCCGCTTCTCGATCAGGTGGCTCGACACGACACTCTCACGAAGGATCAAGTAGGCGGAATCCAACGGCACGTCCGTTCGAAGGACTGTGCGGTCGGAGAATTCGATACCGCTGTCCTGCCCGACCGAGATCTTCACCACGGTCGCACCTTCGGACGGTGGTCCCGCCGTTGCGGGGGACGGTGTACGCCGGAACGGCCTAGGCATGGACTCGATATCGCCTTCGGGCAAACAGATCATCGTCGAACCGTTCACAGCGGTGTACTCCCACGACTCGACTTCGTCTCGCGGCTTCGCCACTATGCGCGATCCGTCATCGAATTCGAGCTCGAGCGCGTTGGACTGGCGCACTTCCGCTCGTACGCACGTTTTGCCCAGAAGTCCGGCCAACGCGCGCAGCCCGTCGAATTGGTTGTCCTCGTCGTACAGCACGCCGCCGAGTTCGAATTCGCTGAACGCGACCGACGAAGAGTCCTCGAACTCCACACCCATGTCGAAGTCGAGATGGGCCTTCGTCACGCGCGAATGCAGCTCGAGTTTCACGCCGAGAGATCGGGCCACGGCGGACGGCGAAGCACCGCGAGAGACGACAGCGTCGCCGCGACGAGACCGATGGTCACTCCGATCACTGCTATCCGCGTCTGATCGATGGCCGGTGTCCACACACAACCGCCGTTCGTCACCACGAAGATGCCGACAGCTTTGATCGAACCATGGGGCTTCACCGTCGAAACGGCTATGACCGTCGAGCCGTCCGATGTGGTGTACGGGTCGCTGAACACCTGTGCCGTTGCGGCGACCGACCGCAGTCGATCCAGCCTGTCGAGCGCATTCATACACGCACCGTACCGTTCAGCGGACGGGTGCGATACCGAACAATGGCTGCAACTCCACCGCACGCGCAAAGACTGCGGAGAGATCGCGCCGATCCGCAGCCGGTTCCAACACGATGGTCGTAGCACCGGCATCGACCCAGCGCCGCACGTTGTCCGCGGTTGCATCCGAATCGGTGCTGCACGAGAGGTACACGACCACATCGTGATCGGGTCCACCCGCGATGTGGTCGAGCGCAATCCTGGTCTGATCGGGAGAGGTCTCACTTGTAAGGATGGTGCCTGCGCTCATCTCACCGCTCAGCGCCAAGGTCTTGGGACCGGTTGCGCCCACCAGTATCGGTGGTTGGATCGACGGTGGCCAATCGAGTCTCACGTTGTCCAGCGACACGTAGCGGCCTTGGACGCTCACCGTCTCCCCGGCCAGCAGACTCGTCAACGCCGCCATCTGCTCACGCATCAAGGTCAGCGGCGAGTTCACACGGGCGCCGACCTGCCCCATCCACGACTGCACGCCGTGCCCGAGTCCGATGCGTAGGCGGCCCGGGTGCAGCCGCGCCAGCGTCGCGACCTCCATCGCGGTCGCGGCAACGTTCCGCAGCGGAGTCGGCAACACACCGATTCCGACGTTCACCCGGTCGGTGGACACGAGAACGGTTGCCGCGGTGGCGATACCGCCGGAGAAGAAACAGTCCTCCCACAACCACACTTCGTCGACTCCAGCGCTGTCGGCCAAGCGGGCCGCCTCGACGATCGATTCCGGGGGTAGTTCGGGACGAAGCACTACACCGAATCTCGTCATTGCCTGCATTTCCTTCCGCCAGAAGTCCTCCGCGAAGTCTACGCAAACCGAAAAGGCATGGACACGAGAGAATCCTCGAGGAAGGCTGACCGACTATGCCTCAGCCTTCCGGCAAATCACTGATACTCCCCGTCGACCCCGTAGCCCCCGACACCCGTGGACAGCTCGATCTGTATCTCCCGAGTGCGCCAGGTCCGGCGCCGTGCGTTCTGTTCGTACACGGCCTCTATCCGGAGCAGCCGGAAGTCACACCTCGGTTTTCGAATTTCTACCGAGATTATGCAAGCCATCTCGCGCATCGCGGACTGGTCGCCGCAGTCATCGATCACGATCTGACCCGGGGGTTCTTCTATCAGGAAGCTCTGACGACCGTCAGGGATGCGGTCGACCGGCTGCGGGCGGTTCCGGAGACCGATGAGGACACGGTCGGGATGTGGTTCTTCTCCGGCGGCGGTCCACTGTCGTATCCATTCCTGATCGATCCTGCACCCTGGCTACGCGCCGTCGAACTGACGTATCCCGTGCTGCCCGGCGCCGACACTCCGGGTTGGCCGCCACCGGAAGATGCCATCGCCGGGATCAACGCCGTACCGACGCTGTTGACGCTGGTCGAGAACGAGATCCCGGACTACATCGCCGGCCAGCAATCATTCGTCGCCCAAGCGTCGAATGCCGCAGTGCCGTTGGAGGTTCGGACAGTGGCGGGCGTCGGTCATGGGTTCGATGCGATGACGGACGGGCCTCACGCACGCGCGGCAGTCGCCGAAGGGTTGGATTGGATGGCAGCCACATTGACGAGCTGGCGTTCATTCGGTCGTATGTAATCCGATCAGCGGATACCCGCAGACGAGGACCGATGCAAGCATTGCATCGACCGACGACACCTCGCCTGTGTGGAGCAAAACATGTTGAGCACTAACCTGATCCGAAACTCTCTCGCCGTCTCGGCAGCGATTGCGACCATCACACTTCTCGCACCGGGTGCAGCCATGGCACAGCCGACCACAGGCAGCGCGGACGGCATCATCAGCGGTGGCAGCGGCATCCTCGACAGTGGCAGCAGCGTGCTCGACGGCAACATCGCCGACGGCGCCGCCGGCATCGTCGACAGCGGAAGCTCGATACTCAACAGCCTGCCCGGCACAGGGTCCTTCGCACCCCGCCAGCTCTGCAACCAGGACACGGTCGCCGGCGGGCCCGGAGTGACGCAAACCAATCACGACCTGGGACGACCCGGTCCGAATTCGTTCGTCCTACGGTACGAAACCATCAACATCCCGGACATCATCGATGTGTTCTACCAGGGCGCACTGATCTACAGCACCGGCTACGTCGGGGACAACATCAACGAGGGCACGGGATCCGTCGTCGTCAATGTCCCTCCCGGCACCGACACCTCCGTACTCGTCAAGGTCACCGGCCCCGGAGGGACCGACTGGGACTACACCGTGGGTTGCCCCATCGCCTGACCCTGTCGGTGCCCTATGCCAGGATTCGCCCCATGGGACGGGATGAGTTTTTGGCCGCTCTCGACACCAACCCGGTGGTCGTCTCCATTCTCGAACGGGCGCATCAGTTGGAGGTGCCCAATTGGTACCTCACAGCCGGCGGGTTGTTCCAGACTGTCTGGAACAACCTCGCCGGCCACGACCCACAGAACGGCATCCGAGACTACGACTACTTCTATTTCGACGATTCGGACATCTCCTACGAAGCCGAGGATCGCATCATTCGACGTGCGGCAGCGCTGTTCGCCGATCTGGGTGTCGACGTAGAGGTACGAAATCAAGCTCGGGTCCATCTCTGGTACGAGGACCACTTCGGTGCACCTCTGAACCCGTATCGCAGTACCGAGGACGCCATCGACCATTTCGTATCCACAACCTGCTGCTTCGGCGTCCGATCCGAGATCGACGGCAGCAGGACCGTATATGCGCCACACGGCTACGAGGACCTGTTCGCAGGTGTGATTCGACCGAATCCCTTGCTGCCCATGCGTGCTGTCTACGAATCGAAAGCGGCTCGGTGGACGTCGATATGGCCGGAGCTGACGGTCGAGCCGTGGCGCGACTACCCGTAGAAATTCGCGGGGTCGATGTGTTCGATGAGTATCCGGGTTGCGTCTCGGTCGGATCGACCACGCACTCCGCGCAGCTCGAATGCCAACAGCGGTTGCTCGTCGACGCGTCGCGCAATCTCGAAGTACACCGCCAAAATGTGAACGCAGGGCGTGGCGCGCTGGGTGCAGTCGCAGATCGCGGTTATCTCTTCGAGAATGACCAAGCCTCCTCGAATACACTCGGCATGAACGGAATCCGGTAGATCTCCGGCCGGCACAGCGGCCAAGACATCCTCCGCACGCCTGATGTCCGGTTCAGGCCAGGTCGCGCACGACAGCGACACCACGTGCGTGCGCTTCCCCGACACCACCGCAGTGATCGCCCCTGCGGCGATCACGACCTCGACGACCTGATCGTTTCGCGCAAGGGTGCGAGCGCGGGGAAGCGCCGGATTAGGCCGTGTGATCGAGATCGGTTGCGCGAGGCGGATCCAGTCTCTGCCCCACGCGGTCACCCCGAACCCGTCGCTCATCGATTACCTCCGATATCGAGGAGTTCGCGGAGTTGGCTGTCCGATAGTTTCGCCAGATCGCCGCCGATGTCGAGAGTGTTGGCACTCGTCGCAATGTCGGCAAGATCGCGCTTGTGCGAGTGCATGTCGTCGATCGACTGTTCGAGAGTGTGCTCGGTGATCAGTGTGTGCACGGTGACGATGCGAGACTGCCCGATTCGGTGGGCACGGTCGCTTGCCTGGTTCTCCACGGCGGGGTTCCACCATCGATCGAAATGAACGACGTGCGACGCCCGGGTGAGGTTGAGCCCGAAGCCCGCTGCGCGGAGACTGAGAATCAGAATCGGCGGGCCGTCTCCAGATTGGAATGCGTCGACCATGGAGTCCCGTGCGTCGGTGGACAACCCTCCGTGCAGGAATGGCACTGTGCAGCCAGTGATCTCGTCGTCGAGATGTTCGGCCAGCAGTGCGCCGGTCTGCCGGTACTGCGTGAAGACCAGCGCTGCCTGCTGATCGTCGGTGATCTCTGCGAGCATTTCGGTGAGACGATCGAGCTTGCCGGATCGGCCGCCGAGAGCTTCCCCGCTCCTTTCTACCAATTCGGGGTGATTGCAAATCTGTTTGAGCCGGGTGAGCAACGTCAATACGCGTCCACGGCGTCCGATTCCGGTTCCGAATCCGTCCCGCAGCGAACTGTCCAATTGGCCGCGGTAGAGGCGCTCCTGCTCACGAGTGAGCGAGCAGATCACTGAGTTCTCCACCTTCGGAGGCAGTTCCGGAGCGACGTCCACCTTTCGACGCCGAAGAATATGAGGCCCGACGAGTTCGCGTAGTCGCCCAGCCGCAGCCTCGGAGCGCTTCTGCTCGATGGCGGTGACGAACCTGGCCCGGAACCGACTACGGGTACCGAGGACGCTCGGGACGGCAAAGGCCATCAGCGACCACAACTCGTCGAGCCTGTTCTCCACCGGGGTTCCGGTCATCGCTATTCGCAACTGTGCGTTCAACCGTCTGGCGACCCGCGATTGCCCGGTATCGGAATTCTTGATCTGTTGGGCCTCATCCAGAACAACTGTGTCCCAGTCTATTCGGGTGAGGATTTCGGCATCGTTTCGCAGCGTCGGGTAGCTGGTGACGACGACTGACCCGGGGGCCGTTCCCGTCAGATCCCGAGCACGTCCGGTTCCGTGATGAACGATCACCTCGAGGTCGGGTGCAAACTTTTCTATTTCCCGTATCCAGTTGCTCACCAACGACGTCGGGCACACCACCAGGTGTGGTGCACCACTGCGAAGAGTGAAGAGGGCAATCGCTTGCACGGTCTTTCCGAGCCCCATCTCGTCGGCGAGGATTCCACCGCCGCGCACCGACGCGGCGTCCATCCACGCAACACCCGCTCGTTGGTAGGGCCGAAGTTCGGCGCGCAGTGCGGCGCGGGGCCTGGAACGCCGACGTAGCGCGGCCTCGACCGTCGAGGCTGCCGACCAAATGGACGTCTCGTCGAGTCCGACAGCGGCATGTCCGGCCGTCGGCAGTTCCGCGCTGAGCGTCGCCGCGTCCTCGCCACGCCCGGCTGCTACCGAGATTCGAGACCAGACCCGAATCGACTCGCCGACACATTCGTCCGATTCCCATCGCGCAAGCGAGGACAGCGCCTCGTGGGGTTCGACGAGTACCACCGGCACCGACGTCGTATTCATCAACCTACGGCCATCGTCGGGAAGCGCCATCAGCAGTGATGCGGTCTCACCGACAGGCAGACCGAGTGCCAGCGCGTCGCGGGAGGGACTGTCGGTGCCCACCAGGCAAACTTCCCCAACTCGATCGAGAAGCATGCGTGAAGAACTCCGGGAAGGGGCGGTGTCATGGGGCCTCGCTGGATCTCAGTCTGGTCAGCTCTGCTGACGTGCTGGCCGTAGAACGGCGCAGGAACTTCCGGATTGTGTCGAGTTCAGTCGTTGTGAAGTCCGACAAGTCTCGTCGGGTCGCGCTGGTGAGTTCGACGTAGTACTCACCCACCCGATGCAGGCCTTGCTCTGTGGCGGCGATCATGACGCGTCGACGGTCCTCGCCATCGCGAACTCTCTCTACGAGCCCAGCTTGTTCCAACCGGTCGATCATGCGGCTCGCCGACCCCGACGTCAGACCGACGCGCTCGCCCAGTACCTTCGCCGTCGCAGGACCGAGTCGATCGAGCCCATGCAGTGTGTCCAGGTCCCGAACCGGGACTCCCACACGATCGGCGATGAGTCCGTTCAACTGCGCGACGACGTGTCCCCACTCCGGTAGCAACTCGACGACGCCGTCCGCCGCTCGGACTGTGGACAACACCGCACTCCTCTCGTCGTTCGAAGTCGCCGACGGTAGACCATATCGTTGTCCTATGCAACTACTGCGCGACGCAGCTAAATCGAGGGTGCTTTTTCACGCATGTCACAGAGTTTTCTGCACCGATTTACTTGCCCGCCGACGCGCCATATAACTCTTCCTATGGAGAACCCCTACACACCCGAGACGGGAGCGCCGCCGCGGCAGCTGGTCGGGCGCGAGGGCTTCCGAACAGCTTTCACCTCGCTTCTCGTGGGTCTCGAGCGCGGGCTCGCACAGCAATCTCACATCGTGACGGGTCTACGCGGCACCGGGAAGACCGTGTTGCTGCGCGACCACGTGCGAGCCGCGAGATCGCGCGGCTGGGCCATAGTCGACATCGATGGCGCCAGACGGGACGACCACGGGTTCAGACGCCAGCTGTCGTTCGAGTGTCGAAGCGCGCTGCTCGCCGTATCCCCGCGAGGGCGGTGGAAGCCAGAGGCGACGGCGGCATCGGGGGTGCTCGGCTCGTTCGCCTCGGTCCTGGGAACCGACAATCCACTCACCGCGGAATGGCAGGAATCGACGAAGGGGAGCGCCGATACCGGTCACCTTTCCGCAGACGTGACTGCGATGCTTCTCGCGCTCGGTGACGCAGCGAGGGCACACGGCACCGGAATCGTCTTCGTCGTCGACGAACTCCAACGATTCTCGGACGGTCAACTCGGTGCTCTCATCGACGGATTCCACCGAACCTACCTCCGCGAACTGCCCATCACCCTCGTCGGGGCAGGGCTGCCGAGGTCGGACGCACTGTCTGCGGAGTCCCAGGTCCGGGCAGACCGTCTGTTCGAGTTTCGTGCCCTCGGCGCCCTGTCCGACGCCGACACTGCACAACTGTTGCGCGGCAACGGAAGGTGGGACGACGATGCTGTGGCAACAGCTTTTCGGATCACCGGCGGCTACCCTGTCCTCACCCAAGCGCTCGGGTTCGCATTGTGGTCCGATGATGCGTCGGCGACGGTAACCTCCGCTGCAGTCGATGCTGTCCGCGAGGACTACGCGAAGTTCGTCGACAGCACGTTCTTTCGCGAACACCTTTCGCGCGCCGGCGAAATGGAGCTCGCATACCTGCGCGCGATCGTCGATTCACCGATCGAGGCCGAGACAGCCCGACTCCTCCAACGCACCACAGCCCAATGCGCCTCCACGCGCGTGAGTTTGATCGAACGGGGGTTGATCTATCTTCCCGGTGATGGCACGACAGCCTTCACCACTCCGCACTTCGAGGACTTCCTCCGGCGTGCGATGCCGGTTCTGACCGCGCCGGCTCACAAGCACAGGCGTCGAAGATACGACCCGTGACCTACGACCTGCGAACCGTCGCTACGATGACGGCGGCCAGTTCACCCCTCGCTTGATCCGGGGTTAGCGTCCCGGACACGGTGGCATGCGAAAGAGCCTCCGCAGCACCGAACACCGCCGTGATCGATGGCACCGACACGCCGGCCGGGCCCGCGAAGGGCTCGAGGATGTCGCGGCATTGCTGGGCATACGCCTGATCGGCTTCGCGTTTGACCTGCTCCAACTCGGGTGAGCCTTCCAACGCAGCGAGCACACCCGTCAGTTCGCGCCCCTGCGCCAGCGCACACCCCACGTAGGAGTTCGCGATCGCGTTCGCACGGCCGTCCAGCGACTGATCCGCCGCGGCCAGGTACTCCGTGAGCATGGCGCTCTGGCGGTCGTCGAATTCGCTGAAGAGCGCTGCCAAGAGTGCGTTTCGAGATGGGAAGTGGCTGTACACCACAGGTTTTGCCACGCCTGCCCGCTCGGCCAACCGGCCGAGTGTCAGCGCATCCGCGCCCTCTGCCCGTACCAGCGCCCACGACACCTCGACGAGTTGGTCGTACCTGTCGGAACGCGACAGTCTCGTGCGCGCCATCGAACACCTCCTTGCGTTATGTACGAATAGTAACCTACTGTTCGTACATACCGGTTTCGCTATCCCGAAGGATCATCATGACCAGTCTCGTCGTAGTGTCCCATTCCGATCACAACTCCCTGACCCACCATGCCGCGAGGGCCACCGCGGACGCGATCACTGCCGCGGGCGGACGCGTCGAATTCGCCGACCTCGCTGCAGAAGGATTCGACCCCAGGTTCTCGTCCGACGATCTGAACCTCTACCGAGGCAAAGGAACTGTGCCCGACGACGTTGCTTCGGAACAGCAACGCATCGATCGCGCCGACCACGTGGTCCTCGTGTTTCCGATGTACTGGTGGTCGGTACCGGCACTGCTCAAGGGCTGGATCGATCGAGTCTTCGTCAGTGGGTGGGCATACGAATTCACGCCAGGAAGCGAGTTCGTGAAGAAGCTGGATCGACTGACGGTGCACCTCGTGGTGGTCGCAGGCGACGACGCCGCCAGCTTCGAGCGCCACGGCATCAATGAGGCCTTCGCCACCCAGATCGAGAAGGGCGTCGTCGAATACTGCGGCGCCACCGTGGGTTCGACCACGTTCGTCCACGAGTCGGACACGAAGGGGCGTGAGGTGCTCGCCGAGGAGGTGCGTGCTCTCGCGGAGGATATTGCGTCTAGGGTGTCGAGCCTCGAAACCGTTGATGCTTAGGTTGTTCCAGCGGATTCTGCTGTACCGGATGATCTCGACAGGATAGTGCGCTGACAAGCTCAGGACTTTAAGTGTGAAGGCGGTCCTTGGCCTCGATGTCGCCGCCCGGGATGTGCCACGCGCCGACGTTCTCGTGGCACACCCCGGCGGCGATATCCGTGTATCCAATCACTTCGCCCCTGGTTGGGAAGTTCGGCCGCGGTTCCGAGAACATACTGCGAACGGTCAGCCCCTGGCCATATCCACGAACCTCGACAGGTGCAGCTGGTGGGCCACTGTGATCGTTGCTGTCGGGCCGTTACGGTGCTTGCCGAGAATGAGGTCGGCCTCGCCGCCGCGGGGGTCGTCGCGCTCGATGGCGTCGGGGCGGTGCAGCAGGATCACCATATCGGCGTCCTGCTCCAATGACCCCGACTCGCGGAGGTCGGAGACCATCGGCTTCTTGTCGGTTCGCTGTTCAGGGCCACGGTTGAGCTGGCAGACCGCAACCACCGGGCATTCGAGTTCCTTGGCCAGGAGCTTGAGCTGACGAGAGAAGTCCGACACCTCCTGCTGACGAGATTCGACCTTCTTGCCCGAAGACATCAGCTGAAGGTAGTCCACCACAATAAGTTTCAGCCCATTGCGCTGCTTCAGTCGTCGAGCCTTCGCGCGGATCTCCATCATCGTCAGGTTGGGGGAGTCGTCGACGAACAGCGGGGCCTCACTGATCTCGCTCATTCGACGAGCAAGCCTGGTCCAGTCGTCGTCGGTCATCTTTCCCGAACGCATGTCACCGAGTTTGATCTTCGCTTCTGCCGAAAGCAGACGCATCACGATCTCGGTGCGACTCATTTCCAGGGAGAAAATAACGCTGGGCATACCGTGCTTGATGGAGCACGAACGCATGAAATCCATGGACAGGGTCGACTTTCCGACACCAGGCCTCGCCGCAACGATGATCATCTGACCTGGGTGGAGGCCGTTGGTGATCTCGTCGAGTTCGGCGAATCCTGTTGGTACACCGAGAGATATGCCGCCACGACTGGCGATGGAGTCGATCTCGTCCATCGTCGGCTGCAGTAGCTCTTCGAGGGGAAGGAAGTCCTCCGAGGTGCGACGCTCGGTGACCTCGTAGACCTCGGCCTGCGCGCGGTCCACAACCTCGGCGACATCTTGACCGTCAGAGCCTGCGTAGCCGAACTGCACGATGCGAGTGCCCGCCTGGACGAGCCTGCGCAGGATCGACTTCTCCGCCACGATCTCCGCGTAGTAGCCGGCATTCGCCGCCGTCGGCACTGTCTGAGTGAGGGTGATCAAGTACGGGGGACCCCCGACCCTCTTGAGGTCACCACGTCGGTCGAGTTCGGCGGACACCGTGACTGGGTCAGCGGGCTCACCGCGGCTGTAGAGATCCAGAATCGCGTCGTACACGCTCTGATGCGCCGGGCGGTAGAAATCGCCGGGCCGCAAGACCTCGAGGACGTCTGCGATGGCGTCTTTGCTCAGCAGCATGCCGCCGAGAACTGATTGCTCTGCTGCCATGTCCTGAGGAGGTTGACGACCGAAGTCTTCACCTGGCGCCTCGCTGGGAGGAGGCGCGGAGGAGTAGTCCGACTGCCCTCGATCGTCCACAACTGCCACGCGAACTCGACCGCCCTTTCCCGTCGTAAACCGCGGCCGCCTACCACTCGGCTGCGAACTGAAACTAGTTGTACCCCTCGCCTACGACACCCCTCGAGACCAAGAGTGTCACCGCCGCCGTGGACACCCGATGGGCCGCGAAGACACGCTGGAGGGACGTTAGGTGGTCTGGTCTCCAGTCACAACACGGCCTGTGTATGAATCTGTGGAGCAATTGTGGATAGTGCTGAACAACTGTGTTGACCATCTGGGGATAACCTGGGTATAACTTTGTCGGTGAGGTGCCTTTTCCCAGCGTAGAGGGTGTACATGAACTTTCTGTCCTGTGTATGAATTATTTCGCGGCGTGTCGCCCGAGTTGACAACTCGGGCGTGTTGAGTAAATGGCAAGTTAACAATTGCGTGAATTGCGTCACAGTGTCTGGGAACACTCACAAAAGCGGGCGTCGGGTTTGCTCCGCCCCGTTCCGCTGTGTTTCAAACCATGAATCGTGCCCATATTTGTCGGGGCTGGACATTCCGATGCGCCACGAAAGCTGTCGCAAACGCCCCAAATCGCACCGAACGACTGGTTCGGTCACCACCACCCCCGAACGCGCACCTTCCAGCCCAGACCCACGTCCACGCGCACCTTCCAGCCCACGCGCACGTTGCAACCCGCGCACTCGCTACAACCTGCGCGCCGACCCCCACTCCGCACCGAACGACTCGTTCGGTCACCACCACCCCCGAACGCGCACGTTCCAGCCCACGCGCACGCGCACGCCCGAGGCGGAGGGACGCTAGACCGGCTCGACCACTGCGGTGTCGAGCACCGTGATCTCCTTGGTGCTTATCTGGAGGACGCGAGCGGACGGGATGTCGAAGAACAACCCGGTGACACGGAGCTTGCCTTCGGCCGCCGCGCGTCCGACGACTCGGTGCCGGGTCAGGGTCTGTAGCTGAACGGCGACGTTCACCATCGCCAACTGATCACCTTCGGCGAAGCCGAGCTCGGCGGCCGCTCGACCCACCGGATGTCCGCTGCGCAGCGCTTCGAGGCTAGCCAACCCGTACTCGAGCCACTCGACGACCCGTTCGTCGCCCACTGTGTCCGGCCCCGCCAGAATCGCTCTCATCGCGCCGCAACCCGAGTGTCCGCACACCACAACGGAACTGGTGCCCAGAACGTCGACACCGTAAGCGAGCGACGCTTCGACCGACGTATCCTGGCCCTGGGCGGGAATCATGTTGCCCATGTTGCGAACGGTGAATAGGTCACCGGGGCCGCTGCTGGTGATCGTGTTCGGCATGACGCGCGAGTCGACGCAGCAAAGGAAGAACGTGTCCGGGTCCTGAAACTCCTTCATTCCCTGCAGGTGTGGCTTGATTGCGTCCGCATGCGTCCGGTGATATTCGGCGACGCCGGACAGAACCGGTCGTAGCGCCGGCGGGTTCTCGTTGACATCGGAGTCGCTCTTGAGCTGCCATGCGGACCACGGCGCCAACGATCCACGGACACCGGCCATGCCGCGCTTCGGCGGACCCTCCGCCGCCGCCGCAAGCGACGCCGAACCGTTCTCCTCGATGCTGACCTCGCCGCCACCGAGTTCGTGCTGGCGAACCCATTCGTGAAGGTGTTCGTGCACAGCGTGATCGAGGAAGTCGACAGCCAGTTCCATGTTCACCTTCGCGCCACTCGGCACGGAGGACAAGACGTGGGTCAGCCGCGGGAGCGACAGGAAGCTCAGCGATCCCTCCATGTGGACTCGCCAGGTGCCGTCCACTGTTTCGTTCGCACGAACGTGCGCCCACACCACTCGACGCAGCACCAGAAATACTGCGAGCGCCAGACCGATCAGGACGCCCTCGAGGAGATTCAGCACCACCACACCGATGACAGTCACGGAGTAAACAGCGATATCACCGGTCTTGTTCGCAATCCTGATGTCCGCCAGCTTGATCAGCTGCACTCCGATCATCACCAGCAACCCAGCGAGAGCCGCGAAGGGAACCAACTCCACGATCGAAATGAACAGCACCGAGAAGACGAGGATCCATACACCGTGCAGAACGGCCGATGCACGAGACTTGGCTCCGGCCTTCACATTACTGGAGCTTCGCACGATCACGCCGGTGACCGGAAGTCCACCAGCTGCACCGGACACCATGTTCGCCGCACCCTGCCCTAGGAGCTCACGGTCGAAATTGGTCCGCGGACCGGTGTGCATTTTGTCGACCGCCACCGCAGACAACAAGCTCTCGACGCTGGCGATCAGAGCAATGGTCAACACTCCGGTGGCGATACCGGCCCACTGGCCGTCCGGAAGCGCCGGGAGACTGAGAGCCTCGATCAGATTGCCGGGCAGGTCGATTCGTTCGACCTCGAGATTCAAAAGTACCGAGATAGCAGTCGCAGTCACCACGGCGACGAGCGCAGCAGGAATTTTCGACGCCATTCCAGGAAGTCGGGGCCAGAGCAACATCAACGCGATCACGACGCCGCCGACGAGGATCGACGGCCACTGACCGGCGGCAACCGAGGTCGGGATGGCGAGAAGGTTCTGTACTGCCGAGCTTTCGGATTCGCCACCGAGCAGCACATGAATCTGCTGCAACGCGATTGTGACGCCGATGCCGGCGAGCATGGCATGGACTACCACCGGCGAGATGGCGAGCGCGTGCCTGGCAATCCTGCTCAGCCCCAACAGAATCTGAACTGCACCAGCACCAACTGTGATGAGACATGTTAGTGCCCAACCGAATTGATTGACCAGCTCGGCAACCACCACGGTGAGTCCGGCTGCAGGTCCACTGACCTGCAGCGGCGAACCGCCCAGCGCTCCGGCGAGGATGCCACCGACGACCGCGGCAATCAGTCCTGCCATCACAGGCGCCCCCGATGCAACGGCGATGCCGATCGAAAGTGGTACTGCTACAAGGAAAACGACCAGCGATGCCGGTACGTCGTATTTCAGAATCCCCCCGATCCGAGACGTGCGCTCGGAATCCGTTGATGATTCTGGTGACTCATTGTCGACTGTCGTTGTCACGGCAGGTTCCTCCGGGCGTCTCGGCGTCTCGGCGTCTGGTCAGTTGTAGAAGTGTCGAACTACGTGTGTCGCCCCAATTCAAAGGGTACGCAAACCGAACACCAGACGCCCCCCAAGAGACATCCCTCACAAACAAAATGTGTTGCGACACAGCATTTTTGTGACAAGACACGAAAAAAGCCCCCCGAACTAGTGTTCGTGGGGCTTTTTTCGGCCGTAACGGGCCGGGAGCTGAATATCAGCTACCGACGACCTCCAGCGTGAACTTCGCAGCCACATCGGGATGCAGGTTCACAACGACGCCGTGCTTGCCTGTTGCTTTGATGTGCGCCTTCGGCAGCTCGATGCTGCGCTTGTCGACGACCGGTCCGCCCGATGCCTTGAGGGCACCAGCGACGTCCGCAGCGGTGACCGAACCGAACAGCTTGCCCTTGTCGCCTGCGGTCTTGACCGACAGCGACACGGACTCGAGCCCTTCGATGGCCTGCTTGAGCTCGTTGGCATGCTCGAGGCCGCGGACGGCACGAGCTTCCTGAGCGCGGCGGATGCCTTCGACCTGCTTCTGTGCACCGCGGGTGGCCGCAATGGCCAATCCGCGAGGCAGCAGGAAGTTGCGGCCGTATCCGTCTTTGACCTCGACGGTGTCGCCAGGCGCACCGAGGTTGTCTACATCAGCGGTGAGGATCAGCTTCATGATGATCGCCCCTTTCTATCGTGCCGTCGCGGCGTAAGGGAGCAGAGCTACCTCACGCGAGTTCTTCACGGCAACGGCCACGTCACGCTGATGCTGGACGCAGTTGCCGGTGACTCGACGCGCGCGGATCTTCCCGCGGTCGCTGACGTACTTACGCAGCAGCGTCGTGTCCTTGTAGTCGATCTGCGTGTTCTTTTCCTTGCAGAAGGAACACGCCTTCTTCTTGAGCACCTTGTCGCGCAATGGCGGTTTGGGCATGGTGTGTCTCCGTTACATCTGGTTGTTCTCGATCGCAATGGATCTAGAACGGAGGCTCGTCGTCCCCGCCACGTGATCCGCCGAAGGAGCCGGAAGCCGCGGGTGCACTGCCCCACGGGTCGTCTCCACCGGAATTGGATCCCGAGCCGGAGTTGGAGCGTCCTCCGCCTGATCCGCCTGAGGAACCAGAGCCGCCGCTGAATCCGCCGCCTCCGCCTCCGCCACCGCGGTTGGCCTTGTTGACCTTGGCCGTGGCGTAGCGCAGGGAAGGACCGATCTCGTCGACCTCGAGTTCGACGACAGTCCGCTTCTCGCCTTCACGCGTTTCGTACGAACGCTGCCTGAGCCGTCCGGTTACGACCACTCGCGCGCCGCGGGTCAAGCTCTCGGCCACGTTCTCCGCAGCCTCGCGCCAGATGTTGCAGCGCATGAAGAGTGCATCTCCGTCTTTCCATTCGTTGGACTGACGGTCGAACGTTCGCGGAGTGGACGCAACGGTGAAGTTGGCCACGGCCGCGCCGGCCGGGGTGAAGCGAAGTTCTGGATCTGCCGTCAAGTTCCCGACGACGGTGATGACGGTCTCGCCTGCCATGGTTCCTCTTTCAGTAGTAAGTCTTTGTTGATGCCAGCCTAGAGGCGAGCAACGACAATTACTTGCCCTGTCGCAGGACCTTCGTGCGCAGTACGGACTCGTTGAGTCCGAGCTGGCGGTCGAGTTCGCTGACGGTGGCGGGCTCGGCGTTGATGTTCACAACGGCGTAAATGCCCTCGGCGTGCTTGGCGATCTCGTAAGCCAGACGACGCTTACCCCAGACGTCGACCTTGTCGACGTTGCCGCCGTCCTTGCGAACGACGTTGAGGAACGTGTCGAGAGACGGAGCGACGGTGCGCTCGTCCAGGTTGGGGTCGAGAATGACCATCAATTCGTAATGACGCATAAGACCTCATCACCTCCTGTGGACTAGTGAAAACGGCCACGGACTATCCGTGGCAGGAGGGTCGTTGCGTCAGCAACCCTTGGAGGGTACACGAGCAGTCCTTGACCTGGGAAATCAGTCGACGGTTCCAACCCGTGCCACGCGAGAACATAGGCTGGCCGCATGCAATCGGGTGGACAGTGGTCCCGTGGGCTGCGCCCGCGCGGACCCAGAACGTCAACGACCACCACAATCGTCGTTGTCGCCCTGTGCGCGTTCACTCTTCTGCTCGGCTATCTGAACAAAGCTAGGTGCGCGGTCGCTCCGTTCCTGGAGAACGGCCGAAGCACCGTGTTCGACGCCGTCAAGGACAGTTCGGTCTGCTACTCCGACATCCAGTTCCTATGGCTCGGTCGAGACATCGACAACCACGTCTTTCCCTATCTCGACGGTGCCATCACCTCCACCGGTGTGCTGACCGGCGGAACCGTCGAATACCCGGTGCTGAGTGGGGTTCTGATGTGGGTCGGCGCAATCCCTGCCCACACCGACGCCGAATTTCTTCTCTACTCGGCCTTGCTGCTCGCCCCGTTCGGGCTGCTGACCGCCTGGATGCTCGGGCGGTTGGCCGGCAGAGCCGCATTGCTCTGGTCGGTGGGTCCACCGCTGGTGCTCTACGCGTTCCATAACTGGGAACTGCCGGTGGTAGCCACCGCCGTCGGCGCAGTCTTCGTGATGACCTCACGAATGCCACTGCGCGTCAAGGCAATGGTGGCCGCTGTACTGCTCGGCATCGGGTTCTGTCTCAAGCTCTACCCAGGCGCATTCGTGCTGCCTCTCGCGGCGTTCGTCGCGTACGGCGGAGCGTCAGGCCGAGTCGCCGGAACGAAGCTCGACGTCCGCGGCGGGTTGTCGGTTCTCGCTGCGGCCACCGCAACCGTCGTCGCGATCAACGCACCGTTCGCCATCCTCGGGTACGAGGGCTGGCGAGCGTCGTTCGCTTTCCAAACGCTGCGCCAAGCCGACATCACGACCAACTCGATCTGGTACTGGGGACTCCGGCAGCTCTACGTCACCGACGCGACGACACAGGAGAGCTACGAGCGCGCGGAAGCTGCGTTTCAGGACACCGTCGACATCGCGTCGCCTCTTCTCGTGTTCACCGCCTTCGCGGTGGCGCTGTGGCTCGGAGCCCGCCGAGCAGGAACCGAGCACGTGTACCCGTGGGTCGCGGTGAGCGGGTCGATGCTGTGCGGCTTCCTGCTGCTGCACAAGGTCCATTCGCCCCAGTACACGCTCTGGCTGATTCCGTTCTTCGTGCTCCTGAGGGTGCCGTGGGCACTCGTCGTCGCGTATCTCGTAGCTGACCTCTCGATGGGAATCGGCGTCTTCAAATATTTCGCTGCACTCGCCCAGGGGACCGACGCCGGCACCGAAAAGCTCTTCGTCGAGGTCGGAGTCTGGGGCCGAGCGTTGCTCCTCGTCGTTGCGTTCTTCGTGTTCGCGAGGGCGGGACTGCGAAACGAGGACCCACCCGGGGAGCACTTCCCCGAACAGCGCGACACTCGTGCGTCACCGGCATCGACCGCACCGTGAACGTCCGTGCCTGCGGCGCGTAACGAACCGACCCTTCCGTTCGACAATCGATCAGGAAGCCGAAATCGCCGAGGGGGCGGAAGATGACTTTGGGTACCGGGGAATCGACTGGGGTCGAAACTGGAGCGACCGAGCAGGTGCACCCACGCCGAATCGGTCTCGTCGAGGATCACGAATCCGTGGCGGTCGGTCTGCAGGCAATTCTCTCCGACGAAGCCGACCTCGCCCTCGTGGCGGTGGCAACCACCGTCGACGAACTTCTGTTGCGGGGCCCACAGCTCGACCTCGTCGTACTCGATCTGCGTCTCGGCGACGGATCGTCACCACGCTCGAACGTCGAGAAGCTACACGGCATCGGCGTCCAGGTGCTCGTCTACACGGGAGCCGAGAACCCCTTCCTCGTCCGTTCGGCAGCCCGCGCCGGAGTATTGGGCGTCGTGCGGAAGTCCGAGCCCGCCGCCGCCATCGTCTCGGCCATTCGCCTTGCTGCAGACGGGAATCAGGTCGTCACGACCGACTGGGCCGCGGCGATCGACGGCGATCCTCACCTTCCCGATGTCGGTCTCAGTCCTCGTCAACGCGAAGTCCTTGCGCTGTACGCGTCGGGAGAGAAAGCGGGACGTGTGGCGAGGCTGGCCGGACTCTCCGAGCAGACCGTCAATGACTACCTGGTTCGAATCAGGAACAAGTACGCCGAAGCAGGCCGTCCGGCACCGACCAAGACCGACCTCTACAAGCGCGCCGTCGAAGACGGTTGGCTTCCGATGCCGGAGTTGCCGCCACGATCCGACGTGTCGCCGCAACAATAGATAGCTAGTTGTAGTTTCAATGCCCCTAGTTTTCCGGGCAGACAACCTGGCAGCTTCCTGTGAAAATCGTCAGTACTGGTTGTGCCCCGGCACAACCTTCGACAACTCGGGGGGACACCACATGACAGCCAACTTCGACACCTCAGCGATGGTCTCGACAGGCGGTCAGGCCACCGAGCTCCACCGCCGGCGAACTATCTCGCTCGTTCCCCCGGCCGTCCAGGTGCCGGCGCCACAGGTTCAGTCCCGCCCGACTCGGCCGCGGCCGATGCTGACCAAGCGCGAAATCCAGGTTCTCACCGAATGGATTCGATCCGATTCCAAAGTCGAGGTCGCACGGTTGCTGTACCTGTCGCTCGGGACGGTCAACACTCATCTGACCCGAATACGCAGCAAGTACGCAGCCGTCGGCAGACCCGCCCCGAGCAAGGCATCCCTCGTCGCTCGGGCGCTGCAGGACGGTCTCATCGACATCGCGGAGCTTTAGCCGCAAGTGGCACGGTTAAGTGCATCGGAGTGCACTCAACCGTGCCAGTGGGGGCGGAGCCCCCAGTGCTGAAACGGACTAGACGTGCACGTGGGTGTCCGCGCCCTTCGCGTCCAACTTGCGGTTGCGCATCACGGAGCTGACGAATGCCGCACCGATGAAGAACACTCCGACGAGTCCGGTGATGATCTCGTTGATGTGCACACCGATCGACACCATCAGGATGAGCGCCAGCGCACCGATGGCCCAGTGTGCACCGTGTTCGAGGTACACGTAGTCCGACAGCGTGCCCTTGCGGACGAGGAACACGGTGATCGAACGGACGAACATCGCGCCGATGAAGCCGAGGCCCAGAGCGATGATGATCGGATCCGCGGTGATCGCGAATGCGCCGATGACGCCGTCGAACGAGAACGAGGCATCGAGCACTTCGAGGTAGAGAAACAGGAAGAAGCCGGCCTTGCCCGTCGCCTTGGCCAGCTGCGTCGGACCGCCCGAGGAAGTTGCGCTCTCGCCATCCTCCTCGACCTCTTCTTCGATGTGGAACAGCTCACCCAACCCGTTGACAGCGATGTAAGTGACCATGCCGAGCACACCGGCGACCATGACGGTGGAGATCTTCTCGTCCTCCGCCAGGAACTCAGCGGTGAGTACGAGGATGATGCTGGCGACGACCACCGAGAGTTGGTCGAGCCTGCCGATCCTGGCGAGCGGCTTCTCCAACCAGCTCAGCCACGTGATCTCGCGATCCTCGAAGATGAATCCGAGGAACAGCATCAGCAGGAACATGCCACCGAACGCCGCGATCTGTGGGTGAGCATCGGTGAGGAGAGTCTCGTAGCTCGGACTTCCGTCCGAGAAGTACGCAGCGTCGTCCGGCGGTGGATTCAGCGCCAACCGCACGGCCGCAACCGGGCCGAGCCCGGACGCAGCCCAGACGATGACGAGCGGGAACAGCAGCCTCATACCGAACACGGCGATGACGATGCCGATCGTCAGGAAGATCTTCTGCCAGAACTCACTCATCCGGCGCAGAACCGTCGCGTTGATGACGGCGTTGTCGAAGGAGAGCGACACTTCGAGGATGCCGAGGATGAGGACCAGGAACAGCGCCTGCCATCCCCCGTAGATGAACGCCACGATGACCGAGACGATCGTGACTCCGATGGACCAACCGAAGATGCGTAGAACCACGGGCTAGTGGCCTTTCTGTAACCGGCGCAAGCAAAGGACAAAATAGGAAATCCCCGCCTCATCATGAACGACGAAGCGGGGTAGTCCCAATCTTGACCTGCGCTTTACTAGACGTTTACTCCGAAATCGCGGGCGATTCCGGCGAGGCCCGAGGCGTAGCCCTGGCCCACAGCGCGGAACTTCCACTCGGCGCCGTTGCGGTACAGCTCGCCGAACACCATGGCGGTTTCGGTCGAAGCGTCTTCACTGAGGTCGTAGCGAGCCAGCTCGGAGTTGTCTGCCTGGTTGATAACGCGAATGAACGCGTTGCGCACCTGACCGAACGACTGCGAGCGCGCATCGGCGTCGTAAATCGAGACAGGGAATGTGACCGTGTCGACGTTCGGCGGAACGGCAGCGAGGTCTACCTTGATCTGCTCGTCGTCGCCCTCGCCCTCACCCGTGGTGTTGTCGCCGGTGTGCTCGATCGATCCGTCGGGGGACTTGAGGTTGTTGAAGAAAACGAAGTGCTGATCGCTGAGGGCCTTCTTGTCTGCTCCGAGCGCGATTGCGCTGGCGTCGAGATCGAAGTCCGTGCCGGTCGTGGAACGAATGTCCCATCCGAGACCGACCGTCACAGCGGTCAGGTTCGGAGCCGCCTTGGTGAGTGAGACATTGCCGCCCTTGCTGAGGCTGACGCCCATTGAGAGTCCTTTCGCAGTGAGTTCCCCCTACAGAGTTCACCGTAGTGGTCTCGTGTCCGATTCGTGCGAGTACGTCGGTTGTCCTAACGCCAACGCACACCCCACACCGTGAAGTTCCCGTCAGTACTATCGGGCGAGTGACAAGTCGCCGACCTGGACTCTTCCGCCGCTCCGGCGCGCCGGATCCCAGTGCACGCGCGGCACAAGACAGCGCGGTGGCCGCGTTCCTCGACATGGACAAGCGTCAATCGATCGCATCCTCCGGAGTGGACGCCGTCCGTAGCATCACTCCCGAACGCGATCTGTCGGCGCAGTGGGCCTCGGCGGAGAAGGCATGCTTCGACGCCGGCGCCGCCTATCTGGCGGCTGTCGAGCAGTTCGACGGCATCGTCACGACGCAGGCTCAGGCCGCGTTCCAGAATGCAGCTCATGAGCTCGGTGAAGCCGCCAAGGCCGTCGACCGGTTCTACAGCGCGCACAGGGACACGCTGGAACACGCTAGGTCGGCACTCGCAGCGACACCTCGGCTCGCACAGGACGCGAAGGCCGCTGCGGAGAAAGCCCAGTTGGCCGTAGCGTCCGCCGATCCCGCGTTCACCGACTATCCATCCATCCGATCGGCATGGCGGGCCGTCGATGCCGCAGTCGCGTCGCTCGACACTGTGATGAGCTCGCGAGACGCCCTCGGCGCACGCACAGCCGCAGCAAACGTACGGGAGGCCGCGGCCGCGCTCGAGGAAGCCGTCGCTGCTGCACCCGGCCGCACCAACGAGGCCAGATCAGCGCTGGCATCTGTCCGCACCAGGGTCGAAGCGGTGAACACTCGGTTCGACCGCCTCGCGCCTGCGTTCTCCTCGCTGCTGCGCGAGTTCAACGCCGCGAGCTCGGCCGACCTGTCCGGCAACGAACGCCTCAGCGCGCGCCACATCGAACAGGCGCAGGAAGACCTGTCCGCGGCACGTGCATCGGCCGAGTGCGGCAATCCCGAAGAGTCGTTGGATTACATCGCGCAGGCCCGCGCACATCTGAGCGACGCGGAGAAGCTCGTCGACGCGGTGACCGAGCGCCTCGCAATGCTCCGCCAGGTGAAATCGGACCCAACACGCAAAGAACAAGCGGTGCGTTTCACGTTGCGCGACGCACAACAACTTGCGGTCAATCGCGGTCTGGTTGCCGAATGGGGGTCGGTGTTGGATGCTCAGCTGGCTCGAATCGACCGCGCCAACGCAGCACTGACCGGAACGCACCCCGACTACTGGTCCTATCTCCAAGATCTCGACAGCATTTCCAGCTTCATCACCGGAGTGATCGATCGAATGCGCGGCTCGGCTCGCTGATCACTCGCCACGGACATTAAGGACATCGGTGCAACACTTCAGACATCTCGACGCAGCAGTGCTGGACCGGCTGTTCCTGCGCGCGCCGCAACAGATCGACACTGCGGGCGACATGGCAGTCATCGCAACGGCTCTCGGTGCCACCTTGTACATGCCTGCGACTCGGCCGGACCTCGCCGAGACGCTCGTCAAGCGATCCGCCGAGGGCGTGTGCTCCCTCGTGATCGATCTGGAAGACGCGGTCGCCGATCATAACCTCGAAGAAGCGATCACCAACACGGTCGACACCCTTCACACTCTCGAATCCACGGACGTGTTCGGGGCACTCCTGTTCGTGCGCGCTCGCAATCCGAAGCAGATCAGCCGCATCTGCGAGTCGATCGGTCCGGGCACGTCCTCGCTGGCGGGCTTCGTGCTTCCGAAATTCACGGCAGCCGGAGGCGGCGCGTTCCTCGACGCCATTGCCGACGCATCGGTCGCGCACGGGCGGAGACTGCTGGCCATGCCGGTTCTCGAATCCCCCGAGATCGTGTTTCGCGAAACCAGAGATGCCGAACTCGTCGCCATTCGTGAACTGCTGCATCGACACCGCGATCAGGTCCTCGCCGTGCGCATCGGTGCCACCGACATGTGTGGCATGTTCGGAATCCGACGCGACCGCGATCTGACAATCTACGACGTCCGCGTCGTCGCCGATGCGATCAGCGCCATCGTCAACCATCTTGCGCGAACGAACGACTCGGGTTTCGTCATCACCGGTCCCGTCTGGGAGTACTTCGCCGACCACGAGCGTATGTTTCGCCCCATGCTCCGCCAGACGCCGTTCGCGGAGCAGGAAGCCGTCCGCTTCCGTCAGCAACTCGTCAGCCATGATCTCGATGCGCTACTGCGCGAGGTCGCCCTCGACCGCGCCAACGGAATTCAGGGCAAGACCGTCATCCACCCATCGCATGTCGCCGCAGTGCACGCACTGTCGGCCGTCACCCACGAGGAGTACCACGATGCAGTCGACATTCTGGAGTCCGACGCCGGAGGCGTTCGCGCGTCCGGCTACCGGAACAAGATGAACGAGCTCGGCCCCCACCGAAACTGGGCGCGCCAAACCCTGTTGCGGGCAGAGGCATTCGGCGTCACCAACGAGGGCATCACGTTCGTCGACCTGCTGACGGAACTGGCGGGCCGATGAGCGACCCCACCTCGGGTATTCGTCTCACCGCGACCGGAAGTTCCTCGCCGTGGTCGGTCGAGACACTGGTACGCCCCGGCCTACGCCGCAACCCCCGACGTGCGCACCTCCTGGTCTCCGAAGTACTCGGCAAGCACATCCCGGTCGACCCGGCAGTCGTCACGGACGCGGCCGATCGGCTCGCCGATCTGGTACTCGCCGCTGTCGGCGGTTCGGACGTCGACGTGCTCGGATTCGCGGAGACAGCAACAGGATTGGGGCACGGCGTTGCCGCCCGACTCGGCGCACACTGCTACCTGCACTCGACGCGTCGCAGCGTCCCCGGCACCGACGTGTACGCCGAGTTCCAGGAAGGCCATTCGCACGCGACGGATCACCGCCTGCTTCCCACGTCGGTGGGAGTCCTGGCACCGCTACTCCCACTGGTATTGGTCGACGACGAGATCTCCACCGGGACGACGGCGCTCGAAGCGGTACGTTCGATGCACGCCGTCACCCCCCGCACCCACTACGTCATCGCCTCCCTCGTCGACATGCGGGCACCCGGCCACCGGAGCGAATCAGATTCCGTTGCCGCAGAACTCGGCGTTGTGATCGACAGCGTCAGCCTCGCGCAGGGAAGCGTTGCACTCGACGAAAATCTGGTCGACTCGGTCGCCGGCCTTCCCGACCCCGAGTACAACCCGGTCAGCGCGGCCGCCGGAACCGTCACCCGCGTCGATGCCTCCTGGCCGGCCGCCGTGCCCGACGGTGGTCGGCATGGCTTCCTCGCGACCGACGCCGCACCCTTCGAAACCGCCGTTGCCGACGTGGCCGCCGTCGTCGCAACCGCGGTGACAACGGGTCGGGCCGTCATCGTCCTCGGCCATGAGGAACTGATGTACCTGCCGCTGCGGCTCGCGTCCGCGTTGGCTGACCGGGGACATCCTGCGCTATTCCAGACGACGACTCGCTCCCCGGCATACGTGCTCGACGAGTCCGGCTACCCGCTTCGTCGCGGGTTCCGTTTTCTCGCACCCGAACTCGGTGAAGCCGAAGCTCGCTACGTCTACAACGCGTCGGGACCGGAGGACGCGCTGATCGTGTTGGTCGTCGACGAGCCTGCCGACACCGAGCTGCTGTTCGATGCCGCAGGTCCGGCCGGAACGATCGCGGCGTCGGGCGCAGACGTGCTGGTCGTCGTCGTTCGCGGTGCGGATCCGGCGGCCCTGACGGTGTCACGTCGAGCCGTACCGTTGACAGGCCCCGAGTTCGGCTCGTACGCCCCACACGAGGTCACCTGGCTGCTGAAGGATCTTTCGGCGGTGGCACTCGAAGCCGACATCGCCGAACGTGAGAAGAAGATTCAGGAAGGTACCGCGCACTACGCCGAATCCTTGCCCGTCGAGTACCAGCCGGACTCGGCGTATCGGGAGTTGTTCGAAACCGTGTTGCACGACAGTGCATCTCGCCTTGCGCTTGCCGTGGGTACCGTCACCGAGCTCGTCCTCGCCGAACGCGGTCACGACATCGTGCTCGCATCGCTGGCACGGGCCGGAACACCGGTCGGCATCCTCATGCGGCGTTGGGCATTCGAGATGCACGGACTGGAACTTCCGCACTATGCGGTCTCGATCGTGCGAGACCGCGGCATCGACGCAGTGGCGCTGCGTTACCTGGCCGATCATCACGATTCGCGTTCGGTCGTGTTCGTCGACGGGTGGACCGGAAAGGGCGCGATCGCCCGCGAACTCTCGGCGGCGTTGGCGGAGTTCGACGGGGCCGAGTTCGACGACGATCTGGCCGTCCTCGCCGATCCCGGGCACTGCGCCCGCACCTACGGCACGAGGGACGACTTCCTCATCGCCTCTGCATGCCTCAATTCGACTGTGTCCGGACTGGTTTCGCGCACGGTACTCAACGATTCCCTCATCCGGGACGGCGACTTCCACGGCGCGAAGTACTATGCCGATCTCGCCGCAGACGATGTGTCGAACCACCTGCTCGACACGGTGTCCAGCCAGTTCGCCTCAGTGCGCACGGCTGCGGAGACGGCGGCAGCGGAAGTCGCAGAATCGGACCGAACCCCCAGCTGGAGCGGCTGGGCGTCGGTGGAAAAGGTGCGCGAGCAGTTCGGGATCTCGCACGTGAACTTCGTCAAACCCGGCGTCGGCGAGACCACGAGGGTGCTGTTGCGCCGCGTGCCGTGGCGCGTTCTCGTACGTGACGAGACTGCTCCGGAGCACAAGCACATCCGCATGCTCGCCGAAGCCCGAGGCGTCCCCGTCGTCGAAGTGCCCGACCTGGCGTATTCCTGCATGGGACTCATCAAGGACGTCACGTGAGAAGCACTCTCGCTTCCGTCGATCTGGATCGGACGATGATCTACTCGCGTGCGGCGCTGGGCTTCGCCGTCGACGATTCGGTCACCTGCGTCGAGATGTACGACGGCGAACCACTGTCATACATGACCATCGACGCCGCGAGCCGACTCGAGAAGTTCTCCTCGGTTGCCGTCGTGGTTCCGACGACGACGCGCACCATCGAACAGTTCCAGCGGATAGCCCTGCCGGGTGCACCATGGCGGTACGCCATCACCAGCAACGGCGGCAACATCCTCGTCGACGGAGAACCCGATGTGCAGTGGCGAGCGAACTTCCACGAGGTGGGTCTCGACCGGATCCGTGCCGAGCTAGCTGCACGCGCCGTCGGCGAGTGGGTACTCAAGCGACGAACCGCGGACGACTTGTTCTGTTACCTCGTCGTCGAACCGGCACAGGTCCCCGACGGTTTCCTCACCGAGTGGTCCCAGTGGTGTGCTGCACGCGGATGGAACGTCTCGCAGCAGGGCCGCAAGATCTACACGATGCCCGACATGGTGAGCAAGAGCAAAGCGGTGGCCGAGGTCGTGAATCGATGCGTCGACGACGGGGTTCTGAGCACTCGGCCTCTCACCCTCGCTGCGGGCGACGGCGCTCTCGATGCCGACATGCTGATCGCAGCCGACCGGGCGATTCGCCCCGCGCACGGTGAACTCGAGGAACTGAACTTTCAACACCGTGGCCTCACCGTGACAGCGACGTCTGGAGGCAGGGCAGGCGAGGAGATCCTCACCTGGCTCGGCGAACAAGTCGACGATCGAGTGGAACCGTAGCGGCCGCCGCTGCGTCCAAGTAGGCAAGTGGTCTTTGTACGCACTGGTCTTTCTCGAACACAGGGGGTAGTCGAAAATGCGCAGTGGTTCTCGTGTGCGACGCAGCAGGGCGGGTGAGCTGTCGTGAGCCCCGAACCGATCGGGATCGGCGATCTCAGCAGCGAGCTCGAGAGGCTCGCTCACATCGCTTTGACCGCCAGCACGGACGACACCGAGTTCGTACAGCAGTTCGCAGATGCCCTCAAGCGCGACTTCGCCACCAGGGCTGGGTACTCCGCCCAGTTCGATTCGAATCCGGTTGCCGACGATCCGTTCGACGTGATGTCGCACGAGGACATCTGGGCGAAGGCAGGCAGCCTGGACCCCAGCACCATCGACCAGACCGCGAACAACTGGCGCGCGCTCGGATTCGAAGCAGCGCGGAGTGCCGCATCGTTCGCCCAACAAATTGCGGGTCAGATCGGCACCAACTGGCAGGGCGCCGCGGCAGATGCAGCAGGCCAGGGCGTGCAGAAGTACGCCAACTCGTCCGTCGAACTGATGTTGTCTGCGGACACTCTGGCGACGAAGGTGATGGAAAGCTACGGCGGCGTCACGAGCACGAAAGCGACGCTGCCGCCGCCCGTACCCTATGCCGGCGGCGAGAAGATCCTCGACGCACTGACCTGGAGTACGAGGACGTTCCTGCCCGGTGACATGAAGAGTTTCCAGCACTTGCACGAGGAAGCCGAGGAGGCGGCGAGGTCGGTGATGAAGACTCAGTACGCGCCGGTCATTCGCGAAGCGGCCGTGCAGGTTCCAGTGCTACCGCCAGCGGTGAACCCGCTGAACGGATCCGACGCACCCAACACCTTCCCTGGTCTGGGCGACCCGCGAATGGATTCCAACCCCATTCCCTACTCCGGCTTCGGGTCCGGCGGATCCGGATCGGGAGGTTCTGGACAGGAGGTTTCTGGGCAGGGCGGTAGCGGTCAGGCGGGACCCGGGCAGGGGGGATCTGGACAGGGCGCAAACGACTCGCAGGCCCAACCGCAGGCAGCGGCGACTCCACAGGACACCGCCACGCAGGCGTCGAGCTGGGCACCGTCCGAGTCACCGGGCGCCGGACAACAATCCGGTACCGGCACATCGGGACCGGGGGGTCAGGGCACATCGGGACCCGGGGGTCAGGGCACATCGAGCAGTTCGACGTCAGGTTCCCCGCACGGCGGTTCCATGGCGACGGGCCAGGGCGGTTCTTCAGGACGGTCGCCGTCAGGTGGGGCCGGGGGCAGGTTCGGTGGATCCGGGTCGCTCGGCGGCGCAGGAGGTGGCTCGTCGCTGGGAGGCGCTCAGGGCGGTGGCCTCGGATCGAGTGCCGGCGGTGCCGCGCCGGGGGCTGCCGCGACGGGACGCGTCGGAGCCCCGGGAATGGGCGGGATGGGTGGCATGGCACCGGCCGGGGGCCGCGGCGGGCCAGGTGGCGACGACGACGTGCACACGACCCCCGGGTATTTGATCGACGCTGTCAACGGGGACGACTTGATCGGCTCGCTACCGCTCGTTGCACCACCGGTGCTCGGCGAGTGAACGATCGTCGTTGGACCTTCGAGGGCCTTCCGTTTCGGATGCTTCTGGAACAGGCGGGGCGAGATCGGCTGCCGTTTCCCCTGCAGTTCACACCGCATGCCGACTCCGCCGCCGACTACCATCGGCAGCGCCAGGAGGCAACGGATTCCGTCGCACCGATCATGGACGCGGACTTACGCGTCGCGGTGCACACGATCATCGAACCGCGGGTCCGCGTCGAAGTGGTCGGTCACGTGCGAGTGGGGCAATCGGCGCACGAGAAGCTTCGAGCACACGCGGCCATCGGTTTCGACTCCGCCGCCGTGCTGACGCAGCATCCGGGTGTCCACGACCGATCCGGCGCAGATGTCACGGTGCACCTGATGGAGCCGTTCCGAAGCGTGGGTGCAGTTCTGTCGGTTCTGCCCGAAGTCGGCCGCGGGACCAGTACGAGGATCGACGTCGACCGACCTGTGCGTCCTACCGACCACGAGTCGAGTTCACCGCTCCTGTCGAGCACGCCGCGGACGACCGACGACGCGCGCTATCAGCGGCTGTTTTCGCGGGCACCGTCGAGTGCCGGTGAAATTCTGGTGTGCGCGGGTCCAGCACCGGACAGCAGGCTCACCGAGGGTACTTCCGCCGTGCAGTGGGTCGATTTCGCCGACGACGGCCGGTACATGATTCGACATTCGGCGAACATCAGTGTCGTACCCGTGTCCGCCGCCGAACTCGCGTCCGAGATACAAGAACTCGTCGAGAAGGTAGCGCTGCGCGCCTGACACATCGACCAGCGGGTTTCGGGGTCCGGGTTTCGGACAAATCGACCCAGTACATTGGTGTGCAGCATCTTCACACCGAGACGAAGGACTTCCTGTATGTCTGCTCCAGCCGGCCAGCCCTTGGCAAAGGGTCAGAACGGCCCGATCACTGCAGGCGACGTCGTCGTCTCGGTGCGACTCACCGCGCCCGCCGACCTGTCCGCACTGATGGTCGGTGCCAACGGGAAGGTACGGACCGACGCGGACTTCGTGTTCTTCAATCAGCCGACGGGTCCCGGCGTCCGTCTGGTACCCGGCCCTGCCGGACAGCCTGCGCAACTGGCGATCTCGCTGGCCCAGGTTCCTGCCGACATCGAGCAGATCCGCGCGGTCATCACCCTCGAGGATTCGTCGAGCAGCTTCGGTCGTTCCGCCCCTCCCACCGCCACCGTCTCGGATGGCCAGGGCACTGCGCTCTTTCACTACACGATCGACGGTCTGAGCAGTGAGTCCATCGTCATCGCGGTCGAGATCTACCGACGCTCGGGCGCGTGGAAGGTCCGCGCGGTCGGCCAGGGCTACGCGGGTGGCTTCGCCGCCCTCGTGACCGATCACGGCGTGTCCGTCGATGACGCTCCAGCTGCACAGCCGGCTGCGGCACCGGCACCACCGCGCACCCCACCGCCCGCTGCAGCACCCACCCCACCGCCCGCCCCCACACCTCCTGCCGCTCCCTCCGGACCGCCTGAGGTCAGCCTGACGAAGGCACGTCCCGTCAGCCTCACCAAGGGCCAGAAGGTCACACTGAAGAAGGATGGTGGCGTTGCACTGACCGTCATCCGAATGGGGTTGGGCTGGGATCCAGTTCAGACACCGAAGAAGACCAGCTTCTTCGGCGGGGGCGGGAAGGGCGGCAACATCGATCTCGATGCCTCCGCGATCATGTTCGCCGGTCGGAATGTCGCCGACGTCGTCTACTACGGGCAGCTGAAGTCCAAGGACAGTTCGATTCTGCACCAAGGCGACAACCTCACCGGCGAAGGCGAAGGCGACGACGAGGTAGTCAACGTCGATCTGACGCGGGTGCCCCCGCAGGTGACGGCCATCGTATTCACGGTCACGTCGTACCGCGGCCAGACATTCGAGCAGATCCAGAATGCGTTCTGCCGGCTCGTCGACGACACCAACAACACCGAGCTCGCACGGTTCACCCTTCAGGGTGGCATGCCGTTCACCGGTCTCGTCATGGCCAAGGTCTACCGCGACGGTGGCAACTGGAAGCTTCAGGCACTCGGCGAAGGCATCAACGCCAAGCATGCGGGCGAAGCAGTGCCGCAGCTCGGACCGTACATCCAGGCCTAGGGGGCTGTCGCGGAAACCGCTTGCTTGGTAGCGGTTTTCGCGCCTACTCGCACATCCTGCGCACGATCGAGTACGCCACCATTCGGGTCGTCCACGCCGAATTGCCGGACCAGATCTTCCCGCGGACGGTAAATCTGGCGCACCACCAGCGCACACAGGCCGACCACCGCGAGATCGCGCACGACGATCGTCCCCGTGAACCACTGCTCCGGCACGCCCTTGTTGCCGATCCCGAGGTAGTAGTACATCCGCGGAAACCACACCAGTGCGTCGATCGCCATCCACGCGAGCAGAAGTCGCCGATGAGGCAATGCCAGAACCGCGAGCGGAACCAACCACAACGAGTACTGCGGGCTCCACACCTTGTTCGTCAGCAGAAATCCTGCGACGACGAGGAAGGCGAGTTGCGCGAGCCGTGGTCTCGTCGGCGCATTCATGGCGATGTACGTCACCACTCCGCACACGAGAACGAAAAGCACCAGAGTCACGGAATTGAGGATCATCGGTCTGTCCCCTGGATAGAGGACACCGTCGAACCCTCCCCAGCCGGTGAACGACGACACCACGTTGTAGATCGAGTCGGGATCGGCGCCACGCACCGAGTTGAGTCGGAAGAACTCGTACCAGCCGCTCGGATACAACAGCGCGATAGGAAGATTGACCGCGATCCATGCAGCAAGTGCGGCACACGCCGCCTGACCCCACGTGCGTAGCTTCCCAGCGCGCCAGCACAGTACCAGCAACGGACCGAGAAGCAGCAGCGGATAGAGCTTGGCCGCGCCGCCGAGCCCCAACAGGACTCCCGCAAGAACGGGCCTCTTCCTTCCCCACGCCAACACGCCGGTGGCCGCGAATGCCGTTGCCAGAGCGTCGAAATTGGTGAAGCCGTGGACGATGACCAACGGAGACGCCGCGACGAGAGCCGCGTCCCAGATGCGCCTGCCCGCGGACATGGCCGTCGCCCATACGGTGACCAGCCATGCCAAGGCGAGGCCGACGGCGACGACGTTGAAATAGATGGCTACCTGCAGTGCCTGCGGAAGCCACGGGACCGAACTCCACGCCTCCGCGACGATCATCGACCCGTATTGGTACAGACCCGACAACACCGGGTACTCCATGTACCGAATCTGCGTCGAACCGTCCGCAGCCACTTCTTCCCAGGACTTCTTGTACGGGAATGCACCCTCGTCGAGACGCTCGGCACCGAACAACGGAACCGTGTCGGAGTAGCACATCGCCACGTACTGACGGCTGCCGCTCCAATCCAACCCGAGCGCGCCGCCGGGACCGTTGGGCGCCTGTTGAATACACCCCGCTTTGGCGAACCAGCCGAAGCTCAGGAACACCACGGCGAGCAGCAGCAGAACACGCAGCGGCGTCATGAAACGTTGCCGCCCGATCAGCGCGTGCCTGCCCACCGGGCCACCGATGACCGCTGCGAGCTGAGCCGTCGTCGGATCGTTCGTCGCAGGCAGATCGCGGCGACCGTCCGACGACAGATCAGGGGCAGGTTCGGCCGGGCTGGCGATTCTGCGCCTTCTCTCGCTCACCTGGGGAAGATTACCGGGCTGGGACGGGTTCCTGGGCCGGCGTTTGGGGTGTCGCAGGTTCTTCCGGTTCCGCGGGCGCGAGCCCGGGGAGTGGAATCGTGACACCGGGAAGAATCTCGACCTGGCGCGGAGTGATCACCACCGGGGGAGAGATCTCGGTCGGGATGGGCAGCGTCACCGGTGGTGGCGCCGACGTCGTGACCTGGGTCGTTGGCGCTGCAGGCGCCGAATACTGCGGCACACCAGCCTGTCCCGCGATCGGTTCAGGCGTCGGGAACGTCTCGTTGGTCGATCCTTCCAACGTTGCGTCCATGGTGTCCTTCCAGATGTCCGACGGTAGACCCGAACCGTAGATGGACCCGCCGTAGCTGTTCTGCAGCGGCAGACCCTGCTCGGTGCCCACCCACACAGCGGTGGACAACGACGGGGTGTAACCGACCATCCACGCGTCCTTGTTCTCGCCGGTGTCACCGAGCTGCGCGGTACCGGTCTTCGCTGCGGACTGCCGACCACCGGCGAGGTTGTGACCATTGGAGTAGCCCGCGATCGGACGCATCGCCGAGGTGACGTTGTCTGCGACAGCGGAGGACACGACCTGCTCGCCCGGTTCCATGCCGCGATCGAGAAGCACTGTGCCGTCGGCAGTCACGACCCGCTGCACGAAGTACGGTTGGTGGTAGACACCCGAGGCTGCCAACGTGGCGTACGCCGAGGCCATATCGATGACACGCGACTGATACTGGCCGAGGACGATGCCGTTGTTCGGGCCGACCCCGTCGCCTTCCGTGAGCGTGGGCCCGACGCCGGGAATCTCTTCCGCAACACCGAGCTTGTGCGCCATGTCCGCGATGGCCTGCGGACCGTTGTCCATGGCCAGCTGCATCCGATAGAAACTCGTGTTGAGCGAGCGCTTGAGGGCCTCCGCGATGGTGCAGGTGCCACAGGATTCGCCTTCGACGTTGCCGATGGAGATGCCGTTGACCGTCAACGGCGAGCTGTCGTACATCTGCGACAGCGGGATGCCTTGGTCGAGCGCAGCGGCCAGACCGAACACTTTGAACGACGAGCCGGTCTGCAGTCCTGACTGCGCGAAATCGAATCCGCTCCCGTCGGCGCCGCCGTAGTACGACTTGACGGCACCTGTGCGTGGGTCGATCGACACCGACGCCGTCCGAAGCTCCGCTGGTTCGCCTTCCATGTTGGAGTCGACCGCGTCGATCGCAGCGGCCTGCGCCACCGGATCGATGGTGGTGGTGATCTGCAGACCCTCGGTATTGAGATCCTGCTCGCTCACTCCGGACGCGGACAGCTCACGCAGCACCTGCGCCTTGATCAAGCCGTTCGGCCCACTGTCACTGTCTCCGACATTCGCCTGCGCGCTCGGAATCCATGCCGGGTACACCATCGCGCTGCGCTGAGCCTGATCGATGTTGCCCTGGCTCACCATGCCGTCGAGGACGTAGTTCCAGCGAGATTGCGCACCTTCGGGATTGAACTCGGGATCCAAGCCGGAGGGCTGTTGGATGGTCGCAGCAAGAACTGCGCCCTCCTCGACGGTCAGCTGTTCGACCGGCTTTCCGAAGTAGGCGGTCGAGGCGGCAGCGATGCCGTACGCGCCGCGGCCGAAGTAGATGGTGTTCAGATACGCAGCGAGGATGTCGTCCTTCGACCACTGACGTGCCATCTTCGACGAGATGACGAGCTCACGCATCTTGCGGGTCAGGGTTCGCTCCGACCCGACGAGCGCGTTCTTCACGTACTGCTGCGTGATGGTGGAGCCACCGCCCGCGCTGTCGCGGCCGAGAACGTTGTCGCGGAGTGCACGCCCGAAACCGGTAATGGAGAACCCGGGATTGGAGTAGAAGTCTCGGTCCTCGGCGGACAGAACCGCGTTGCGCACGTGCAGCGGGATCTGATCGATCGACACGTCCGTCCGGTTTCCCTCCTCCGGAACTACCCTGCCGATCTCGCTCGTACCGTCGGAGGCGAGGATCCTCGCCACCTGGTTGGTCTTGATGTCACCGGGACGCGGAACATCCTCGACGGTGTAGGCCACCATGAACGCCAGGATCGGCACGATCAGACCGAGCGCTATCAGTGCATACAGCGTTCGGCGAACGGTGCGCCACCTGGACTTCTTCTTCGTTTTCGCGGCGGAACCTCTCTCGGGCGGTTCGGGCGGTTCACTGCCCGAATTGCGTGGTGGAACCTCGTCCGGCGGACCTGTCGGAGGAAGGATCGGTGGCGGAGCGCCGGTGGAACGGGCACCCGGGCGGTCAGCACCAGGTAGCCGCGTGTTCGGCGGCTGCGAATTCACCGGACGGGAATTCGGCAACGCAGGTCGGCCCGGCGGCGGACCGAGCGGTCGGCCCTGAGCGTCCCGTGGCGGCATCGGCGGTCGTCCCTGACCGGGCGGCACAGGCCCTGGGGGCAGTGGCCGTCCCTGGGCGTCGCGCCTCGGAGGCAGGGAGCCCGGTGGTGGGCCTAGCGGTCGGCCCTGAGCGTCACGCCGTGGCCCCTGAGGGCCCTGCGGGCCCTGAGGTCCCGCAGGACGACGACCGGGAGGTGGGACAGGAGGGCGAGGGCCGGGAGGTCGACCGGGCGCGCCCGGTGGCACATTCGGCGGACGTCGGGACGGGTCGCGATCTCCGGAACTACCACCCGGTGTGTTGTCGTAGGGGGAACTCACGTACAGGTCTCCAGTGGTTGGGCGGGCACTCCTGCGTGCCGACCGGATCGGTCAGCGAGGCGATTGTGTCACTCGCTCGCGGTTCGACGGTTCGGTTGACGAGTGCTCGACCGTGGCCGTCGCGGTTGCTTGGGGGCCGGCACTGCACCCAGTACATAGGACTGGACGAGATGATTCCAACTGCAGGACCTGCACACCTCGACCACGTGCACGGAGAACTCCTCCTGAGTAGCGGCCAGGCGAACCAACTCTTCCGCGGTCCGCGCGGAACCGGACAACGGTCCGAGCTTCTCGCCGAACACCCACGACACGTGCGTGAGTTGTTCCTTCCTGCAGATAGGGCACACCACGTCGCTGCCGCGGCCGTGGAACTTGGCGGCCCGGAGAAGGTAGGGATCCGCGTCGCATACGGCGCTCACTCCCGTCCTACCCGAGTACACCTCGGCAAGCAGCGACCGTCGCTGAAGGGCGTAGTCCACCACCTGTCGCTGAAGTCGCACGAGAACCAGAGTACGTGCGGGCGAGAACACACGGGCCGCCCGCCGTCGGTCCGGTGCAATCGGGGGCCTGCAAAACTATGCTCCACCTGTGCCGACGCGACTTCCACCCGCCACCCGTGCGAGAGACACCGATCGCACCGACGCGTGCGCGACGCTCGACGAGGCCCGTGCCGATGGGCAGTTGTCAGAGGAAGAGCATGCCGCGCGACTCGACCTGGCGATGGAGGCCGAGACGCTCGCAGATCTGCATTCCCTGATCGAGGACCTGCAGAACGAGTCCGAGCTCGCACCGATGGCGGATCCGATCCAGTTGGCACACCCGGTGCGAACGGCTCGCTCGTCGCGGATCGGCTTCTTCTCCGTCGCGGTGCCGGTCGTCGTCGGTCTCGTCGCACTCACCTTCGGCGTCCGTGCCTGCGCGACGTCACCCGATCCCGTCCAGCCTTACGGTGACATGGGTTACCAGAACCCGGCCATCGTGGCCGACATCGCAGCGGCAGTGCAGGCCAAGACCGGAACCACCGTCGTCGACAGTCTTGGTTTGTATCCCGAGTACGCGATCGTCCGGATGCCGGGGCCGGGAACTCCGCAGAAGCAGGTGACGTACGACTTCCGCGACGGGGTGTTGGAGGACTTCGACGACGATTGGTCGAGTCCGCGGACGGCGAATCAGCCGCAGGTCGATCTGACCTCGATCGATCTGCAGAAGATCTCGGGCATCGTCGCGGGCGCTGCAGAGAGCTTGAACCTCTCGCGAGTGGACACCGTCAACATCCAGATCCGAGGCGACACCGACGGGCCGGAAGTGTCGATCAGCGCCGACAACACCGATCAGGAACGAGGCTCCATGTCTGTCGATCCGTCCGGCAATTTCTTGTACGTCACTCCGTTCCGGTTCGGCGAGTAGGACACCATGGCATCGACATCGAAGTACCGCTCTACTGCCCTGCGTGCTCGCGACATCGATCGCGCACTCACGGCGACTGCACTGGACACTGCATACGCCGACGGGCAGCTCACCTTCGGCGAGCACCGACTCAGAACCGAGCGCGCGCGAACGGCAGTGACTCTCGACGAGCTCCGGCGGCTCGTCGCCGACCTCCAACTCGATGTCGATCTTCCCGAGCCGGAGGCCGGACGATCGGCTTCGAGGCCCCGGGTACTCCTCGCGCTCGGGTCGGTGGTGATCGTGGCCGCCGGGTTGGTGCTGTTCTTCGCGACGAGAGAGGACAAGGTGGAGGTGGCAGCGGTCGCAGCCCCCGTGCCGTCTCCGGTGGAGACGGTGTCGATGCCAGTGCCGGACGACGTCACGCCGATCGTCGCCCGACCTTTCGTGTTCGACACCGCCACGGGTCTCGACGACTTCCGGAACCGTTTCATCGAGCGATTCGGAAGCTCCCAGGTGGTATCGCTGAGCCTGCAGGTAGACGAGGGCTCGCGCGCCGACGTCTATCGCCTCGACGCCGAGGGTCGGGTCGAGCGGATCATGGTCAACGGTGGATTCGAACCACAGAAGGAAACATCCCTACCGGAGGAAGGCCAGCTCGGCTTCGACTGGAATCTCCTCGATTCGGCCGTCGTAGCGGGCGTCATCGCCGGCGCACCCGAGACCGTCGGGGCGCCCCAGGGCGTAGTCGACTGGGTCAGCATCGACAACGACGAAGGCGAACAACGGATCTCGGTATCGGTGAGCGTCCCCGACCTCTCCGGCGGGTGGGTCGAAACCGACTTCGCCGGCAATCCGACGCACGTGTCGCCTGCCCGCCGCTGATCGCCGGTCAAGGTGGACGAGGTGACGAGTTCGAAGCGGTCACGCACTCACTCAGCCTTCCTCTGAAAGCGCGAGACGTCGAAGGTGATTCGGGCAACCACGTCCGCGTTGGCGGGGTCGGTGAACGCATCTGGCGTCGCCCATCGAACAGTGCCCACTTCAGTTGGGCCCGTTGCAGTTCGTCCCGAGAGGTCGATCGTCGACGTCACGCCGTCGAGGCCGATGCGCCGTAGTGTGTGCGTGCCGTCGACGCACCACAGGGTGCCATCCGCTCCCGTCGCTCGATCTGCGCGCGTGGCAGCGACATCTGCCGGGCCGTCCACGGGCACAAGGCGTCGGTCGACTTCGTTCAACATGCGCAATCGCTGCGCATGGGGGTAGGTGCGCACGAGCCACCGTCGTCGACTGCGTGTATGCGTCGTGCCCATCGGTCGATCGTGGGCTCGATGGTCAGCGGCAACAAGTATCGGGTGATCGTCGAGCTCGTTGTTTCCACCCGAAGGAGTATCGGGTCAGACGAGTGCATCACCCACACGCAGTCTCCGTCGACCGCAACGGCTCCGGCGACGAAAGGTGTTGGCCGCTCGGGTACATCGTCGAGATCGAGGTCGATCAGTATGCCCGATGCGACCAGATCGCCCTCCGTGGTGGTCTCGGACGGCCACCAGTCGTTCTCGATCGGCACAGTATCGATTTCGGTGAGCTGGTCGGTGCCGTCGACGCCGGCCCAACCGTTCCCTGTCGGTTGGACTTTCCTGTGTACGAGAAACATTCGGACGATCCGTCCGAGGACGTGAGGGGGCATATCGATCCCGAAGCCGCCGAGGCCTGCACTGAAGATGCCGGTGAGAGTGACCGGACCGTTGGTGGGTTCGTCCGTCCACCACTGGCTGCTCCAGCCGTCGCCGTAGACGAGATGCAACCACCGCAGCCGTCCGTCGCGGTACCTGCTGGGCGCCGTGCCATAGGCGGGCCTGGCTATCGCCGTTCGGGCTTCATCGCGGGCAGACGGAACGGGCGACGGGTGGTGCTCGAGGACGACATCCGCAATGTCACCTACCGATGCACGCGGAAACGATCCGTCTTGAATTACCCATCCGGCGACGAAGACGCGGAGGGTGCGGGGCTGGGCAATGTTCATTCAATTCCCGACGCAGTAGGAAGAGTCCGCACGACGAGGCGTTGCGGGCGTCGGGTCACCGTGCGTCGAACATTACCCGCCGTGGCCGGGTTGCGGCTTTGTCCTTACAACCTCACTTGCCGCTATGTATGTACATATATCGAGTCGATATAATTTGCGTATATGCTCGCAGAGCGCATCGCAGAACGCGGTCCAGTGATCGGAGAAGGGGGTAGTCGTGCTCGAACTAGCAATTCTCGGCCTGCTACTCGAAGCTCCGATGCACGGTTACGAGCTTCGGAAGCGCCTGACCGGCCTGCTCGGAGCATTCAGAGCGTTTTCCTACGGCTCGCTGTACCCAGCTCTACGTCGCCTACAGGCGGACGGGCTGATTGCCGAGGACGCCGGTCCGGACACTCTTGTGAAGCGTCGAGCACGGCGCGTCTACGAGCTCACTCCGGAAGGCAAGAAGCGATTTGCCGAACTCGTAGCCGACACAGGACCGCAGAACTACACAGACGACGGATTCGGCGTACACCTCGCCTTCTTCAGTCGCACCCCGGCGGAAGCCAGGATGCGCATTCTCGAAGGCCGGCGACGTCAGGTCGAGGAGCGCCGCGAAGGGCTCCGCGAAGCCGTGGATCGAGCAAGCGGGACGCTCGACCGCTACACCCGTCAGCTTCACGAGCTCGGACTCGAGTCGAGTGACAGAGAGGTGCGCTGGCTCAACGAAGTCATCGCAGCCGAGCAGGCGGGCCCGACCGCCACCCCCAAGTCGACACATAGAACGAAACCAGAAGGAGAACCCGACCATGGGTGAGAACAGCAACGCCATCCGCGTGGCCATTGTGGGTGTAGGCAACTGCGCCTCGTCCCTGGTACAGGGCGTGGAGTACTACAAGGACGCGGACGAGAACACCACTGTCCCCGGCCTCATGCACGTCAAGTTCGGCAAGTACCACGTCCGCGACGTCGAGTTCGTCGCCGCATTCGACGTCGACGCCAAGAAGGTCGGATTCGACCTGTCCGACGCGATCTTCTCGAGTGAGAACAACACCATCAAGATCGCCGACGTTGCTCCGAAGGACGTCCAGGTGCTGCGCGGACCGACCCTCGACGGACTCGGAAAGTACTACCGCGAGACCATCACCGAGGCCGACGGCGAAGCGGTCGATGTCGCTCAGGCACTGCGTGACGCCAAGGTCGACGTGCTCGTGTCGTACCTGCCCGTCGGGTCCGAAGAGGCCGACAAGTTCTACGCACAGGCATCGATCGACGCAGGCGTCGCCTTCGTCAACGCGCTGCCGGTCTTCATCGCCAGCGACCCCGTCTGGGCCAAGAAGTTCACCGACGCAGGCGTTCCCATCGTCGGCGACGACATCAAGAGCCAGGTCGGTGCCACCATCACACACCGCGTCATGGCGAAGCTGTTCGAAGATCGCGGTGTTCAGCTCGACCGCACCATGCAGCTCAATGTCGGTGGCAACATGGACTTCCTCAACATGCTCGAGCGCACGCGCCTCGAGTCGAAGAAGATCTCCAAGACCCAGGCCGTGACGTCGAACCTCCAGAAGGAGTTCAACGCCAAGGACGTTCACATCGGACCGTCCGACCACGTCGGCTGGCTCGACGACCGCAAGTGGGCCTACGTGCGCCTCGAAGGCCGTGCCTTCGGTGACGTGCCACTGAGCCTCGAGTACAAGCTCGAGGTCTGGGACTCGCCCAACTCCGCAGGCGTCATCATCGATGCTGTGCGTGCGGCCAAGATCGCGCTCGACCGCGGCATCGGCGGACCGGTCATCCCGGCTTCCGCATACCTGATGAAGAGCCCGCCGAAGCAGCTCGCGGACGACGTCGCGCGCACGCAGCTCGAGGCGTTCATCATCGACGCGTAGGTCCAGCGGCTCCGCCGCCAGTGGCGCGGTTGAGTGCACGGGAATGCACTTAACCGCGCCACCTGGCGCGAAGCGCCTCATCCACCTGGTGCGGAGCGCCTCCGCATTGGGCGGGATGAATCACAGGTCGAGAACGACCCGCTCACCGGCCGAGCGATCGGTGCAGATCAGCATGCCCTCCGGGCGACCGACAGCCGGGACACGACACGTCCCACAGAATCCCTGCCTGCAGGAATACGCAATATCCGGACGGAACGGTGTGACTGCGTCCAGGACAGATTTGTCCGCTGGCACCGTGACTCGCTGCCCGGTTCGCGCAAGCTCCACCTCGAACTCCGCGCCGTTCACGATCGGCGGCGCCGAGAACCGTTCGAAATGAAACTCCGAACCCGGGTTCACACCCCGGTTCAGAACAGCGATCATCGGCATCGGCCCGCACGCGTAGACAGCGGATGTGGTGCGTGATCCCGTCAAAAGCATGTCTGCCGAGGGAATTCCGTCGACGTCGTCCGTCCTGATCGTCACCCTGTCGCCGTAGTCGTCGATCTCGTCGAGAAACGGCAACGAGTTCCGGCTCCGGCCGGTGTACACCATCGACCAATCCAGTCCGAGTCGGTGCGCAAGTCGCATCATCGGCAGGATCGGAGTGATTCCGATACCGCCCGCGACGAAATGCAGATGCTCGGCAGTGGACCCGTGACCTGGAACTGCGAACGCAAACGCGTTGCGTGGACCGTGAATGATCAGTCGGCTCCCGACACCGACGTCGTCGTGCATCTCCATCGATCCGCCGTCGCCACCCGGTATGCGACGCACCGCAATTCGATAGCGCTTACCGTCGGCCGGGTCGCCGCACAACGAGTACTGACGAACCCTGCCCGACGGCATCTCCACGTCGATGTGGGCACCCGCCCGCCATGCAGGGAGTTCGCTACCGTCGGGCGATGCGAGCGTGAAGCTGACGACGTTGTCGTCGTGAGCCTCGACAGCTCTATGGGCCACCACCACCTGCCGGCGTCGATCACGTCGCTCACCGACAACGTCGCTTCGGTGCAGGAATCGAAGAGAATGCATGTGCGCGTTCATCAGGCGCTCCAGCACGCGCAGAAGCGGATCCCGCTCGCGACGGCCGTACAGGTCCGGCGGAATCGCGTCCGGAATCGGCAACGCGAGATTCACGTCAGAGCCGCCCTCGCCGCCGGTGACGTGGCGAGATAGGCCACGGCTTGAGCTGTGCTGCCTTCATTCTCGGGGGAGTACGACGGTTTCAAGTACCGTGCAACGCCTTTCGTCATCCGAGCCAGAGAAGGAAGCGAACCGCGGCGCATCGCAGACATCCAGGCCAACCACAGAGCGATGTATCCGCGGTCCTTCAACGCTGGGTCCTGCCGAACGATGAACCGAGTGCCCCGAAGCATCAACACGATGAACGCGAGGAACGCGAAGAGCATCGAAATGTTGCGACGAAAGTAGCCGACGCCGAAGTACATCGCCACGTCGTGCGCGACGTTTCGGTGCTCGACCTCTTCGGCCCCGTGCCAGAGAAAGAGATCGATCATGGCGGCGTCGCCGCCGAACTCGTCCCACCGGGAGTTGAGCGCATAGTCTCCGAGGAAGGCAGTCATGTGTTCGATCGCACCGATCAACGCGATTCGCTCGACCAACTGCTGCTTCTGGGCCCTGGCGGACAAGGCAGGTCGCGGGCCGAGCACCTTTCGCATCAGATATTCCGCATGCGCTGCAAACGGCCGTGGGTCGATATCATGCGCGTCGAGGTAGTCGTACAGAACGACGTTGTGCGTCTCGGCATGCATCGATTCCTGACCGATGAATCCCAGCACGTCCTCACGGAGTTTCGCATCGGCAATCAGCGGTAGAGCCTCGGCGTACGTGGCACAGAACCACCGCTCTCCCTCGGGCAGAAGCAGATTCAGCGCACTGACGGTGTGCGAGGCGATAGGCTCCTCGGGCATCCAGTGCAGCGGTGTCTGCGACCAGTCGAAGGAGACATTGCGGGCCTGCAGGGATACTTCACCGGGGTCATGCTCGTTCATGTTCGATCCTCTCCACGAATGCACAGGTCTCTCGCGCGACCAAGGCAGGGTCTTTCAACGGAAGCCAATGCCCCGACCGCACATCGGTCCGGCTCACCCGGGTCACCCATCGCTCGATACCGTCGAACGACGCAGGCCGGATCGCCGGATCACGTCTAGTGACGAGCAGGTGCACCGGAACATGGGTGTAGCGCTCCTGGGGCCTGAACACCTTGTGCAGAACGTTCGCGCGGTAGATCCGCAGTCCACTCACCATGTCGCGTCGGAACGTGGGCGAGAGGTGGACATTCTGTTTGTCCACACGTTCGACGATGCGCAGCGAAGTCGACCAGATCCACCTACGCCCGAACACCCGAAAGAACACCCGAGGCAGCGGGCCGGCCATGAAGAACAACGTGTAGGCACCGGAGATGAGCTGTGTCAGCAGCTGCCACAAGCCCTTCGGTGTGAACTTCGGATTCTGCAGCCAGAATCCCATGTGGTCGAGACTCGGACCGGAGATCGAGGTGAACGACGCGATCCTGGTATCGGACCCCGGCTCGCAGATCGCCTCCCAGACCTGGACCGAACCCCAGTCGTGGGCCAGGACATGGACCGGCGTCGAACCTGCCACGGCGTCGACGACGGCCATGAAGTCCTCGGCGAGCTGTGCGAGCTTCATCTCGGCAACGGATCCGTCGCCTGTCGAGGCTCCGTGACCGCGGGTGTCGTACGTGACGACGCGGAACTTCTCGGCGAAGTGCGGCACTACCCCGTCCCATAGGTGATGTGTGTCCGGCCAGCCGTGTACGAGCACGAGCACCGGCCCGTCAGGGTTTCCGTGCTCGTACACCGACAGCGCTGCCCGGTCGGCGTTCACTGTCCGCGCTTGGGCTCGCTCTGTGAAAATCGTCATCGATGCTCCTGCATGTTGTACCGCTAGTACGATTAACGTTACCGTCGGTACGGCCTAAGTGAACTCTCCCCAATTCGCGTCAGGCTGTCAAGAGTCGCGCACCACCACCTGGGACAACGCCTAGACTGAGCGGATGCCGACGTCACGCGACCCGGAAGCGCGCAGAAGCAGAGCCCGAGACGAATTCGTCGATGCGGCCTACCGAGTTATCGACAGTGCCGGGCCGAACCCGAGCATGAACGACATCGCGCGAGAGGCCGGAGCAACCAAGCCCCGGCTGTACCGTCAGTTCGCCGACAAGGCCGATCTCTACAGCGCGGTAGCTCAGCGGATGGCGGACGAGGTGTACACACTCGCGGTGTCGGACTTCAATTTCCTCCTCGATGCACCGGTGTCAGCGCTGCGTCATGCCATCACGGGATACGCCGATGTCGTCGGACGCCACCCGAACGTCTTCCGGTTCCTCGCACAGTCGCGGACCACACCCGAGGACTCCTCGGCGGCGCCCCCGCTCGACATCGGCCGGGACATCGCGACCCGGTTCTCGACGGTCGCTGAGACGATCCTGAAGTCCGTCGATGCGGACACTACCGGGATCGACTACGCGTGCCGGGCTGCCGTGGGTGCGGTGTTGGCGGCGACCGACCTGTGGTTGGACGATCAGGAACTGGAGCCCGCCGAATTCGTCGACCAGCTCTCCGCCCTCGTCTGGGGTCTGCTCGACGCGTTCCTGCGACGCAAGGAGATCGACCTCGACGGCGAGGAACCGATCTTCGTGGCGCTCGCGCGGCTCAAGGGTTGAGTTACGGCTCGCCGTGCCTGCCCCGGGTAGTGACCGAATGACTCATTCGGTCACTTTCGGACGCGAACGCGCACCTTCCAGCCCACGCACATGTTGCAACCTGCGCGCTCGCTGAAACCTGCGCGCCGAGCCCCGAACCGCAGCGAATGACTCATTCGGTCACTTTCGGACGCGAACGCGCACTTTCCAGCCCCGCGAATTCAGGCGCGGATTCTCCGCACCACGAATCCGAGCGCCACGAGCAAGCCGAGCAGCACGAGGGACGGCCACACCTGGGGCTCGCCGCCGACGATGCCTGCTACTGCGGCGATGAAGGCCATCAGCGCGAAGAAGCCGAGTATCCCCGCGAGCATCTGGAGGTGATCGCTAGCCGTCACGACTTCACACCACCCGCGGTGAGACCGGAAATGATTCGGCGCTGGAAGATCAACACCATGATCACCAGCGGGATCGCGACGATCGTTCCCGCCGCCATGATGGCCGCATACGGAACCACGTGAGGATCGTTGCCGGAGAACCGAGCAATGGCCACCGTCACGGGTTCTGTCTTGTCGCTCGACAATTGGCTTGCCAGCAAGTACTCGTTGACCGCCGCGATGAACGCGAGTATGGCAGTGGTGAACAGCGCAGGCGCAGCGAGCGGCAACATCACCAAGCGGAACGCTTGGAAGCGTCCAGCCCCGTCGATCCGAGCGGCCTCTTCGAGCTCCCACGGCAGTTCCGCGAAGAATGCTGCGAGTGTGTAGATGGTCAGGGGGAGAACGAATGAGATGTTCGGAATGATCATCGCCTGGTAGCTGCCGATCCAGCCGATGTTGGTGAAGAACTGGAACAGCGGTGTCACGAGTGCCACGACCGGGAACATCGACGCACCGAGCACGACTCCGACCACCATGTACTTGAAGCGAAAGTCGATCCGCGACAAAGCGTATGCGCAGAATATTCCGACGACGAGGGCGATCAATGTCGTCGCACCGCCGATGATCAGACTGTTGATCACCGCGCGAATGAAGTTGTTGCCGTTGCTCGTCGACAGCGCGTTGGAGAAGTTCTCGAGGGTTACATGCGTAGGCCAGGGTGTGGTGTCGAACGTGTACCTCGGATCGCGGAATGCGGTCACGGCCATCCAGTAGAACGGAGCGAGGCCCCAGACCAGGATGATCACGACACCGACGTATATCCTTGCCGCTTTCACGAGGTTCCCTTACGTTGATTCTCCTGCGTGGCAACCGCATTGGCTCCAAGGAACTTCACCAGGATGAACGCCACGATGAAGATCATGATGAACGAGATCGTCGACAGCGATGCCGCACTGTTGAAGCCCTGACGTATCTGTTCGACGACGAGGATCGAGATCGTCCTGGTCGCCGGGTTGCCTTCGGTCAGGATCGCGGGAAGGTCGTACATGCGCAGTGCATCCATCGTGCGAAACAGAATCGCGACCATGAGCGCCGGCTTGACCAGCGGAAGGGTGATCTTGGTGAATCGCTGCCACGCGGATGCGCCGTCGACTCGCGCAGCCTCGTAGACATCGGACGGAATCATCTGCAGCCCAGCAAGAATGAGCAATGCCATGAAGGGCGTCGTCTTCCACACGTCGGCAATGATGACAGCGAATCGCGCAGGCCAGGCATCGCCTGTCCAGAGGATGTTCGTTCCGAGAAGCTTGTTGGCGATTCCGTCGTACGCGAAGATGAAGTACCAGAGCTTGGCCGTCACTGCCGTCGGGATGGCCCACGGAATCAGGATCGCGGCACGCAGCAACGCACGCCCGGCGAACGTCTTTCCCATGATGACTGCCATCGCGAAACCGATCACGACCTCGATCGACACCGTGACGACGGTGAAGAACGCGGTGTTGCCGACGGCTCCCCAGAACTGAGAGCCGAGAGTTCCCGGCGGGCAGGGAACGAGTGTCCCTGATGCCGACGTGCACTGCTGAAGAATCCAATGCGTGTAGTTGGAGAATCCGGCGCTGCCACCCTTGACGAACATCCCCGTCGCCGGGTCCAGTCCCGCGTCCTTCTGGAACGACATGACCAGGGCCCGGATCACGGGGTAGACGATGACGATCGCCAGAATCACGAGCGTCGGTGCGATGAGCAACCACGCGCGGCCGGAACTCAATCCGAACCGCTTCTTCTTCTCGGTGCGTGCATGCCGACCGCGGGCGGGGTAAAACCCCCCGCCCGCGGTCGTGTCTACAGCCCCACTGGTGTCACCAGTAGGTAGAGCCATGAAGTTCTCCTGCTCGCGTCGAGGCAATGCCTCGTTAGTTGGAGCCTGCCGACTCGATGCCGGCCTGCATGTCCGTGATCGCCTGATCCACGGACTTCTCACCCTTGATCGCGGCGAAGGTGTTGTCCTGCACGGCCTTCGACACGGCCGGGTAGAACGGAGTGACCGGACGCGGAACCGCGTTCTCGATCGACGCCTTCAATGCGGGCAAGTACGGCATTTCGGCGATGAGAGCCGGGTCGTCGTACAACGAGGCGAGAACGGGAGGCAGTGCGCCCTCGGCGATGATGCGCTGGGCCTGCTCACCCTGCAGGAAGCGGAGGAAGTCCGCTGCCGTTGCCTTGTTCTCGGAGAATGCGCTGATGGCTGCGTTGTACCCTCCGAGGGTGGACGTACCGACGCCGGTGACACCGGGAAGCGGTGCGACGGAGTATTTTCCGGCGACAGCCGAGCCCTCCTTGGACGCCGTGCCGTAGACGTAAGGCCAGTTACGCAGGTACAGAGCCTGACCGTCTTCGAATGCCTGCTGGCTCTCGGGCTCCTTGAAGGTGGTGTCCTGAGCCGGGATGACGCCTGTCTCGAATGCCGTCACGAGTGCCTGCAGGCCTGCCCGTGCTTCGGGGCTGTCGACCGTCGGCGTCTTGCCGTCCTCACCGACGAACGATCCACCGTGCGCGTTGATGATCTCGGAGGTGTTGACCGTCAGGCCCTCGTACGACGCGAACTGTCCGGCGTAGCAGTCGATGTTGTTCTCGACAGCGATCGTGCAGCTGGCAGTCAGCTCGTCCCAGGTGGTGGGAGCCGTCGGGACCAGGTCGCTGCGGTAGAACAGCAGACCACCGTTGGTGTTCTTCGGGGCTGCGTACTGGGTGCCGTTGTAGGTGGCGCTTTCGACGGTGGCCGGCAGGATGCCCGCGTTGTCCAGGGCGAACTCCCCTTCGAGCGGGGTCAGCCAGCCCTTTGCCGCGAACTCGGCGGTCCAGATGACGTCGAGAGCCATGACGTCGTAGTCGCTCTGCTCGGCCTGAAGATGCTGGACCAGGTCGTCGTGAGCCTGATCGGCGTCATTGGACTGTTCCTTGAACGTGACCTGCTCATCAGGGTTCGCAGCGTTCCACTCGTCGATGATCTGGCGCACCACACCTGTTTCGGTGGTGTCCTTTCCTTCGACGTACGTGATGGGCCCGCGGCCGTCGGCGTTCTCCGACGCGGCATCACTGGATTCGCTGTCGCTGGAGCATGCGGTGAGCGTCAGCAGTGTTGCCGCTGTCGCAAGCACCGCTGCTTTCGACAGCACTGCCTTCGAGATGAAAGACGCCATTGTTTTTCTCTCCACTTACTTCGTGCACGGTGGTGTGCGTGGGGAGGGTCACAGCAAATGGAGAATGTGCTCCCCCCGACGCACATGTCGATACGCACTTTGACACACGATGCATCCGAACGGGCGCATTTCCGCGAAGCTGAATCGGTACACCTGCACCAGCGTGCGCCTGCGGGTGCTGTCGGTGGCGCGTTGTAGCGTTTGTCCCGTGAGTTCGGACAAGATGCTGACCCGTATCGGTGGGCTACTACGCCAGGCCGAGTCGACCGACAATCCCCATGAAGCCGAGGCGTTCATGGAAGCGGCGCAACGCCTGGCGTCGGCCACATCGATCGATCTTGCGGTGGCGCGTTCGCACAGTGCGTCACGCGAGAAGCGCGCAACTCCTGCGCAGCGTGTGATCAGGATCGGCGAGCCCGGAAAACGAGGACTCAAGACGTTCGTGCACCTGTTCGTCTCGATCGCCTTCGCCAACGACGTCAAGTGCGACATCGCACACTCGTCGTCCCAGGTGTTCGCCTACGGATTCGACTCCGACATCGACACGTGTGAGGCGCTGTATTCGAGCCTGCTCATCCAAATGGTCCGGGCGTCGGACACGTACATCAAATCGGGTGCCTATCGAGGAGAAACAGCCGTCCGCACGGTCACGAAGGGCTACGGCCCCAGACGTCGGACGACGAAAGAAGTAGTGCCTGTCGCGGGTGTCACCGCTCGTTTGAACTTCCAGACGGCCTTCGCGGAGCGCATCGGTAAACGCCTCCAGGCGGTCAAGAAGGAGGCCGAGGTGAAGGCCATCGCCGAGGAGAGACCCGATGCGGGCACGGCACTCGTGCTGCGCAACAAGGAGATCGAGTTGCGCGACTACTATTCGGCCACCTCGAAAGCCCGCGGAACGTGGCGACGGCAGAGCGCGAACGCCGGTTACTCGCAAGGTGCCAGATCCGCCGGTGACCGCGCCGGACGAGCCGCCAGGCTTGGCGGTGAACCCGAAATCGGCGCTGCACGCGGGCAACTCGGCCGCTGAACCTGCAGGTAGCGTGTCCGGGATGCGACATGGAAGCGACGCTGCGGCTCGGGCCACGAGCGGCGCGCCTGTCGACGAGATCACCCCCGGCAATCGCATTCGAATAGTGATTGCACGATTCGTAGGCGCCGGGTTCATCGCGTTCCTGTTGGTTTCCGTGTCCGAGATTGCCGAAGGCGCTCGCATCCTCGCCTGGTGGTGGACGCCGATTGCGATGGTGTCGGTGTTCGTGCCAGGTATCGCCTTGTTCGTCGTGACCATCGTTGCGCCGTCGTGGGTTACTGCCGCGGCCACGTTTGCGGCGGTGGGCATTCCCCTGGCGGCTGCGTTGTGGCTGGTCGCCTGGAACGGTGACGTGCTCGTCGGCGCCGTGCGGGGCTCGTGGTTGTCGGCTTTCGCCGGGCTCGCCGGGCTCTGCGCCGCACTCGTATGGCGTCCGCTGGTAACGCTGGCGGTTCAATTCGTGGCAACAACGTCGGTTGCGGCCATCGATCAACTGGGATTGTTCGGGCCCGAAGCGTCGCCGTCGGCCATCGGCTACGCGGCAATCTGGGCGTTCGGAATAACCGCACTGCTGGCGGGAGCCGTCATCATGGCCCTACGCACCGGCGACGTACTGGATGCCACAACCGAACTCGTCGAACGTGCTGCAGTCGACACCGCGGTGGCGCATGCACGGGAACGCGAACGGGCATGGTTCGACGCACTGATTCACGATCGAGTGCTCACAACGCTGCTTGCCGCGACCCGGCCCGACACAGATAGGCGTCTACCCGCTGACGCGCGAAGGGCGCTCGAAGCACTGGATCTCGCAGCGAAGGACACCGATCCGGCCGGCCGAGTAACGGCTGCACAGCTTGCCGACACTCTCTCGACGATCGTCGACGAGACCCGTTCGGTTCATGCTGTGAGCGTCTCGTCGTACATCGACGAGAACGCGTCGATGTACCCGGTGGCGGTGGAGTCCGCCCTCGGGGGAGCGATGGCCGAAGCGCTCCGCAACAGCGTCCAACACGCCGGAGCCCACGCCGAGCGGGCCATCGCCGTCGATCTTCGGCAGCGTTCAGCACGTGTCACGCTGACGGACAACGGGTGTGGGTTCGACACGGCATCGACCGGGACCGGACGACTCGGCATAGAGATCAGCATCGTTCGTCGGATGGCCGCCCTGGATGGGGGCACATCGGAGATCGACAGTCGTCTCGGCGAAGGAACAGTCGTCACACTCGAGTGGTCGAGGATTCCGTGACCGAACCTCCTCGCCATGACGCGTCGACCATTGTCGGAATGCAGGCAAAGGGCGCGTACGTCGTCGCCGGTCTCTTCGTGGCCGCTGCAGGCCTGGCCATGCTGGGCCCCGAAGGCGGTTGTGTTGCCGAGTTCGTCATCGTCGCTCTCCTCGCCATCGGCACAGTGCTGCTGCTCGCCGTGTCCGGGGACCCGATGCCGAGAACGTGGGCGTTCGCGGTCGCTGCACTACCGTCCGCCCAGGTAGCAGTGCTCTTGACCGTCGCTGACACGAGCGCGACTCAGACCCAGGAAGTGACGACCACCGTCGGCAGCGGGGCCGCATTGTGCGCATTCCTTTGCGTACGGGGACGTGTCCTGCCGGGCTGGGCCGGTGAGATCGCCGCGTTCGTCGTGTACTGGAACGCGTCACCCGATTTCGCCGGCGCAGCGTCGACATTCGTGACGTGTGCGGGGTTGATGCTTACAGCAACGTTCTTCGCGCGGGTCGTGCGTCCCGCCGCGGCATCCATCTACGCGCTGCACGACGAACGCACTCGTCAGGTGACCGAGAGGGCCGCAGCCGATGCCGCGCGCGACGAACGCGAGCGCCAGCTCCGCCGACTCGACTCACTCGTGCGTCCGGTGCTCGTACACATCGCCGAATCCACCCAGCTCGACGAGGCCGGCACGCGTGAGGCGCTGTTGGTCGAGGCCACTCTGCGGGACAGCATTCGCGCACGCGCACTGGACGTACCCGACATCGTTTCGGCCGCGAGGTCTGCACGTGAACGCGGCGTCACCGTACAGCTCCTCGACGACGGCGGCCTCGGTGCGAACAGCGGGCAAGCCGTCGAATTCCGCCGCACAGTTGTCGAACAGCTGGATGCGGCACACTCGGGCTCGATCACCGTCCGTGTTCAACCCCCGGACCGGAACGTTCTCGCGACCATTGTCGTCTCGCGCGGCGACTACACGGAACGGTTCGAATTCGACGCTCACCGGATCGAGTAGGTCGTAGCCTCGTATTAGGCTCGCACCGGTGAAGAACAGGGATTCACAGCGGTCCAAGGTGTACGAGGCGGAAACCATGGTCCGCACCATGTTCGACCGTGCGGACGAGCGGGACCTGCGCACGGTCCAGATTCTCGGCTCGACACTGACGTTGCCGATCGAGCGAAAGTTCGCCTCCGTCGACTCGGTGCAGCGCTACGTCGATTCCGTCCTGGCATTGAACTGGGTCCGCCAGACCTGGCCGGAGGCGGGGACCGTCGTACATGTTCGTGAGCGGTCGGGGCCGACAGCGTCGCACTACGAGCGAGACACCCGCACCATCGCGGTTCCGTTGCACCGACGTAACGAGGCGTGGGCCCTTCGCGAGCTCGTCGTACTACACGAACTCGCCCATCACCTCGAACCGGACGATTCCGACTTCTCCTCCCATGGTGGACAATTCGTCGACAGGTTCGTGACGCTCGTCGGCGAGATCATCGGCCACGAAGCCGGATTCGTCCTGCGTGCGACGATGCACCAGACCGGCGTCCAATTCGCATGAGGCGCATCATGGAGACATGAACATAAGAATCGGTGTACAGCTCCAGCCGCAGCACGCCCCCGACTACCAGCTCATTCGCGACGCGGTACTGCGCTCGGAGGATGCGGGCGTCGACATCGTCTTCAACTGGGATCACTTCTATCCGCTGTACGGCGACCTCGACGGTGCACACTTCGAGTGCTGGACGATGCTCGGGGCCTGGGCGGAACAGACGTCGAACGTCGAGATCGGCGCACTCGTCACCGGCGGCGGCTACCGCAATCCCGACCTGCTCGCCGATATGGCCCGCACCGTCGATCACATCAGTGGCGGTCGCTTGATCCTCGGCATCGGTGGCGGCTGGTACGAAAAGGATTACGACAACTTCGGTTACGAGTTCGGCACTGCGGGCTCGCGCTTGAAGTTGCTGAACGAGAACCTCGCACGCATCAAGCACCGCCTCGAGGTCGGCAATCCTGCCACGACGCGCGAGATTCCGATCCTCATCGGCGGCGGAGGCGAGAAGAAGACCCTCAGAATGGTCGCTGAATATGCACACATCTGGCACAGCTTCGCCGATCTCGACGAGCTGAAGCGAAAGTCCGGCATCCTCGCAGAGCACGGTGAGAGCGTCGGGCGCGACGTCTCGGGTATCACTCGATCGGTGTCGTGGCCGGGAGCTGACAAGGCGCAAGGTTACGTCGACGCCGGAGTCGCATTGTTCACCGTCGGAACCGGCGGTCCCGAGTACGACCTCACCGAACTGAAAGACGCGATCGCGTGGCGTGAGGCCCACAAGTAGTTTCCAGTTTCGGCAAATTCACTTGCCGCCTATCGTGCGGCAGTGGATTCTCGACTCATGGACACGACGACAGAGCCGGCCCCATTCTCACCTGCATCGGAAGCAGAGGTGTGCACTATCGTCCTCGGCGATCGCCGACACGGTATCCCCGAACTGATTGAAATTCCCGACGGCGGGGAATGCCGGGCAGCGAGAGCGGGTTGACACAACCGCAATCCGATTCCCTGAGGCCGGTATCACCGCGATAGCCTCAGGGGTCTTTTGATCCGTTTATCGAGGAGATCCGCAGTGAACAGTCGCCCTGTACGAGGCCGTGCCCTTGCAGCCATTGCTGCAACGCTCGCACTTACGCTCGGGGCCGTCGCCTGTTCGAGTGACAACTCCTCCGGCGGCACCGGCGAGAATGCACTTGCCGGGTCCGATCAGGTTTCGCTCGACAAGTACACGACGGAAAACGTCACCCCGCTCGATCAAATCGACACCGATGAACTCGGTCTGATCAAGCCCGGCACACTGTACGTCGGCACCCTGTCCGACGCCCCGCCGAACATCTTCATCGACGAGGCCGGCAACTTCACCGGGTTCGACAACGAATTGCTGCGGGCCGTCGCGGCGAAACTGGACCTCACCGTCGAGTTCTCGGCGACCGAGTTCTCCAGCCTGCTCGCTGCCGTGAACAACCGGGTCTACGACGCCGGCTCGTCGTCGATCTCGACAACCGATGCTCGCCGCAACACCGTCGGGTTCACCAACGGTTACGACTTCGGCGAGATGGCGCTCGTGGCGAAAAACGACTACTCGATCAAGACGATCGCCGAACTCGACGACCAGCAGCGCATCGGCGTCGTGCAGGGAACGGTTCAGGACGACTACGTCACCAACACCCTCGGAATCGAGCCGGTCCGTTTCCCGGACTACAACACTGCGTACGCGAACGTGAAGTCCGGCCAGATCGACGCGTGGGTGGCTCCGTCTCAGCAGGCTTCAGGGCAAGTCAAGGCAGAGGACGGCGTCGCGATCCTCGAAAAGACAATCAACACCACCAACTTCACCGCGTTCGCCGTGGCCAAGGACAACCAGCCGCTGATCGACGCGCTCAACTCGGGACTCGACGCGGTGGTGGCCGACGGCACATGGAACACCCTGGAGAAGGAGTGGTACCCGGACCGTGAGGTTCCCGCGGACTGGAAGCCGGGCAGCAAGGCCTCTACCCCTCCCGCGTCCTGATCGATGGATACCCTCTCGAACCTGTACGACACGTTCTTCGATTGGCAACTCATCTGGGAGACCGTTCCCAAGCTGATCACTGTCGGATTGCCGAACACTCTGATTCTGGCTGTGTCCTCCGGAGTGATCGGCACGATCATCGGTCTCGGCCTGGCGGTCGCGGGGATTTCCCGCGCCCGCTGGCTGAGATGGCCTGCGCGCGTGTACACCGACATTTTTCGTGGACTGCCCGCGGCCGTGGTCATTCTCCTCATCGGACTCGGTTTCGGTCCGACGCTCACTCAGCTGACCGGCAGCCGGAGCCCGTTCCCGCTCGGCATCGCTGCTCTATCATTGATGGCCGCAGCCTATTTCGGTGAGATCTTTCGGTCCGGCATTCAGAGCGTCGACTCCGGTCAGCTCGAAGCCTCACGCGCGCTCGGTTTCAGCTATCGCAAGTCGATGACCCTCGTCGTTGTCCCGCAAGGGATCCGGCGCGTGTTGCCTGCGATCGTCAACCAGTTCATCTCGCTGATCAAGGACAGTTCGCTGATCTACTTCCTCGGTCTGCTTGCGTCGCAACGTGAGTTGTTCCGAATCGGGCAGGACACCGCCGCGCAGACCGGCAATCTGTCGCCGCTGCTCGCGGCAGGCGTCTTCTATTTGATCTTGACCGTTCCATTGACGCACCTGGTGAACTTCATCGACAAGCGCCTGCGCTCCGGCAAGGCCGACACGTCGGGCACGCTCGATCCGGTCGAGGCGTCCATCGTGGTGGAGAGGTAGACATGAGCTCAGTTTCGTTGACCGGAACCGATATTCACCTCGCGTTCGGCAGCAACAAGGTCCTGCGCGGGGTGAACATTCACGTCGACGCAGGCCGGACGACGACGGTGATCGGGCCGTCCGGGTCCGGCAAGTCGACGTTGCTTCGCGCTCTCAATCGGCTGCACGAACCCGATCAGGGTGACATCCTGCTCGGCGGAAAATCCGTTCTGAAAGACAATCCGGACCACCTGCGTCAACGCATCGGGATGGTTTTCCAGCACTTCAATCTGTTCCCACACAAAACCGTTGCCGACAACGTCGCCCTCGCTCCGCAGAAGCTCAAGGGTATGTCCAAGGACGAATCGCGGGCCGCTGCGATGGAGCAGCTGGAGTTGGTCGGTCTGTCCAACAAGGCAGACTCGCGTCCCGGCAACCTGTCCGGTGGCCAACAGCAGCGCGTTGCGATCGCCCGTGCACTCGCCATGAAGCCCGAGGTCATGTTCTTCGACGAAGCCACGTCTGCTCTGGATCCGGAGCTGGTCAAGGGTGTGCTGGCTTTGATGGCGGATCTCGCGTCGGGCGGTATGACGATGGTGGTCGTCACCCACGAAATGGGCTTCGCCCGCTCGGTGTCGAACAAGGTGCTGTTCATGGATCACGGAAGCGCTGTCGAAACCGGCACTCCGGAACAGCTTTTCGACGATCCGCACACCGATCGCCTGAAGCAGTTTCTGTCGCAGGTGCTGTAGGTCGGTCCGCGCCGGTGTAGGAGGTGGCGCGCCGCTTAGGGCAGGCTCGTTCTTCCCGACTTCACCTTGGCGTTTCTTTACTTTCGCTTTTTGCTGACACTGTGCCAATCCATGAAGCTTCTTCCAATCCTGACAACCCATGACGGCAGTTCAGCGCGGTCGAACCTGACGTGCAAGTACAAGTGCGGCGATGCCTGCTTCCACGAGGTTCCCAATACGTCGAAGGGCCAGTACTTCGGCGACGTCGTCAAGACCGCAATGACCCGGCGTGGGGTTCTCCGCGGCGGCGCGATGGCCGTGGTCGCGGTCGGTGCAGGCGGCATCTTGGCCGCCTGTAGCACCGATGAGCCCGCTTCTTCGGGTTCAGCCGGGTCGACGAGTGCGCCTCCGGTCGATGGCGTCGACTTCACGGCGGTGGAGCCCAATACCGAGGATGCAGTGGTGATCCCGGAGGGCTACGAGCAGGCCGTCATCATCCGCTGGGGCGATCCGGTTCTGGAAGGCGCACCTGCTTTCGACTTCGACAACCAGACCGCGGCCGCACAGGCGATGCAGTTCGGTTTCAACAACGACTTCGCCGGATTGCTGCCGATCGAAGGAACACCGAACGCGTATCTGCTCGTGGTCAACCACGAGTACACCACCGAGCCGTTCCTGTTCAAGGGATACGACGAGGAGAATCCAACACGCGAGCAGTTCGATATCGCCCTTGCGGCGCACGGACTTTCGGTAGTGCAGGTCGACGGTGAATCGGGCTCGGGCAAGTTGACACCCGCATTCAGCCAGTACAACCGTCGTATCACCGGGACGACGGAGTTCGTCATCACCGGCCCGGCTGCCGGTAGCGATCTGCTCAAGACGAGCGTCGATCCGACTGGAGCCAAGGCCATCGGTACGTTCAACAACTGCTCCGGTGGCGTGACGCCTTGGGGCACCGTGCTTTCGGGCGAGGAGAACTTCAACCAGTACTTCGGCAACGCCGAATCGGTCACCGAACCCGTCCAGGCAGCACGTCTGGCACGGTACGGAATCGAAGGCGCGGCCAGCGATCGGAAGTGGGAGCGCTTCGACAAGCGTTTCGACATCGCACAGGAACCGAATGAGGTCAACCGATTCGGCTACGTCGTCGAGGTCGATCCGTGGGATCCGAATTCGACACCGATCAAGCACACCGCGCTCGGACGGTTCAAGCACGAAGCCGCCACCATCTATGTCACCGACGACGGCACAGTCGTCGCCTACAGCGGTGACGACGAGCGTTTCGACTACATGTACAAGTTCGTCTCGAGCCGAAAGATCATGTCCGGTAGTGGCCAGGCAGCCATGCGCGAGAACATGACCATCCTCGACGCCGGCACCCTGTACGTCGCAGTGCTCACCGGTGATGCACCGGACGCGATCGACGGCAGCGGAACGCTTCCTCCGTCCGGCAAGTTCGCCGGTAAGGGCGAGTGGATTCCGCTGCTGCGGACGGGCGAGGATGGTCGGGGCGAATCACTCGTCGACGGTATGTCTGCCGAAGAGGTTGCCGTGTTCACTCGGCAGGCCGGTGACGCGGTCGGCGCCACCAAGATGGACCGCCCCGAGGATTTCGAGCCGAACCCGGTTACCGGCAAGGTCTACGTCGCGCTGACCAACAACACGAACCGCGGCACCGAGGGCAAGGCCGGCGCCGACGAGGCCAATCCCCGCAACAAGAACAAGAACGGTCAGGTCCTCGAGATCGAGGACGATCACGCGGGCACCACGTTCGTCTGGAATCTGCTGATCGTCGCCGGCGACCCGAACGAGGCCGACACCTATTTCGGCGGCTTCGACAAGACTCAGGTCAGCCCGATCTCCTGCCCGGACAACCTTGCCTTCGACTCCAAGGGCAACCTGTGGATCTCGACGGACGGCAACGCTCTCGATTCCAACGACGGCCTGTTCGCCGTCGTCCTCGACGGTGAGCGTCGCGGCGAGACTCGGCAGTTCCTGACGGTCCCGGCGGGCGCCGAGACCTGCGGCCCGATCATCCAGGACGAGCGCGTCGTCGTCGCGGTCCAGCACCCCGGCGAGTTCGACGACGCGTCGGCCGACGCCCCGGGCTCACACTGGCCCGACGGTGGCGACTCCCAGCCGCGTCCCTCGATGGTGGCTGTCTGGAAGTCCTGAGTTTCCGCCCTCGAAGGCGCGCATAGCCGGTGGTGAACCGCTATGCGCGCCTTCGTCGTTGTTAGGTTTCATTCAATCGATCGACCGCATATGTGACTTCTCCGCACGCTCTCGGTCAGCCCCTCGAGCTGGTTGACCGGTGGTAACGGTTGTGTAAACCTCAGACAAGACAGACCTGGTGGTCAGCGACCGAACGGCTCGTCATCGAAACATTCGCGGAGGGTACTTGCAGTGAGCGACATCGGACTTACGGACGAATTCCTCGAGCGCAGCGGTTCGTCGCTGTCGGCCCTGACGGTTCTCAGCGCGCTGCGCGCGGGTACGGCGCTTCTGACGGATCTGACGCCGGAATCAAGTGCTTCCCATCTGAATTCAGGGTCGGCCAGCTCCTTCGACATCGTGTTCCCCATCAGGACGAATGGAGAGGGCGCGCCGCTGTTCTGCATACATCCCATCGTCGGACTGTCCTGGTGCTACAGCGGATTCGACAAGTACACCGACCGACCCATCTACGGAATCCAGACCCCGGGCCAATCCGATCTGCCCGGCACGCTCGATGCTCTCGCGCAGCGGTACATCGACGAGATCGAGAAGATCCTTCCCGACGGCCCCTACAATCTGCTCGGCTGGTCGCTCGGCGGAACCATCGCCCACGCCATGGCCGTCCGGTTACGGCAGCAGGGCAAGCATGTCGATTCGCTCGTACTGCTGGACAGCCATGCCGTCCAACGGGCGAACGCGTTGGAAGCAAACCTTCCCGCAGCAGACCTGCTCGACGCCGTCGGAATCACGCTGCCCGGAATCAACGGACAACGCATCACACTCGAGTCGTTGCCTTCCCTCGGCTCGGACGTCATCGAGACTCACGAGGTCGAGCGACTCATCGCTGCGGCCCGCCATAACCACGAGCTCGCCGTCGGCCACGTCCCGGGTGTCTACGACGGGGACGTGCTGTTCGTCGGCGCGGCGCACGAGGAGATGCATGGACTCTCCACCTGGCACCCCTACGTTCGCGGTCAGATCACGACTTACACGGTTCCGCAGTCGCATTGGCAGATGACCTCGGCATCGGCGTTGCGCGCTGTCGGTCCCCTCGTCGCGCGTCACCTCGGGGCGAACGGCGTCAACGCGATCGGTGGTTGAGTACACCGGATGCACTCGAGCGCACGCGCGGTCGGTCGGTGGGCCTTCAGCCCAGCCAGTCGAGAACCGCAGCCGCCGTCCAGGATTGCTGCATACTTCCGAGCGGCTCACCCGTGAACGGTTCGTAGTACTCGGCGAAACTCCCGTCGCTCGCTTGGCGCAGACCTTCCTCGCGCAGGTTCAGCGATCGTTCCGCCCAGCCGCGCCGCGAGAACGCCCACGAGAACAACCATGTGATGACGGGCCAGACCGGGCCACGCCAATACTCGCGAGGCTTGAAGTCCCGCGACACAGGCGAAGTCGACGGTGGAACCGCGTATCGCAGATCCGGATGCCCGCAGAATCTCGTCCCCTCGAACATCCGAAGCAGCGTCCGTTCCTGCTCCCGAGCCAACCCCCCGCACAACAGTGGTGCGAACATGGCGATGGTGTCGGTCGTGATCCATCGGCCGGCTCGGAGGTCGTAATCTCGTGCAGCGCCGGAGCGTGCGTCCGTCGTCGCGATGACGCCCTTGCGGAACTTGTCAGCCCAGCCACGGAGTTCGCGGACGTCGGAGTTCGGTTTGGAATGCTCCTCACCGATCGTCGCCAACACGTCGCACGCCATCGCGAAGATCGCGCTGACGAACACGTCCTCGACCGCGAAGCTCATCTTCTCGGCGAGGGCGGCGTCGTCGTATCCCGCTTGTTTCATTTCCTCGACCAGCCAGATGTAGCGGTCGTATTCGAGATTGCTCGGCCGCTGCGAGGCGTCGGTGATGACGGCATCGTCCTTGCGCACGTACGCCGGCATCGCTCCGGCCACGACGCCTCGGTATGAAGCGTCCCATCGCGGGGAGTTGTCCATACCGGACTCCCAGCCGTGGAAGAGAGTGATCCGTCCATTGTCGGCGATGTCACGCGCCTCGGCGAGCCAGCGGTGCCATCGGACCAGGTTGTCCCAACGCCGATCGAGAAACTCCTCGGCCACGGCACGCGTCGTCCTGCCGTGCCGGCGCGAATGGTCGAGAATGCGCTGCACGGCGATCGCGTGGACAGGTGGCTGTGTGATGCCTGATGTCTGCACGCCCAACGGCGCGTGCACCGCCAATTCGGTCGTCTCCCACCTACCCGGGCCGGGGAAATAGCCGTCGACACCGTTCGCGAACACGATGTGCGGAATCATCCCGTTCTTCCACTGCGCGGACAGCAACGTATCGAGTTCGACGACTGCACGCTCGACGCTCAGTGGCGCCAGACCGACCGATACGAACGCGGCATCCCAGCTCCACATATGCGGGTACAACCGCGGCGCGGCGCTCGTCATCGTGCCGAGGTCGTTGCCGCGCAGTAGGTAGGCAGCCCGAGCGGCCAGCTGTGTCGAGGTGAATCCACGGTCGCCCATATCTCTAGTTTGCGACCGTTCCTGGCTTTCCGCCTATCGAGGGTTCACTGTTGACCCAGAATTGATCTTTTGTCGAGGACCGTAGTTGTCCGCAATTGTCCTTAGATTTGGTTCGACGCCAACGAAAGGGACCTCGACATGTCACTCACCGGTGAGAAGGCCGACATTCTCCGAATGCTCGCCGACCAGCGGAAGAACTTCCTCATCACCGTCCAGGGCATCACGGACGAGCAAGCGCGGGCGCGGACCACGGTCAGCGATCTGACTCTCGGCGGTCTGTTGAGCCACGTCGTCGGCAACGAGCGCAGTTGGATGAAAGTCATCGCGGACATGGACGACACCGCTGAGTTCGACATATCCGCTATGGCCGAGGAGTACGTCCTCAGCGACGATCAGACCGTCGCGGGACTCGTCGCTGAATATGCGCGCGTCGCCGCGGCAACCGAGGCGGCGGTGGCCGAGATGGATCTCGACGTCCAGGTCCCGCTTCCGACGGCGCCGTGGGCTCCGGAGCGTGGATGGCAGTCGGCCCGATTCACGCTGCTGCACATCCTCCGCGAGGTGTCCCAACACGCCGGGCACGCGGACATCATCAGAGAGGCCCTCGACGGCGGGAACACGACGAGACAGATGGCGATCGATGCCGGAATGACCTTCTGACTACAGTTGACCGTATGACTTCAACGGCTCTGGTGACGGGTGCCAGCCGAGGCCTCGGCGCGGCAATAGCGCGTCAACTCGCGCCCGATCACCACCTCTACCTGGGCGGACGGTCGTCGCAGTCGCTGGCCTCGATATCCGCGGAGCTCGGAAATTCGACCCCATGGCCGGTCGATCTGACCGATCACGACGCAGTCGCCGCTGCCGCCCGCGGCATCGATTCTCTGGATGTGCTCGTTCACAATGCAGGCGTCGCGGCGCTCGGCACGATCGAGGAGTCGTCGATCGACGACTGGCGAGCACAGTACGAAGGCAACGTCCTCGCTGTCGTGTCGTTGACGAAGGAATTACTGCCCGCTCTGCGACGGGCAGGCGGGCACGTGGTGCTGATCAATTCCGGTGCCGGTCTGCGCGCGAATCCGGGCTGGGGTGCGTATGCGGCGTCGAAGTTCGCGTTGCGGGCGTTCGGCGACGCGTTGCGCCAGGAGGAACCGTCACTGCGCGTCACCTCCGTCCACCCGGGGCGGATCGATACCGACATGCAACGAGCCATCGTCGAGCACGAGGGCGACGTCTACGACGGGTCGAAGTTCCTGCACGCCGATACGGTCGCTCTGGCCGTCCGCCATGCCGTTGACACTCCCGCAGATGCGCACCCGACGGAGATCGTGCTGAAGCCCAGGTAGTGGCCACGGTGACAGAAGCGGGAGAATGGTCGAGTGCTGCTACGACGTGAACGGCCCGCCGACCGACCCGCGGTTCTTCGGGTGATCCACGACGCGTTCGCCAAGGACGACACCGTTCCCATCGAGGTCGGACTAACCGAAAGACTCTTCGACGACGGCTACATCCCGGAACTGTCACTCGTCGCGCTCGACGTCGATCGGATCGTGGGATACGTCATCGGGTCCCGGGGCTTCGTCGGCGACATAGAACGCACGGGCATCGAACGCACGGGCATCGGAGCTGTCGGTATCGGACCGCTCGCCGTTCTACCCGAGTACCAGGGGTGGGGCGTCGGGACGGCGTTGATGTTCGCCTTGGTGGGCGCGGCGGAGGCCACGCACGAGCAATTGCTCGTACTGCTCGGCGAGCCGGACTATTACGGCCGGTTCGGATTCCGGGCCGGGTCCGAGGTGGGCGTCGGGTCTCCCGACCCCGAGTGGGGTACGTACTTCCAAGCCCTCCAACTCTCCGACGGCCCGGTGAACGGGACATTTCGATACGCCAAACCCTTCGACGAGCTGTAGCAGACGACTTAGGCTCATTCCATGCCACTGTCGAAGTCGGAGCGTGAAGAGCTTCTGTCCGAGCCGCACATTGCGGCGCTGTCGGTATTCGCCGGCGCCGATCGAGGCCCACTGACGGTACCGGTCTGGTACCAGTACACACCGGGCGGTGAAGCCTGGGTACTGACGGGGAAGAACCCCAAGAAGGCCGAGTTGATACGCGCTGCAGGTCGTTTCAGCCTGATGGTCGAGCGGGTCGAACCGTCGATCAGGTACGTGGCGGTCGACGGCCCGGTCAGCCGCGAAGAGTCGGGCACCCCGGAGCACCTACGGGAAGTGGCCGAGCGCTATCTGCCACCGGAGAAGGTCGACGGCTACATTCAGTTCGCCAGCGCTGATCACGGGGAACAGACTGTGTTCTTCCTACAGCCCGAACACTGGGTGTCCTCGGATTTGGGCGCGATCTGACCGCCCGCCGAAATCGAGGTTACGCGCCGAAATCGGCTGAAATCCGTGCGTAACCTCTTGTCTCAGCGGAACCGTTCGGACAACCACGCACCGATCTCGGCGGCCGCCAGGGCGGCACCGGTCGGAGCACCCTCGGCGATCGGGCCACCGAAGTGGGTACCCTCCACTGCGACCCGCGTTTTGTCCGACGACCCCAGTGCATCGGACATTCTCGACACATCTTCCGGAAAGCACGCCTGATCCCCGGTCAGTTCGACGAACAACGACGGCACCTCGACCGCGGGCGCGCAGCGCACGAAGTCGGCGTTGGTGGTCAGACCGGACCACGTGGAAAGCCAGGCATCCGGGCTGGCGAACCGAGCGAATCCGACCAAGCCGTAGTTCGTCAGATCCGGCCGCCGACCGAACAACGAACCGTACGGCCGCGCGTTCGGACTCAACGACAGGTCGGTGAACCGCAGATCCGCGTCGGTTCGATACACGGTCAGGATCCGTGGTGCCAGTGCATTTCGGCGGTCGACAGGATCGCCATTCGACTCGAACCGACGGCGTGCATCCGACGCCTCCGCGACGCGAGATCGCGCGATGTCGTCGAGCCGCGCAACACGATCCTGCTGGGCCCTCCGATATCTCTGCACGAACTCCTCCGAATAGGAAGAACTGTTCGGGGGGTCGGCGAAGCCGTTGACCGGATCGAACGGGTCGAGTGCCGGATCGACCGACATGGGATCGGACTCGTCGACTACCGACGGGTCGATCAGCCGGAGCAGCAGCGCGCCCTGGCCCGGATGCGGTGCCATGAAGATCGCGCCGTCGGGAAGAGGCATGTCGGCCGTCGCCAGATCGACCGGCCGTCCCGAGGGAGTGCACGACAACCGACTTTTCGGCTCCGATCCTGCCTGCTGGTGATAGAAGGCGTACAGCGTTCCGCCACCGGAATGTCCCAGTGTCACACGATGATCGAATGATCTGTCGCACAGGAAGACCTGGCCCGCGGCGGCGTCGAGCAGCGCTTGTTCGTGCAGTAGCGAGATGTCGTTGTTGACCGAGCGCGTGCCCTGCGTCCAGACCGCAAATCCGCGAGCAAGGAGTTCCGGAACGAGGACATGATGCGTCAGATCCTGCCGGGGGTGCATGAGCGAGACGACGGTGCGGGCACCTGGAACCGAACGCAGTACGCCGGTGACCTTGGCGCCGTCTGCGGTCGACAGTTCGTGCACCGAGGTAGTCGTCGACGACGGTACCTGCGCGGCTTCGATGTAACGGCCTGCACCCACCCCCGTCATGCCGGCTCGATCTTCATCGCGTCTTTGTCCCACTGCGTGATTCGAGAGTTCATCAGGCCTGCGACGCTGCTGTACCAGACCGCGTGCCTGCACCCGGTCGCTCGACGGTCGATGACGATGATGCCGTCCGAGACCAAGCGGAAGTAGGAACCGACCCGGTCGAGGACCACCGCAGGATCACTGTCCGCGACCGCAACGATCGACGTGTTCTCGGGAATGTCGAGTACGAACATCGTTGTCATCGAACCGAAGCCCCCTCTGCCCGTTCCAGGATCAGTTCGGCTTTGCGTACGAGAAGGTTCGCCATGCTCGGATCCTGCCCGCGCACGACGTCGATGAGAGCGTCGATCGTCAGGTTGGCGTCGAGATCCTCCTGAGGCGTCACCGGCCGCATCGCCCTCGTGATCTCGATCATGTAGCCATTGGGGTCGTGCGTGTAGATCGACTCGATCGTCTCGTGTTGGATCTGCATCTCGACCGGCCAGCTACTCCTGTCGAGTCGACCCCGGTACTCCATGAGGTCGTCTTCACTGTCGACGTGGATAGCGAGATGCCGCGACCTGATGAAGAATATCGGTACGTCCTCGGCGAAGCGTGAGTACGAATCGCCCTGTGGTCCACCCTCGAACGGCTCGAGGCCGAAGTAGTAGAAGAAGGCGAGTCGGTCGTCGTTCCCGATGTCGAAGAAGAAGTGGATGAAGTCCGGGTGCTTCTCCGGTCCCCACCCGGCGGCACAGATCGAGTGCACGACGGGGAAACCGAGCACATCGCGGTAGAACTCCACCGTGCCCGCCGGGTCGAAGGTGGGGTAGGCGACGTGATCGACGCCTTTGACTTTGTGGCGCATGTCGGACATGGAGAAGTACCTTCCTTTACAGAGTTGCCGATACGTCGGCCCGCAACAGCGAGCCGGCACCGGGTAGATCCACGGGCACATCGAGAGCCCGCAGCAGGCTGTAGGCGCCCGCCGTGGCCGCGGACAGCACAGGAATGCCGAATTCGTCCTCGGCCGCCTGCACGAGTGGCAGCGAGGGCATCTGCACGCACGCCGAGATCACCAGCGCGTCGGCGCCGCTGAGATCGAGGGATCGAGCCGCGTCCATCACCCGTTCTCCGGGTATGCACCCGACCTCGGCGTTGTCGGAGACCTCCAATGCGCGCCAGTCGAGCACCCGAATCCCTTCGGCCTCGATGTACTCGACGACCTTCTCGGCGAGAGGCCGCATGTACGGCGTCACCAGGACAATGTCGGTTGCGTCGAGCGCACGCAGACCCTCGATCAACGCGCCGGCACTCGATCGAACCGCGGCGTCGGACCCACCCGTTGCCAACTGTTCGGCGACGAGTCCCTCGACGCGTTGATGCTCTCCGGGTCCGGCAACCATGAGCGCGACGAGACACGCGTACAGGAGTGCGTCGACGCCGGCATCGCCGAGTTCGAGAACACACCGTTCGCGCTGGGCATTCATCGCACGAAGCTGTTCCGGCGACACGGCCTGCATGCGCATCCGGCTCGAATGGAAGGAGAACGTGGCGTCGCGGTGTCGCCCCAGCAACGCGGGCATCTCGGTTTCGACCGTCACATTCGAACTCGGTACGACGAGTCCGACGCGGTGGATTTTCATAGGGCCTCTTCTCGGAATTTGACGTTAATGACGAGTATTCGACGTGAATGACAATTCGTCAAGCGTCACTGGCCTGCGCAATCGACGACCGCGGTCCGGTCAGGCACCATCGAGCATGGTGATAGCGCTCACAATTGCTGCTTGACATGTTGTCGTTCACGTCGAATACTCGACGCAGACGTAAGCGGTGTTCGAGAGGGTTCTCACACCGCACTGGCGTCTTCGACTCGGACCTAAGGAGCACACCGGCATGGCATATGTGATCGGAGTGGACGTCGGCGGAACGTTCACAGACGCAGTACTCGACGACGGCTCCGGCACGGTCGTCGCCGCGAAAGCACCGTCGACACCACCCGACTACTCGCTGGGTGTGATGGACGTGCTCGACGCACTGGCCGAGCAGCTGGGGAGCTCGACGCGAGAGATGCTGGCGAACACGCACCACATCGCCCACGGCACGACGTCCTCGCTGAACGCCTTGGTGATGGGCAACGTGCCGCCCGTCGGGTTCCTCACCACCAAGGGCCACCGGGATTCGATCTACATAATGAACGTCGAGGGCAGATACCTCGGTGGCTCTCCCGAGCAGCTGCAGAACGTGATGGGACAAAGCAAGTCTCACGGTCTTGTTCCGAAACGACATGCTCTCGAGGTCACCGAGCGGCTCGATCGCGACGGCAACGTCGTCGTCGCCCTCGACGAGGATTCGGCCCGGATCGCCATTGGAAGCCTCGTCGACGACGGTGTATCCGGTATCGCGGTCTCGTTGCTGTGGTCCTTCCGAAACCCAGTGCACGAAAATCGAATTCGCGAGCTCGTCCACGAGATCGACCCCACCATGTTCGTCTCGCTGTCCTCGGAGGTCAGTCCCCGCATCCGGGAGTTCGCTCGCAACGCGACCACGATCATGAGCACCCAGATCGGCCCCGGACTCGCCGACTATCTCGGTTCGCTCGAATCCAAGCTCCGCGCGCTCGATCTCGCCGGACCACTGCTGGTGATGCAGAGCAACGGCGGCGCAGTCGCCGCAGCAGAGGCCCCGAAGAATGCCATCAGCACCGTCGGCTCCGTTCTGACCGGCGGCGTCGTCGGCGCGGTGTCACTCGGCAAACAACTCGGACACAAGAACATCATCGCCACCGACGTCGGCGGGACGACCTTCCTCGTCGGACTCGTCGTGGACGGCGAACCGGTACGCGCGTCGAGCACGATCATCAACCATCATCCGATCAACGTGCCCACCCTCGAGGTGCATGCGATCGGTTCCGGCGGCGGAGCGATCGCGTGGGTCGATCCAGGTGGAAACCTGCAGATCGGTCCGCACAGCGCTCAGGCAGTACCAGGGCCTGCCTGCTACGGACAGGGCGGAACCGAACCGACCAACGCCGACGCCAATCTCGTCCTCGGCATCCTGCCCGAACGGGGCCTCCTCGGCGGACGTAAACCACTCGACAAGGAACTCGCGCGCGAGGCAATTCGACGCCGCATCGCCGAGCCGCTCGGGCTGTCCATCGAGGACGCTGCTGCGGCAATCTATGCGGTACAGAACGCGCAAACCGGAGATCTGCTGCGCAAGACCGTCGTCGAGGCAGGTCACGATCCGCGCAACTTCGTGCTCTACGCGTTCGGGGGAGCTGGACCAGCCCATTGCGCCCGGTACGCGGCCGAAGTCGGCGTCAAGGAAGTCATCGTGCCACTCGGGCAGGTCGCTTCGGCGTTCTCGGCCTACGGTCTCGCGTCGTCGAACATCGTGCTCGCTGCCGAGCTGTCCGATCCCGCCGCGATGCCGCTCGACCCGGAGCGCGCCGAACGCAACTTCGAGGGTCTCGAGAAGCGGGTACGCGACGCACTCGGTCGACAGGGACTGTCGTTCAGTCGAATCCAGGTCGAACGCGAGATCGACATGCGGTACACGATGCAGCTGGCCGAGGTCGCCACCGCCATCCCGGAGGGAAACCTCGACGCCGCCAGCGTCGCGCACGCGTCGGATCTCTTCGAGCAGCGATATGCAGACCTCTACGGCAAGGACAGTGGATTCCGCGAGGCGGGCATCCAAGCCATCACCTACCGAGTTCGTGCGACCGGCGTTCTACCGTTCTCGCCGACGCTGCCGGAGCTCAAATCGGCTGATTCGTCCGACGCCGCCAAGGCGCGCATCGGTTCACGGAAAGTGTGCCTGGACGGACGGATCGGCTACGTCGACACCGACATCTACGACTACAGCAAGCTCGCAGCCGGTCACGTCCTCGCCGGCCCCGCGATCGTCGAGGTTCCCACCACGACGGTCGTTGTTCCCCACGGCACCACCGGCACCGTCGACCGCCTCGGCAACCTCAACATCATCGCCCAGTAAGACTGGTAGGAGCCACCATGACCTCAGCCATTCCCGGTTCCGAGATCTTCTCGAGCCGCCCCGTCGATCCCGACGCCCTGTCCCGTTCCCTACCTCCGTCCCTCCCGATCCACACCGTCACCCAGCAGCAGATCGACGACCTCGATCCGTTGACCTACGAGGTCATCCGGCACCGGCTGTGGTCGGTCACCGACGAGATGGGTGAGGCGCTCAAGCGGATGTCGGGTTCGCCGATCGTCACCGACGCCAACGACTTCGACTTCGCGATCAGTGACGAAGTGGGACAGGAAGTTCAGGTCGGTCTGTACAACACCATGCTCGTCGGTGCCGTCGATCTCGCGATCTACTGGACGCTGCAGCATCGGGCCACGAACCCCGGGATCGCCCCGGGCGACATGTTCCTCTGCAACGATCCCTGGGTCGGCGGCGGACTTCATCAGAGCGACGTCATCGTCTACCAGCCGATCTTTCACGAAGGACAGTTGTTCGCCTGGACCAGTGCGATCTGCCACGAGCCGGACCTCGGCGGATCGGGCCTCGGCTCGTTCGATCCGTCCGCGAAAGACGTGTTCTCCGAATCCCTTCCGACACCGCCGATCAAGGTGGTGCGCGACTACGAACTTCAGCGCGACGTCGCCGACGTCTGGGTGCGGCGCTCACGGGTTCCGATGTTGGTCGGTCTCGACCTCCGGGCGAAGATCGGCGCCAACACCGTCGGTCGCAATCGCATGCTCGCCGTGATCGAGCAGTACGGCGCCGACACGGTCAAGGCCGTCATGAAGCGCATGATGACCGATGCCGAGGGCCGCCTCCGCAGCAAGTTGACATCGCTGCCCGACGGAACATGGAAGGCGACCGGCTACCAGGACCAGTCGCACACGGGCGACCGCGGTGTCCACAAGATCACCGTCGCGATGAGCAAGACGGCCGATCACCTCACGTTCGACTTCACCGGCACCGACAAGCAGACCGGTGTCATCAACTGCACCTACGCCGGTATGCGCGGCGGTGTGATGCTCGCGCTGCTGCCGATTCTCGCCGGCGACATCCCCTGGTCCGCAGGTGGATTGATGCGCTGCTTCGACCTCGTGTCGGAGGAGGGCACGATCAACAACGCCAGCTTCCCGGCCGCGGTCAGCCGTGGCCCGATCGGGCCTGCATGGCTGACGGGCACCCTCATCGCCGAATGCCTGTCCCAGATGCTCGATCGATCCGTCGATCTCGGCACGAGCGTGCAAGCCGCGTGCTGCGGAACCTGGGACACCGCCGTGATCGCGGGCCTCGACGAGCGCGCCGAGCAGCCCGTCCCGTTCCTCAACATCATGATGGAACCGATGGCCGGCGGATACGGCGCCAGGCCGACCGCCGACGGGATGGACACCGGTGGGCTTTTCTGCATCCCGATGGGTCGAATTCCCGACACCGAGATGACCGAATTTCTGTACCCGCTGCTGACACTGTGGCGTCGGGAAGAACCGGACTCGGGCGGCCCCGGCCGCCAGCGCGGAGGCGTCAGTGCGTCGATTGCTGTCACGCCGTACGGGACGTCGTTGCCGATGGGCCTCGTGCTGGCTTCCGCAGGTAAAGCGGTGGCGCAGAACAACGGTTTGGCCGGTGGCTATCCGGGAAACACGGGTGTCGAAATCCTCGCCCGCAACACCGACATCAACGAGCAGTTCACTGCAGGAAAGATCCCGGGCGCCCTCGACGAACTGGGCGGCGGCAAGGAGTTCGGGGCCTGCTACGCCGAAAGCTATGTCGCGCCGGGAGAAGTTCTGTACATGCATTGGCAGGGCGGCGGCGGGTACGGAGATCCACTGCACCGCGACCCGTCCGCAGTAGCTGTCGACCTACGCGAAGGCAAGGTCACTGCCGAAGGCGCATCGACCGTGTACGGCGTCGTGATCGACGATGGTGTGGTCGATGAGCCCGCAACCGCGCAGCGTCGACGCGCGCTGGTGGACGAGAGGCGTACGCGGTCCACCGAGCACTCGGAGGCCCCGATCATGGACCTGTCGCTCGCGCGCAGACTCGATGACAACCTTGCCGAGGTCACGGTCGGCGATGTTCGGGTCGTTGCGTGCGCGCAGTGCGGTCGTCTACTCGGCGACGAGAAGTCCAGTGGCGTTCTGGATCTGGCTCGGTACGAGGGGCCCTCGTCGGCTGCGGGACCGCAGGTGACGTCCGACCCCACCGAGTACGTGGACACACCCATCGTCTTCCGTCAGCTGTGCTGCCCGGGATGCTGGACGGCCATCTACTCGGGGATCGTTCCGGCCGACCATCCCGATCACTCCCTCGAGATCTCCCGGTTGCTCCCCGCGGTGGCGGAGCGATGACGGCGACTGCCACTCGCACGCCCTCGGACTGGGACGGCCGTCTCGTCGGATACCCGGACTCACTGGCGGAGCGCTACCGTGCCAGCGGTTCATGGAGTTCCGAGTCGACCGGACGACGGTTCCACGATGTCGCCGTTCGGTTCCCGGACCGACCTGCGGTCATCAGCGCCGAAGGATCGATGACGTACGCCGAGCTGGACCGCCGAACCGACGCGATAGCGGCCGGTCTGATCCAGCTCGGATTCGCCCGGCTCGAGCCAGTCCTGTTCCAGCTGACCAATCGACTGGACACCGTCCTGGCGTGGTACGGATGTGTCAAGGCGGGCCTGGTTCCGGTGGCAACTCTCGCAGCTCATCGTCTGCACGAGATCAGCCATGTGGGGAGAACCGTAGGAGCGGTGCTGCATATCGTCGAGGCCGGAGGGTCGTTCGATCTGGTGCGCTTCGCCCTCGATCACGCGGCCGACAGCGAGACGGTTCGGCGTGTCGTCACCGTGGGAGGCGACGGCGTGGATGTGCTGGATCTGGCTGACATCGGACGCGGGATCGAGCCGAGTCGGGCGCGGGCCGCAGTCGAGGCAATCGACGCGACCACACATCCGCACGATGTCGTGGCATTTCAACTGTCCGGTGGAACCACCGGCGCCCCCAAGGTGATCCCGCGGATCCACGCCGAGTACTGGAACAATGCGCTGCTGTACGCACAGCGCCTGGAATGGACGGCCGACAGTCGAGTAGCGCACCTGATTCCGATCGTGCACAACGCCGGCATCGCCTGTGGACTGCATGCGTCACACTCGGTCGGAGCCTGCCTCGTGCTCGCCACTGCGGACATCGATTCAGCATTCGATCTGATGGAACGGGCCGAAGCTACCGACGTCCTCATCGGGCACGGCCACTACCAGGCAGTACTCGATCCCCGATTCGACCGGGTCCGGGGACAGTTGCGTCGCGTGGTGTTGTCCGGAGCGAAAGTGTCTCCGGCCTTGATGGACCGGGTAGACGACGGCGACTCCCATTGGGGTGGCCAGCTGTTCGGAATGTCGGAGGGATTGCTGACGGTCACGCCCGTCTCGTCACCGCGTCAGGCACGCATTTCTACCGTCGGCACGCCGGTGTCGACGGACGACGAAGTCCGCATCCTCGATCCCGGCACCGAGACCGAGGTTCCGGACGGGGAAGTGGGCGAACTGTGCTGCCGCGGTCCGTACACCATCACGGGGTATTTCGCTGCACCGGACCACAATCGGGTCGCCTTCACCTCCGACGGCTTTTACCGGACCGGCGACCTGGCCTCCATTTCGATCGTCGACGGAACCCGGTACGTCACCATCGAGGGTCGGATCAAAGACCTCATCAACCGAGGCGGTGAAAAGATCAATGCGGAGGAGCTCGAACTCCTGCTTCTCGAACACCCAGGTATTTCCGATGCGGCTGTCGTGGCGATGCCCGATCCTCGCCTGGGAGAGCGGACCTGCGCTTACCTTGTAGCTGCCGGGAAGTCGTTGACCCTGGCGAATATTCAAGACCACCTGACCCGACTCGGCGTCGCCAAGTTCAAGTGGCCCGAACGCATCGAATGGCTCGATGCCCTGCCACGAACCAATGTGAACAAAATCGACAAGAAGCATCTGCGCGTCGATATCGCCGCGAAACTCGAGAGGCAAGAATGAAACTCGACCGCGTAGCAGTCATCGGGGGAGGCCCAGGCGGCCTCTACGCAGCCCGCCTGCTCAAACTGTCGAACCCCGATGCCGACATCACCGTCTACGAACAGAGTTCACCGGACACCACGTTCGGCTTCGGCGTCGGGCTCGCATCCCGGACCCAGAAGAATCTGCGCGAGGCCGACGCCCCGTCACTGGACGCGATTGTGAGCGCGGCGTATTCACATGAGATGTCGATGCAGGTCGGTGGCAGAACCGCGCGCCTCGCACACGGCGACCTACTCGCCATAGCGCGAACATCTTTGCTGTCGATCCTGCACGATCAAGCACGCCGCGCGGGCGTTCGGCTCGAATTCGGCGAACGCCGCGCGGCGTCCGACCTCGACGCCGACCTGGTCATCGCGAGCGACGGTATCAACAGCGCAACTCGTGCGTCCGATCCGAGATTCGGCACCGAGACGGCCACGGGATCGGGCCTGTACCTCTGGTGCGGAACCGATTTCGCGCTTCCCAGCGCCGTCTTCGTACCGGTGACCACCGAGCACGGAACCTTCGTCGCGCACGCGTACCCGTACGCCCAAGACCGAAGCACCTTCCTCGTCGAGACGGATGCCGCGACGTGGCGTCGAGCAGGCTTCGATGTGGCATCCAACGCATCGGGACTCGCTGACAGTGACGAGAGGTCGCTGCGCTACCTCGAAAGCGCGTTCGCGGACACGCTGCAGGGACACCGACTCATCGGCAATCGGACCCGATGGATGCAGTTCCGTACCGTCACGTGCCGTAGCTGGTCGGTCGGCAACGTGGTGCTGCTCGGAGATTCGGCCCATACCGCGCACTACTCGATCGGATCCGGGACCAAGCTCGCCATGGAAGACGCCATCGCGCTCGATGCGGCACTGTCTTCGGCGGAGTCCATCGCCGACGCGCTTGCCGAGTACGAGCGCGTGCGGCGGCCCGACGTAGAGCATCTACAACAGATCGCCCGTCGAAGCGAGCACTGGTGGGAGTCCTTCCCCGCGCGCGCACACCTGCCCGTCGAGCAGTTGATGGTCGCGTACATGACCAGGGCAGGAAAGGTCGGACTCGGACGTTTCCTCGAATCCGCGCCGGACGTGGCCGTCGCCGGTATCGCCGCCTTCGGGCAGGTGAAGGCGGATGCTGTCGACACCGAGGACATCGACGACTGGGTGATGAGCCGACCCCTACAGCACACTCATGGCTCCTTCGCCGACCGGCGTGCGCCTGCAGAACTACGCGAGAACCCCACGACGACCTGCCTGTACGTCGAGGTGGACTCCGCCTGGAACGAAAAGGCGACGGCATTCGTCGACGAGGCCCGGGCCGGCACCACGGTGTGGCTCACCGGACCACCCGACCGCTCGGCCGTCCTGACGAGACTCGATCTAGCCGAGCGAATACTGGCCTCGAGCACGGCTCTCGTCGTCGTCGATGTGCCCGAACTGTGTCGAGCCGATGCCGTGGCGGGCTTGGTCAGCGCGCGCACGCACCTCGTGTCGGTGGGTACGTGACGGCTATTCTGCGTTGATGACACGCGAAGACGCACCACGGGGGCGCAACCCACGTCGTGAACTGGTCGAGAAGCAGATTCTCGACCAGGCGACGAGGTTGTTCGCGGAGAAGGGCTTCGCCAGCACCACACTCCAGGACGTCGCCGACGCGACCGGCCTCACCCGTCCCGCGCTCTATCACTACGTGGCCAACAAGGACGAACTGTTGTCCAGGCTCATCAGCGAGAGCACCGCCACTCCGGCAGCCGTGCTGCACGAGATCAACGAGCGACCCGAACTCGGACCCACGGAGAAGCTACGAAAGATGGCCACCGCGATAGCGATCGGTCAAGCGGAGACCGCCGACCGGTTCAAGCTGATCATCAGGTCCGAAGCCGATCTGCCCGAGTCGCTTTCGCATACCTATCACCAGAGTCGTCGGCATGTGCTGAAAGAGTTCGTGACGGTGATCGAGCGCGGGATCGAGGCCGGGGAAATGCGGCCGGTCGATCCACGCACCGCTGCGCTCGGCATCATCGGGATGTTGAACTGGATCGCCTGGTGGCATCAACCGGGCGATCCGGACAGCGCTCGCACGGTGGCCACCCAGCTTGCCGATATGGCAGTGCGGACCCTCGCGCAGGACGACGGCACGCCTGCGGTACCCGAGGGCCCGGAACGCGCGATCTCGATGCTGCGTCAGGATCTCGACTATCTGGAGCGGATACTCGCGAAGGAGTGACCCCGTGGCGCCGCCCGAGCCGATGTTAGGTTTGCGGCTGTGAAGTCACCTGTTCGCGATTATCTCCGGGAAGTGCTCGACAACCTTGCCGACGACACCGACGGTGCAGTTGCGGACTACATACCCGAGTTGATGAACGCCGATCCCGACGTATTCGGCATCGCGCTGACCACCGTCGACGGCCGCACCCATTCCGTCGGCGACGATGAGACCGAGTTCTCCATCCAGTCCATTTCGAAACCGTTCGCGTATGCCGCCGCGCTCACCGATCGTGGATTCGATTCTGTCGCAAGCGCTGTCGGAGTCGAACCGTCGGGAGAAGCGTTCAACGAGCTATCGCTCGAAGGCGATTCCCGACGCCCGAAGAACGCGATGATCAATGCCGGCGCGATCACGACGCATTCACTGTTGGGCCCCGACACCGAACAGCGCATCGAACGGGCACTCGACTTCTTCTCGACACTGGCGGGCCGCCGGTTGTCGGTCAGCGAGTCCGTGTGCCGGTCCGAGTTGGACACTGCGGACCGCAACCTGGCCATCGCACACATGCTGCGCAACTACGGAATACTCGAGGACGAGGCACATGCCGTGGTCGAGGGCTATACGACGCAGTGTTCCGTGAACGTGACGGCGCGTGACCTCTCGGTCATGGGAGCTACGCTCGCCAATGCCGGCGTTCATCCGGTGTCCAAGGAGCGTGTTCTTTCGAGAGTTGTTGCACGACAAACATTGTCGGTGATGGCGAGCTCGGGGATGTACGACGCGGCCGGGCACTGGCTCACCGCCGTCGGGATCCCCGCGAAGAGTGGCGTCTCGGGTGGTCTCCTGGGCGCACTGCCCGGCCAGGCCGGGGTCGGCGTCTTCTCGCCCCGGCTCGACAGCCACGGCAACAGCGTCCGCGGAGTCAAGGTCTTCGAACGATTGTCCGACGACATGGGCCTGCACCTGATGGACGTCGAACCGTACGGTTCCTCGGTGCTGCGGGACATCCGCATCGTCGACGGCGAACTGATCATCGAACTACAGGGCGTCATCCAGTTCACCGGGGCCGAGAACATCCTCGACGGGTTGGAGAACGACGACTCCGGCACCTCGACCGTCGTAGTCGATGTGGGTCGGGTGGACAGGCTCAGCGACGTGGGTCGTCGCATGGTCCTCGAGGGTATGAGGAGGTTGGCGCTCGACGGACGGACCGTAGTGCTCGTCGATCCCGACGGTGTGCTTCCGGACCCCGACTTCGGCGACGGTAGGTACCCGGAGGTTCGCTGAGGGTGGAGCGAAAAGCTAATTACCGCAGTGTAATTCGAGGTCTCGATTTGACCACGAACATAACGAGTGTGTGTCGCAGGTAACACATTCGACTTCTGCCACGACATACTCGTCACGCGGCGCAGACCAAGCGGGCGGATCGCACGCCCAGCACCAAGACTCGACCCCGGAGGCTCAGCATGACCGTTGTCAATGATTACTCGAAGCTGTCCTTCGTCGACCGCACAGTCACCGCATATGCGACGCCCACCATCGTACCCATCGACACCGCGGGCACGCAGACTCCAGTCTTCTGCATCCACCCGATCGAGGGCCTGACCAGCTGCTACGCCGAGCTTGCCACACGCCTCGGGGCCGATCGCCCCGTCTACGGTGTGCAGGCATCCGCGGTGGATGCGCGTCCGGGATCGATCACCGCCCTCGCCGCTCACTACGCCGACGAGATCCGCGAGGTGTCCACCGAAGGTCCGATCAACCTTCTGGGACTGTCGTTCGGTGGCCTACTCGCCCACGCCATCGCCGTCGAACTCCAGGTGCGCGGCGGCTATGTGAACAGCCTTACCCTCCTCGGTAGCGACCCCCTGCACCACGACGGCGAAGCACCGCACGACATGCTCACGAGGATGGGCGACGACATCGATCGAAGCCGGGCCGAGGAACTCCTCGCTGCCGCTGCTCACAACGAGTCCCTCGCCAACCGTCATTTCCCCGGCGTCTACGTCGGCAACGCCCTCATCGTTTCCGACGAGGACTCCGTCGGCGGGCCGGCGTGGCACCCGTTCATCAGTGGCGAGGTAGTCAAGTACAACGTGCCCCAGGTCGACGACTTCGCTGTCGTCGGAGAGCTGGTCAACCGCTTCATCTAGACCGCCGTGTGTCAGGGGACGGGCGTGGGAGCCAGCGAGTTGCCGACCGGGATGGTCGCGCAATTGCCGTTCGTCGGGCCGCCCGCGAAGCGTTCCGTCAAGAACTGCAAAGCCTGAGCCTCGAAGGGTGGAAAGGCCAGCTCGTGGTTCAAGCCGTCGTACTGGGCATACTGCACGTCCACGCCGCGGCCGCAGTACTCGTGAGCGAGCCCTTGGACGTCGGCGGTGATCATGACGGTATCGCCGATGGGATCGGAATGGCCGACCGCCAGAAAGAGCGGAGCGCTCGGCGTACCGGAGATACCCATGATGTTGTCGTTGATGATCTCCACCACCGCCGGAACATCGAGCAGCGACGTGTACGGCGCCTTCACCATGTCGGCGTCGGTGAGAGTGGGGTAGTCGTCGGCGAACTGGGCGATGCACTCCTGGTCGACCTGATCCACGACCTGAGCGCCGTATTCGGACAGAAACTCGGAAGTGTCCAGACCGTACGATCGCTGGTAGGCGACGATGAGCGCCGGAATCACCCCGGCCCATTTGGGGCTGCCGCTGACGTAGGGAAGGTTGTGCGCAAAGTCGACGGGCACACCACCTGCCGCGACGCCGACGATGTTCAGCTCAGGTGCGTAGCGAGGCGCTACCTCGGCACCCCACTGCGTCGGTACGGATCCACCCGAGTAGCCGATCAGCCCCACCGGAGTCGAGGACGGGAGCCCGAGAAACGACTCCGCAGCACGGACGCCGTCGAGGGCCGCGTATCCGGATTGGCGTCCGACCGTCCACTCCAGCTCTTCACCCTCGTAGTCCGGTGCGACCACGGTGTATCCGGCGGCGAGGTATCCGGCGATGACGGTTTGTTCGGCGCTGGCGATCGGGCTGGTCGCGCCGCCGCTCAAGGTGTACGACGGGTCGCACTGAGAGCCGAGCGCGTCGTAGGCCATGTGGTACGAGACGATTTTCGTCGGCCCGGGGATCAGCGGCCGCAATACCGTTGCGACGGTCACGACGCTCTCGCCCTGCTGGTCGGTAGTCCGGTACAGCACTTGCTCGCCCTTGATGGGCGTGGTCAGAGTCGGCGTCGCGAAGGTCATGGGTCGGGTCCGCAGTGCGGTTCCCGGAGCCACGTCGAGGGAGCCGTCGTAGCTGTAGAACGGATCGTTCGCGGGGATCGGAGAGCCTGGACCCGGGTCTGCCTGGGCGACATACGCGCTCGAACCGACTACCAATGCGATCAGCGTAACCAACCGCACAACAAAGCCTTTACCGATCTGTGACATGGCACAGATTAAAGCGCACGACGCCCCCTGGGAGAAGCCGAATGTCCGAGTCTCATCCTCCAAGGATGGGTTCGGTCTCCGCGAGTTCGCACTTGTGCAGCCGAAATGCGACCGTTCAGCTGCACAAGTGCGAATTCGACGGCAGGCGGCTACTTCAGGACGATGTTGACCATCCGGCCCGGAATGACGATGACCTTGGTCGGCGCCTTGCCGTCGAGCAGGGCCACGATCTTCTCCTCCGCCAACGCGACCTTCTCGACGTCACCGACCGAGGAATCCGCGGGCACGGTGATGCGGCTGCGCACCTTGCCGTTGACCTGTATCGGATAGTCGACGGTGTCGGCGACGAGCCACTTGGCGTCGACCCGCGGGAACGGCCCGTGGGCGAGCGACCGGTCGTGACCGAGCTGGCGCCACAGCTCCTCCGACAGGTGCGGTGCCATCGGAGCGAGCATGAGTACCAGCGGCTCGACCACGCCGCGAGGCGCGCCGTCCGGGTATGCCTTGGTGAGGTGATTGGTCAGCTCGATGAGCTTGGCCCCGGCCGTATTGTCGCGCAGCGCAGTGTAATCCGCTTCCACGCCGTCGATCACACGGTTGAGTACGCGCAAGGTGTCCTCGGTCGGCTTCTCGTCGGTGACGCGAACGACGCCGGTCTCCTCGTCGAGCACCAGCCGCCACACGCGCTGTAGGAACCGCTGCGCGCCCACGACGTCCTTCGTCGCCCAGGGGCGTGAGGTGTCGAGCGGGCCCATGGACATCTCGTAGACACGCAGTGTGTCGGCACCGTACTCGGCGAAGATGTCGTCGGGGGAGACGGAGTTCTTCAGGCTCTTGCCCATTTTCCCGTACTCACGATTGACGGGTTCACCCTGATAGAAGTAGCCGCCGTCGCGCTCTTCCACTTCGTCGGCGGGAACGTAGACCCCGCGCGCATCGGTGAAGGCATACGCCTGGATGTAGCCCTGGTTGTACAGGCGACGGTAGGGCTCGCTCGAGCTGACGTGGCCCAGATCGAACAGCACCTTGTGCCAGAACCGCGAGTACAGCAGATGCAACACGGCATGTTCGACGCCACCGACGTAGAGGTCGACACCGCCAGGATCGTTCGGCCCGTGGATCTCCGGGCGTGGTCCGACCCAATACTTCTCGTTCTCCGGATCGGCGAAGGTCTCCGAGTTGGTGGGGTCGATGTAGCGCAGCTGATACCACGAACTGCCTGCCCACTGCGGCATGACGTTGGTGTCGCGGCGGTAGGTCTGCAGCCCGTCGCCCAGATCGAGTTCGACGTTCACCCAATCCGACGCCTTGGCCAGGGGCGGCGACGGCTCCGAACTTGCGTCATCGGGGTCGAAGGAGACCGGTGCATAGTCCTCGACCTCGGGAAGCTCTACTGGCAGCACCGAATCCGGAAGGGCGTGTGCGTTGCCATCGGAGTCGTAGACGATCGGGAACGGCTCGCCCCAGTAGCGCTGACGCGCGAACAGCCAGTCGCGCAACTTGTACTGAATCGTTCCGCGGCCCTTGCCGTCCTTCTCCAAGTGAGCTATCACGGAGGCTTTCGCATCCTCGACCGAAAGTCCATCCAGGAAGCCGGAATTCACCAGCGATCCCTCGCCGGTGTACGCAGCGACAGTGACGTCGCCGCCGGCGATGACTTCACGAACAGGTAGGCCGAACTTCGTCGCGAACTCCCAGTCACGCTGGTCGTGGCCTGGTACCGCCATGATCGCGCCCGTGCCGTAGCCGGTCAGCACGTAGTCGGCGATGAACACCGGTACCTGTTCGCCGTTGACTGGATTCTCGGCGTAGGAGCCGGTGAAGACGCCGGTCTTCTCCTTGTTCTCCTGGCGTTCGAGGTCGGACTTCGCCGCAATCGACGCGCGGTACGCCGCAATGGCTTCCGCGGGGGTTGCAGCGCCGCCGGTCCACTCGTCCGACACCCCGCTGGGCCACTCGGACGCCACCAACCCGTCGACCGAATCGTGCTCGGGCGCGAGAACGACATAGCTGGCACCGAACAGTGTGTCCGGACGAGTGGTGAACACCTCGATCCCGGAGAACGAGACCTGCGCGCCGCGGGATCGCCCGATCCAGTTGCGCTGCATGGTCTTGACCTTCTCCGGCCAATCCAGGTACTCGAGGTCGTCGATCAGGCGGTCCGAGTACGCGGTGATGCGCATCATCCACTGCCGCAAGTTCTTTCGGAAGACCGGGAAGTTTCCTCGATCACTGCGTCCGTCGGCGGTAACTTCCTCGTTCGCGAGAACGGTGCCCAGCCCGGGGCACCAGTTCACCATCGAGTTGGACTCGTAGACCAAACGGTAGGAGTCCAGCACCCCGGCGCGCTCGGACCCCGTCAAAGAAGTCCAGTCACGTCCGTCGTCCAGCGCGCGCTCTCCCGAGGAGAACTCTGCTTCCAGCTCCGAGATCGGGCGTGCCTTGGCCTGGTCGACGTCGTACCAGGCGTTGAAGATCTGCAGGAAGATCCACTGCGTCCAGTGGTAGAAGTCGACATCCGTCGTCGCCAACGACCGTCGCCGATCGTGCCCGAGACCCAATCGCCGCAACTGGCGGCGCATGTTCGCGATGTTGGCCTCGGTGGTGCTGCGAGGGTGTGTTCCTGTCTGCACGGCGTACTGCTCCGCGGGCAGTCCGAACGCGTCGTAACCGAGCGCGTGCAGGACATTGCGACCGTGCATGCGGTGGAAGCGCGCGAAGACGTCCGTCGCGATGTATCCCAGTGGATGCCCGACATGCAGGCCACTGCCCGACGGATACGGGAACATGTCCTGGACGAACAGCTTGTCCTTGGGAACCTCACCGGCAAGCGATCCAACCGGGTTGGGGGCGTCGAAGATGCCCTGCTCATCCCACAGGTCTTGCCACTGCTGCTCGATCCGCCCTGCCACATCCGCGGTGTAGCGATGCTCGAGGACGGACTCGGAAGGCGTTTCGACTGGATCGGTCACACCCACCAGCCTAAAGCGTGAGTTGGGGCGCCTGGTACCGCGGCCTGTAGTCGACGTATCCTTACCTACCGTGATCGTCGTGTCGATACTGTTGTTCGTGCTTGCCCTCGTCGTCGGCCTGGTAGCCGCTGCGAGCCTGGCGGGCAAACTGCCACGTAACCGCTGGGCAGGGGTCCGGACAACCGAGTCGATGCGCGACGACGAGACGTTCGTCATGGCCAATCGTGTCGCCGGCCCCACCAACGCCGCCGCCGCTCTACTCCTCTTCATCGGCGGCGCCGCTGCCGTGCTGTTGACCGGAGCATTTGCCGTCGTCGCAGTCGTTGCGTGCCTGATCGCCGCATTCGTGACCGCAGGTGTCGGAGGCTCGATCGGCGCCCGTGCCGCCGCTGCAGCACCCGTCCCGGAGACCGGAGGATGCGGCCACTCCTGTATTTCCTGCAGCCTCAAGGACGCGTGCGCCCCAAGCTGACGTAGATCATGAAGCAGCGGACATTCGACCCGGCAGGCGTCGTTTTCGGCGTCGTCGTTCCGATTGCTGCTGCGGCACTGGGGCTGATCGCGGTCGAGCTCTGGAAGTCCAGACTTCCCGAGCAGATTGCAACGCACTGGTCCGGCACCCAGCCCGATGGCTTCATGAGCCCCAACACGAGTGCGTGGACCCTCGCGATCGTCATCGTGCTCGTCGGCGGTGGGTGCAGCGCACTGGCAGCGCTCGCCCACGGCCTGCTCATCATGCGACGGACGATGCTGATGATCGGTCTCACCGTCGTCGGGCTGATCACCGTCCTTCAGTTGGCCATCCTCGAAAGACAACTCGACTTGACCGCGGTGGACAACGTGGAGGTGCCAGGGTGGGCGCTCGGCGTCGGCACCCTGGTGGGCTTCTCCGTGGGGCTCCTCGGAGCATCCCTGCTCCGCGACTACCGCGAGCGCACCGATGCCGACTCCCCGCCACCGGCGTCCCTGCCCAGAGCAACGGACCTGGATCTCCCCATCGTCGAACCTCTGGGAGCCGGCAGGGTCGCACTCACGATCCTGTTCTCGATCACCGCAGCGGCTGCAGCCTTGACCTGCTGGTTGTCGGAATCCTGGTGGCCGGTGGCCATTTTCGCGCCGCTCGCGATCCTGACTGTGTCACTGATGCGCTACGAGCTGATCGTCGACCGAGCCGGACTGCACGTGCGCAGCCTCGGGATGTCCGCGTTCGACTATTCGATCGGTGAGATCACCGGTGCGTCCGTACGCGAGGTAGATCCGTTCTCGGACTTCGGCGGATGGGGTTTACGTGCCAAAGGTCGTGGGAATTATGCAGTCGCGACAACGAAGGGTCCGGCGGTGTTCGTGACATTCGCCAACGGACAGCGATTGACCATCACGACAGCCAACGCAGAACACATAGCCGGCACCATCAACACGCTCTCTTCACAGCGTTGAATCGTCCGAAAACAAAACTTACTGTCGCTTTTTCTGGTTAGGCTGAACCGACACAGGGGTAGTGACCGGAGGCCATGACGAACGACATAGGACCACCGGTAGGCAGGCGACAGGGACAGAGGGCCAGTCACCGGCGACCAGCTACCGACACCGTGTGGACGGCACTGCAAGAGTGGTACGAGCAACCGTTCGACTATGAGTGGATCATCAAGCATCGATCGACCCGTGGACTGCACCGCTCCATCCAGAACGTCTTCGGTGCAGCAACGCTGCTGTTCGCCGCGGCATCGATTCTCATGTTGTTCAGTTCGCGGGGTCCACAGAGCATGTTGGCCCAGGCGTGGGTCGGACTTGTCCTGATGCTCCAGTTGGCCGTCGCGCTTCGGTGGTTCTTCGGTCCGCTGCCTACCCGCCGAGACTTCATCGCGTTCGCGATTTTCGGCGATGTCGGACTGGCATCGGTGCTTGTGCTGTACGAACCCTTCGGTGGACTCATCGGTTCCGGACTGTTCGTCGTCACCGGCGCGTTGTGCACCTATTTCTTGAGTCAACGATGGCTGCTCGCCCACCTTGTCTGGTGCGCCATCATCATCTCCATCACTACGGTGCGGGCGTGCTTGTGGAGTGTGGAAGACAACCCAACGGCAATCGCCGGAGGACTTGTCGTGTTCGCGATCAACTCGGCAATTCCTCTTCTCGCTCATATTGCATGGACGGCAATCGGCCGCGATGCCAGAAGATCCCTTCTCGATCCACTCACCGGACTGCTCAACAGGCGTGGAATCGACGACGCGGCTTCCGTCCTCATGTCGAGTAGCCACGCTCGGGGACACTCGCTCGTCGTCGTGGTGGTCGACATCGACAGGTTCAAAGCAGTGAACGACTACTTCGGACACGACGCCGGAGACGACGTCATCGTCGCGGTATCGCAGAGACTGCGCGAGCTGTTCCAACGCGACGGTGTGGTGGCCAGAACCGGCGGTGAGGAGTTCTTGATCGTGTTCTCCGGCCCGATCGAACACGCACACGATCTGATCTACGAAGTCAGGCGCTCCCTCTACCGTCCGGACGATCCGATCCCGATCACCGTCAGCGTCGGTGCCGCCATCGTTTCCAACCCGTCGGACCTATGGAGCGGCGGACCGAGCGTCATCACGAGGGCGACGAGGGCCGCCGACTCCATGATGTACCGCGCCAAGTACGACGGCGGAAATCGCACCGCAACAACACAACTGTGAAACGGGAGATGCCCGAGTCCGCCGCGACGTGCGGCGGACTCGGGCTCTCTGCTGGCTAGGCTCGTGCGCCTACTCAGCCACCGGTGATCGGCGAATTGAACGCGCATGGAATTGCGGTGGCCGGAGTGCCAACCGGGTCGAGAGCATTCTTCACGATGCCGATCGCACGAAGCGATACCGAGATCGAGAGATGGTCGGACAGGTCGATGCCGCAGCCGTCCTGGAGCACGATGTTCTTGACGGTCGCATTGGGTCCCGCCGCGAGGAACGTCGTGTCGTACGGGGTGACCACCTCGTCGTAGCGAGTACCGAGCACGGTGTAGTCGATGCCCGGCTCGGTGTCCCCACCGACGGCGAGTGCCTTGACCAGCGGTGAGTCGATAACCTGATCGGACGCGGCAGGACCGGCAATCGCGCCGACGAGGCCAAGCACGTTCAGGCCGAGGTTGTTGATGGTGCGACCGAGCGTGCCGATGCCGACGAGCGTGGTGCCGTGGTTGGATCCGGCGACGCTGACAACCTTGTTGACCTTGTTCTGGCTCGGATCCGAGGGGTTGGCTCCACCTTCGAAGCGGAGATACTGACGGGTGACCAGACCGCCCTGCGAGTGACCGACGATGTTCACCTTGCTGGCACCGGTACGGGCAAGGACCGCGTCGATGTAGGTGGCGATTTCCTTGGCGCTCTCGGAAACTGGGCCGGTTCCGCGGACGGACTGGATGTGGCCCAGAGCGCTGGCGTCACTGTCGCCGTAGTTGAGCGCGAACACACAGTGCCCTGCTGCCTTCAGTGCAGGCGACATGCGAGAGAAGTTGTTGAATGCGTTCTCCCACGTTCCGTGCAGCAAAACGACCGGTTCGGGGTGCGCGGCGGTGGGCTTGCAGTTCCAATCGTTCGCGCCCTGCGGGGCGACGTTGGGGTTGACCACGTTGTAGAGGAACCCGGCGATGAAGTTGGTGAACACCGGTCCGTAGCCGGAGGTCTCGCTCTCCGGGTCATAGGTGCTGGAGGCCTGGCCGACCTGGTCGATGCTGGGTCGCTCGACGCCCTGGTCCTCTGCCTTGACCCGCTGCTCTTCGCTACCCTCGGGCGGCACGACCTCCGCGCCGTCCTCGGTGATCGTGGCCGGCGGAGTCGGCTCTACTGCGGGCTGCGCTGTGGCGGTGACGGTTCCGGCGAGAAACAGTGCACAGGATATTGCTCCGATGGTCGCGGTCCACCGCGCTGTGCCGCCGGATCGGGCATGCTTGATCGACATAGGCCGTTCGCTTTCTTCATGTGGTCATCCAAGGACGCGACCACGAGCAATCGTGAGCGCAAAGATGCCGCTACTGCATCGATTTCGTCGCATACCGAAACACACGACATCCACGAAGAGCCAGCCGTGACAACGACGTTCGAGTTTCTCCTCCGGAAACCCTGCCTTCCGCGTGTGGCGCAGCGTCGATGCTGTCAGCCGAGCCAGAAGGAACACTAAGTTCACCGAAACAGTTTTCCTATGCTGTTCGGCAAGTTCTGGAGAAGGATCTGCCATTCTGCGTCGTCGTTGGACGCCCTCACAAACAGTGCGCGAATGCTCCACGGGCTTGGTGAGCCGAGTGAACTATCCGCAGAAATCGCCTGCGAAGGATGATGCGGACGCCTGTAGTACGACGTTAGCGTCCAAGGGACCCCTATTGCCTTGGAGGAAACGTGGCACGAATCGAGCATCCTGGCGGAGTGATCGCTGCGGCATACACCGGTCGGTTGGCGACGAACCCGGTACCTGCGCTCAGGCTGCCGGACGAGCAACTCGATCCGGAGGCGGCGTACCGCTTCATTCACGACGAACTGATGCTCGACGGTTCCTCGCGCCTCAACCTCGCCACGTTCGTCACGACGTGGATGGATCCACAGGCCGAGAAGTTGATGGCGGAAACGTTCGACAAGAATATGATCGACAAGGACGAGTACCCCGCGACGGCATCGATCGAGGAACGCTGCGTCAACATGGTCGCCGACCTGTTCCACGCGCCGGGACTCGACCCCGAAGATCCGGACAGCGCGACGGGTGTGTCCACGATCGGTTCGAGCGAAGCGGTGATGCTGGCAGGACTTGCTCTCAAGTGGCGGTGGCGAGCACGACGCGGTGACGCCGACACCACTCGCCCGAATCTCGTTCTGGGAAGCAATGTTCAGGTCGTCTGGGAGAAGTTCTGCCGCTACTTCGACGTCGAGCCGAAGTACTTGCCGATGGAACCGGGCCGGTACGTCATCACCCCCGATCAAGTTCGGGGAGCCGTCGACGAGAACACCATCGGCGTCGTCGCGATCCTCGGCACCACGTTCACCGGGGAGCTGGAGCCGGTCTCGGAGATCTGCGACATGCTCGACTCGCTCGCGGCCGGTGGCGGCCCCGACATTCCCGTTCACGTCGACGCAGCCAGCGGTGGATTCGTCGTGCCGTTCCTGCATCCGCACCTCGAGTGGGACTTTCGGCTCCCGCGGGTGAAATCGATCAATGCCAGCGGTCACAAGTACGGATTGACCTATCCGGGAATCGGTTTCGCGGTATGGCGTACTCCTGAGGATCTACCCGAGGATCTGGTGTTCCGGGTCAACTACCTCGGCGGAGACATGCCGACGTTCACACTGAACTTCTCGCGGCCCGGAAATCAGGTGATCGGGCAGTACTACAATTTCCTTCGCCTCGGCCGATCCGGTTACACCGATATCATGAACGCGTTGCGCGACACCGCAGTTCGGGTCAGCGGTCATCTGAACGAACACCCGGCATTCCATGTCATCACCGATGGCAGCGCGATCCCGGTGATCTCGTTCGAGTTGACCGGCAAGCAGCACTACACGGTGTTCGACGTCTCGCACGAACTGCGAGCCCGCGGCTGGCAGGTACCGGCGTACACGATGCCCGACAATGCAACGGACGTCGCCGTGCTCCGCATCGTCGTGCGCGAGGGCTTCAGCGCCGATCTGGGACGGTTGCTGTGCATCGCGATCGGCGAGGTGATCGACCAACTCGACGCGGCAGCAGCGGGGAAGGGTCATCCGGCGAGGACACATTTCGCGCATTGATGCGGCTCCGCCGCAGTGCGCGGTCAGATGCGGCTCAGCACGGGGCAGAGGCCCCATCAGTTCCGTTCGACATCGATCGGATGCGACGCGAGCATCGCCAGCGGCATCGGCTGGCGTCGCAGAACGTGTGCCCACAGATCTATCTTCGGCGGCCCGATGACGTCGGACGCGAGAGCGGACACCACCATCCAGTCGTCTCGTTCGAGTTCGCCCTCGAGTTGACCGAGCGTCCAGCCCGAGTAGCCGGCGAAGATTCGGACACCTTCCACGAGCGGTGCGATTTCGGCTGGGTCGGAATCCAGATCGACCATGACCACACGCCCGTCGACGCGACGCACCCCCGGAAAACCGTCGACGTCGACGCCGGTGCGAACGGTCGCCAGGCACAGCGCCGAGTCACGCTTCACGGGGCCGCCGACGAAAAGAGCCTTCGGTCGTGCGGCGAGGTCCGCCCACTTCGGCAGAACGTTCGCGATGGCGGTCTCGCTCGGCCGATTGATGACGACACCGAGGCTGCCTGCGTCGTTGTGCTCGATGATGTAGATGACGGTACGTCTGAACGTCGGTTCCACGAGCTCGATCGACGACACCAGCAGGCTCCCTGGCCGTACCCCCTGGTCGACGGATGCCGTCTGGTCTTCAGGTTCTTCCGCGTGCGCCGCCATGGGAACATTGTGGCACCGCGCACAAGCGGATGTGACGTAAGGAATCGCACGAGTTCATAGGTGTCACTCCAATCCTGCGAGTTCGATCAGACATGCCAATTGGTACTCGAACAGCTCGTCTCGGCTGCTGAAGGTATCCGCGCCGTATTGGTCGAAGACATCGAAGCTCACCGCCCCGAACAGCGACGCCCACACCGACACTCCACGGGCAATCGCCTCATCGGACAATTCCGTTCCCAATTCGTTACGAATCTCGGTGAAGCTGCCGTGCAAGGACGCGAGCGACGACGGTGACGGTCTATCGATCAGTCGCCCCGACCGGGAGGCGTCATCGAAGATCGACACGAGTTTGACAACGACTCGCGTGCCCGGCCCGGTCGTCTGCTCGGCCGGCGCGTGATACCCGGGAACCGGGCTTCCGAACAGCAATGCATATCGCGCGGGTTCCCTCAGCCCCCAACTCCGGACGGCACGACCGAGCGCCAGGAACTTCTCCACCGGGCTCTCGGCCGCGTCGACCACGGCGTCGACCTCGTCACCCAGTTCGGTGTAGGCGTCGACGACGAGGAGAGTCAACAGCTCGTCCCGACTCTTGACGTAGCGGTACACCGCCGAGGACACGACACCGAGATCACGCGCCACCGCCCGCAGGGACAGCGCGGCTGCACCGTCCGCGGCGAGATGATCGCGACCGATACGCGTGATGTCGGCCAGCGTCTGCGCCCTGGCGCGCGCACGGGGGGTGGTCGTCATAGATGACACAGTATCGGCGGGACCGCGTGTCAGGCAGAAGACTCCTTGGACCCGATCCTCGCGAAGGGGTCGATCGAGAAGATCACTTCGACCGACACCTCGAAGTACGCCGCAATCCGCAGCGCGAGATGGAGGCTCGGGCTGTATTCACCGCGCTCGAGGTAGCCGATGGTCTGGTAGTGCACACCGAGGGCGTCGGCCAGATCCCGCCTCGAGATCCCGCGCTCGGCGCGCAACATCGCGATGCGGTTGTAGATAACTTCAGTAGGCACGTGCGAGGGCCTTGTCTCGTCGCTCGTCCATCTTGCTACCGGATTCGTTTCTGGCCATGCGTCCCAACACTATCGGTGCCAACATAAGTCCGACGACGGCCCATGCCCCGAGCACACCTGCCGTTTCCAGATGGCGCCACGACTGGCCGATTTCGATGGCGACCGCGTCCGCGGGCAGCAATGCCGATCGCAAACCAAGTCCGAGCCAGTAGCACGGCAGAACTTCAGCAATGCTCTGCAACCACCCCGGGAGCGCGGTGATCGGATAGAAGATCCCCGAGACTCCGACGACCAACATCAGCGGCATCGTTACGAAGAACAGACCACGCGCGGTGCCCACGACTGCCCCGAGCAACGCACCGAGCGGCAACGTCGCCAATAGTCCCAGTACCAGAACCCACGCGAGGACGATCCACGATCGGGCACCGTCCAAGGAGACACCACCGACAATGATCGCCCCAGCGCCCAGTACTGCCATCACCTGAACCAGGACGGCAGTGGCGTTGGTGCCGATACGCCCGACGAAGTATCCGATCATTCCGTTCGGAGTTGCTTTGGCACGCAACAGTGTTCCATCCTCGCGGTCGAGCACGAAACTCTCACCGATGGTGTACACACCGTTGAAGAACACGATGGTACCCATGACACCGGGCAACGCCAGCACCGCAAGTCCGTAACCGGTCGACTGAAAGGTCCCGTTTCGCATGAAGAACAACGCGACCATGATCAATGCCGGGAAGAGGAACAGCGCGGCCAGACCCTGCGGATCGGTGAACATCTGGCGGAGCTCTATTCGGGTGCGCCGCAACCCTGCTCGTACCGCTACGCCCTTCGCGCTCATCGAGTCACCGCTTCCATTGTGCGAGCCGGACCGATCGATGCGTGGTCGTGTACCAGAGACATGTAGGTGTCCTCCAGAGTTGCGCGACGTACTTCCAGGTCCACGACGCGGTCGCCGTACTGCGCGAACAGATCGTGTACGAACCTCGCCGACTGGGCGGTGCTGTGCACCGAACGACTACCGTCGACACTCCACCGCACTTCCGAATCCGAAGGCATGGTGCGGGCAAGGTCATCCGGTGAACCGTCGGCAATGATCCGACCGCCTCCGAGAATGACGATTCTGTCCGCTAATTTCTCGGCCTCGTCGAGATCGTGAGTGGTGACGAGGATGGTTGTCCCATCGAGATCGGCCAATCTGTGTACCAGATCATGGAATTCGCGTCTCGAATCGGGATCGAACCCTGCCGTCGGCTCATCCAGAAAGAGGACCTGGGGCTTGCCGACGATTCCGATCGCCACATCCATCCGACGCCGTTGCCCACCGGAGAGCGATCCGATCTTGCTCCCTGCTTGATCGGTGAGTCCGACCAGTTCCAGCAGTCGTTCGATGTCCCAGGGGCGGCGGTGTACGGCGGTACCGAACGGAACATAGAAGGAGCCGAGGTAGTCGAGCAGTTCGCCTACCCGCCAACGCCCGTGGTCACGCCAGGACTGCAGTACCACTCCGATGCGTGCCCTCCACAGCTCGTCCGCGTCGGCAGGGTCGCTGCCGAGCACCTCGACTCGCCCCGAAGATCGCAGACGAAATCCCTCCAGAATCTCCAGCGTTGTCGACTTGCCCGCCCCGTTCGGACCCAGCATCACGAGGACTTCACCTCGGTGCGCCCGGAACGTCACCCCCTTCAGAACGTCGGTCGCCCCATACCTCATTCGCACGTCCTCGACGTCGATGGCGACATCGCTCGATGTACTCACCCCGGCCTCCCAGCATCGTGGTCTGACGATGATTTGTAGCATAACTACTATATTCCGTATTGGCTATCCTTCTCGAAGATTCCCATTGAATTCCTCGTACTACAGTCCCGTGAGTGAGCGACGAAACCTTCCTGGCACGGCTACGCAATTCGCCAGGAGCAGGCAAGCTCACCACCATCCGCTTCGCAGGGCAGTTCGGCGACGGCCTGTTTCAAGCCGCTCTCAGTGGGGCGATCCTGTTCAACCCCGAGCGCGAATCCAACCCAGCCGCCATCGCTGCCGGATTCGCCGTGTTGCTCGTGCCGTACTCGGTGATCGGACCGTTCGCGGGCGCAATGCTCGACCGCTGGGATCGGCGAGCAGTGGTGCTGTGGGCAAACGTGGTCCGCGTGGTGCTCATCGTCGCCACGGCGGCGGTCCTGTGGACGGGCGGCGGTGAGACACCGCTCCTCCTCCTCGCGTTGTCGACCGTCGGACTCAGTCGGTTCGTCATGGCAGGTGCATCGGCGTCCCTCCCGCACGTCATCAGGACGGAGTGGCTCGTACCGATGAACTCGCTCCTCGCCACAATCGGTTCCGGTTTCGCTGCGGCAGGTGCTGGGGCCGCCGTCGCGGTCATCGGCGTCGTGGGCGCGGGCGACGTCGGATCCGGCGTCGCCGTGGCAGTGTCGGCATCAGGCTCGGTAGTCGGGACGATCGCTGCTGCCCGTTTCGCCCGAGGGTCACTCGGCCCGGCAACACTGACGGAACGTGATGATCGAGGCGCGCTCGAGGCGCTCTCCGACATCGCCACAGGCCTGAAATCGGGAGCCGTCGCAGTCTGGAATTCGCCGACGGTGACCGCGGCGATGGCCGGCATCGGCGCCCACCGGATCGTGTTCGGAATCGACACGCTCGTCATGGTGCTGATCCTGCGAGAGACGACGCCGAGTTCGTTGCCGGGTGGTTTGGCCGGGTTCGGTATCGCACTCGGTGCGACTGCCGTGGGTATGCTCGTCGCCGCGGTCCTGACGCCGTTTCTACTGCCGCGCCTCGGCCGTGTTCGTTCCATCGTCGGAGCGCTGGCGCTCGCGGCAGTGGTCCAGGTGACGTTCATCGCCGCCCTCACCCAGACGAGCCTGCTCATCGGCGCGTTCCTGCTCGGCGCTGCCGGGCAGACCATCAAGCTGACCGGCGACGCGTCGATGCAGACCGACATCGACGACGATCATCGCGGCCGGGTCTTCGCGTTGCAGGACACCGTCTTCAACATCTTCTTCGTCGGCGCCCTCGCCGCGGCAGCATTCGCCGTCGGCCCGACCACATCCAATCTCGCCGGCGACGCCTCGGCCCACGTCGTCGTCTTCGCAGGCGGCCTGGTCTACGTGCTGGGACTCGTCGTCGTGTCCCTCAGTGCCCGGCGCGCCCGCTAGCTCGTCCGGTGCTACCTTGTTTTGCACACCGCACGGTACGAGAACTCTCCAGCCAGGAGGAACACGCATGCGCGCCAGATCGACTGTTCTGGTCTGCGCGCTCGCGCTCACCGCGTCGAGCACCATCCTGGTTGCACCAGCGTCCGCTGCGCCCGCTCCGCCCGTCAACGCGTGCGGCGAAACCGGATTCGACCCCAAGGACTATCCGCCCGAGCCGCTGAGCCTCGACTCGCCTCCGGTGCTTCCCCCCATCCCCGACCGGTTCGTCATTCCGGTGCCGTACCCGTCCGTCGAGCTGGTTCCGTTGCCCGATCCAGCACCGGACCGCACCCGCGTCGAGGCCGAGCCACTACCGGACCCCTGTATGGATCCGTGTCCGGACCTCACGGACGATCCTCAGGATATTGCCGTCGGGTCCGGCTCCGCCGAACTCCCGTTTCCACGGATCGAGATCGATCCGCAGCCCGAAACGATTCCGATCCCGATCCCGGGTCCGCCCGGTGAGCCGATCGCTCCCGCGCCACCCGCCGCGGTGAATCCCGCGGAACCGGGCCCGATCAGCGGCGCTCCGCCGCAACCGGCTGTCCTCGACGTCTCCGTCGTCTCACAGGTCACCGGGCCTGGCTCCGACAACCGCACCGACAAGCGCTGGCAGGTCGACGGCACCGACCTCGGCATCATGTGGGAGAGCAAACCCGGCGAGGTTGCCGTCGCGTTCGGTGACTCCTTCGGCAAGGGTTGGGAATTCGGCGTAGTCGGTGGACCGGACTGGCGCAGCAACACGCTCGGCCACAGCACCGACTCCGACCTGTCCGACGGTATGACCATCGACAGTATGGTGCAGGACTCACGCTGCCACGCAGCCGAATTGATCAGCAGCCGCAAGGTGAAGAATTGGGAGACTACTGTCATCCCGACGTCGGGATTCGCGGTCAGCGACCGTCAATACATGTCGTACATGTCCATTCGCCGCTGGAGCAGCGTACCGGGGATGTGGTGGACCAACTACGGGGGTATCGCGTACTCCGACGACAACGGCTCCACCTGGACCAAGGACCCGCATGCCCGCTGGGACAACATGTTCGGGCTCTCGAAATTCCAGGTCTCGACGATGGTTCCGCAGGGCGACCACGTCTACATGTTCGGAACGGTCAACGGCCGCGTCGGCACAGTCGGACTCGCACGCGTGCCGAAGGACGACGTGCTCAACAAGACTGCCTACCAGTACTGGGTGAACGGTACGTGGGCGCCGGTGGACTTCAACGAAGCCACCCCCATCGCCGATGGTATAGCCAGCGAGCTGTCGGTCCGCTACGACGCGCAGCGGTCGATCTGGCAGATGACGTATCTCGATCCGATCGCAGGCAACATCGTTCTGCGCGAATCGATTACACCACAGGGACAGTGGACGCCGCCCACGACGCTGGTGCGCACCGCCGAGTACCCCAAGGCCTACGGCGGCTTCATGCACCCGTGGTCCAAGGACGGCGAGCTGTACTTCACCGTCTCCGAATGGGACAGCTACAACGTGTATCTGATGAAAGCTGCCGTGTCGTAGGACCGCGAACCTTTGGGGGCTCCGCCCCCAGTGGCACGGTTAAGTGCGCTACCGTGCACTCTTTCGTGCCACTGGGCCGGCGGCCCCACACGCACAGCTCACAGCGTTTTCCACCACTCCAGCAACGCTTTCTCGGCCTCCTCGCGGGGGAGTGGCCCGCGATCGAGACGCAGTTCCTTGAGGAACTTCCATGCCTTCCCGACCTCTGGACCGGCCGGGATCGACAGCAATTCCATGATGGCGTTGCCGTCGAGATCGGGGCGAACCCGAGCCAGATCCTCCTGCTCGGCGAGCGCGGCTATGCGCTCCTCCAAATCGTCGTAGGTTGCTTGCAGCGCTGCGGCCCGACGCTTGTTCCGGGTGGTGCTGTCTGCGCGAACGAGCTTGTGCAACTTGGGAAGTAGATCGCCGGCATCTGTTGCGTAGCGTCGTACCGCGGAGTCCGTCCACTGCCCCTTGCCGTAGCCGTGGAACCGCAGATGCAGAAACACGAGCTGGGATACGTCGTCGATCATCTTCTTCGAGTACTTCAGTGCGCGCATTCGTTTGCGCACCATCTTCGCTCCGACGACCTCGTGGTGGTGAAAGCTGACGCCACCGCCCTCTTCGTGCCTGCGGGTATCGGGCTTGCCGATGTCGTGAAGCAGTGCAGCCCAACGCAATACGAGATCCGGATCGCCATCTTCGAGATCGATCGCCTGCTTGAGCACCGTCAGTGAATGCCAGTAGACGTCCTTGTGCTGATGATGCTCGTCGATCTCGAGCTTCATCGCAGGAACCTCGGGCAGTACGTGTGTGGCGAGTCCGGTCTCGCACATCACGTCGATTCCCTCGATCGGGAACTCACCGAGAATCAGTTTGTCCAACTCCACCTGCACACGCTCGGCAGTGATTCGTTCGATCTGCCCGGCCATCGCAGTGATCGCGTCGTGGACCCGAGGCATCAGCGAGAAACCGAGCTGCGATACGAAGCGGGCGGCGCGCAACATGCGCAGCGGATCGTCGCCGAACGACTTCTCCGGCGTCGACGGTGTATCGAGTAGGCCTTCGAGCAGCGCATCCATGCCGGAGAGGGGATCGACGAACTCCTGGGACCCGTCGGCGCCGAGCCGTACCGCCATCGCGTTGACGGTGAAGTCGCGTCGAATCAGGTCTTCTTCGAGACTCGTGCCGTACTGCACCTCAGGATTGCGTGAGACCTGGTCGTAGGAATCGGTCCGGAAGGTGGTGATCTCGATCTGCTGGTCGCCCTTGGCTGCGCTGACGGTGCCGAAGGCGATGCCGGTGTCCCACTGATTGTCCGCCCAGCCGGACAGCAGGCGCTGCACGACCTCGGGTCGGGCATCGGTCGTGAAGTCCAGATCGTTGCCGAGACGGCCCAGGACGGCGTCGCGCACGCTGCCACCGACGAGGTACAGCTCGTGGCCCTCGGCTGCGAATCGAGCCGCCAAGGGGGCAAGTACATCGGAGAGTTTGTTCAGGGTCACCGCAGCCGACGCCAACAGCCGACTGCGACGGTCGGCTGACTCGTCGAACGGTCGGGGGATCGGAGACTTCTCGGGCACGTCGAGAAAGCCTAGGCGGCGGGAGTGGAGCCTGCGGAATGACCCCATGTAGACGGGAGTGGAGCCTGCGGAATGACCCCATGTAGACGGGACACAAGGAGTGCCCGCGCAACCGTCACGGTGCGGCGAGGAGGATCACCGTCCATTTCCATCTAGTATGGATTGGGTGTCTGCTGGCGAACGTGCGAACAGGAGCCGCCGCAACCCGCGGCGGCGGACTGCGCGCGCCGACAGCGACAAGCCACGGCTGCGGACGGTGCGCGAGACTTCCGCTGGAGGCCTGGTCGTCGACGGTCTGGATGGTCCTCCGGCGCAGCGCTGCGCCGCTCTGATCGGCCGGACCGACCGCCGTGGACGACTGCTGTGGTCGCTTCCGAAGGGCCACATCGAGCAGGGCGAGACTGCCGAACAGACCGCTATGCGCGAGGTTGCCGAGGAAACGGGCATACGCGGATCGGTGTTGGCGTCGCTGGGCAGCATCGATTACTGGTTCGTCACCGAGGGCCGCCGCGTCCACAAGACGGTGCACCACTATCTATTGCGCTTTCTCGGCGGCGAGTTGTCGGACGAGGACGTCGAGGTCACCGAGGTCGCGTGGGTTCCACTCAGTGAACTGGCTTCACGGTTGGCGTACGCCGACGAGCGGAAGTTGGCTGCGATCGCCAGCCAGCTGATCGAGAGTATGAACAACTCGGATCCCGAGACGCACGTCGGCGGGGAGTGATGGTGCGGCGCTCGAAAGTCACTGCGGCCACATTGACTGCTTTGATGTTCGTTCTGATCCCGTCGGTTCTGGTGCCCGGGCCGGCCGTCGCTCAGGAAACCCAGGACCCGACCGAGATCTCGTACCAGTCTGGTGACACCGACCTACCCGAGACCGATAGGGGAAGCCAGTTCCTGCGGCTTTCCGTCGATGCAGTGGCACCTGGGACGGTCACGACCACCAGTGAACCGTTCGTTACGGTGCGCGCCACGGTGACGAACACCGGAGATCGTCGTGTCGACGACATCAGCGTCCGTATGCAAAGCGCCGACGCCGTCGATGCGCCCGAGGAGCTACGCACGACTTTGTCGCTGGATCAGCAGGAATACCTCAACGTCGGCGAATTTCAGAATGTCGCTGTGAACCTCGAGCAGGGCGCGAGCACACAGTTCGTCATCTCGATGCCACTTCGAAGCTCGCAGGGCCCGTCGCTCGGCATCGACAGACCCGGCGTGTACCCGCTGTTGCTCAACGTCAACGGCACACCCGAGTACGGCGGTACTGCTCGGCTCGACGACGCTCGCTTCCTCCTGCCGGTCACTGGGGTTCCGCGAGATCCGACCGCCCTCGACCCGATGGCACCCGATGCACAGCCGTTGCCGCCCAGCACGGCCGATCCGGTGGCGACGACATTGTTGTGGCCCCTAGCCGACAAGCCACGCCTCGCTGCGGGAATCCCCGGGTCGTTGGACGAGAAAGTACGTCTCGTCGACGACGAACTTGCCGGCGAGTTGGCACCGGGCGGGCGCCTCGACGAACTCCTGCAATCAGTCGAGTTCGCGACGACCGACGAGCTGGATCCGGAAGGACGCCTGGCCGAATCTCTGTGTCTCGCCGTCGACCCGGACCTGCTGGTGACCGTGTCGAACATGACTCGCGGCTACTCCATCGTCGACGACCCTGCCGATCCGACCGGGCCCGCCCGCGAAGGTACCGGCCGGGAAGTGGCGTCGAACTGGTTGAGCAGACTGGAAACCTTGACGCAGTCGACGTGTGTGACTGCGTTGCCGTTCGCTCAGGTGGATCTCGACACGTTGGGAAACGTCGGCGATGCCTCCTTGGTGTCGACCGCGCTCGAATCGCCATCCGACGTGGTCGACGCCATCCTCGGGGTGACTTCTGTGCGCGGCATCGTCTGGAGTTCGACGGGACAGCTCGGCGAGACCGGAGCTGCAGCGGTGCGATCGATCGGTGCACGAACTGCACTGCTCGCGGACAACAGCATCGCGCCGAGTGCGTCTGGAGCCGTAGCCCGCGTGGTCGGTGGCAGCAGTGTCGACGCGGAATTGAACGCCACCGTGTTCGACGCTGCGACGGCGACTGCGTTGGCCGGCGTCGGGGACGACCCGAGTACACCCGCATTCACGCCCGAGAACCAGCGATACGATCTGACCAACGATTCCAGGACAGCTCGCCTACAGGATGCACTGGGCGCGGTCGCCTATCACTCGTTGGCTCCGACGGGCGGTGCGCCGCGCACGTTGACGATCGCTCCACCCCAGTACTGGACGGCAGGCGGTGACGAACCCGACGCCATTCTCGGAACCGTGTCGTCGCTGCTTCGTTCCGGTCTTGCGTCGGCGCGACCGTTCGCCGAGCTCGCCGCCGCCGTACCGACCGGACTGCCTGTCGAGACCAGAACCATCGATCAGGACGATCGTGACGTGAATCTCGAGGATCGCGTGCGGGCGCAGAGCAAGCGCATCGAGGCGCTACGGGGCTCACTGGTCGACGACCCTCAGTCTGCTCTGACACCGCGCCTGTACACGGCCCCGCTTCGGGAGGACTTGCTCCGTGCGATCGGCACCGCCGATCGTTCCGAAGCCGCGTCGAACGCAGCTCGGGTACGGATGGACGGTTCCGAGTCCGGACTCGACGGCATCTTTCAATCCGTTACGGTCCTCGCCCCCGGCGGTGTGTACACGTTGGCGTCCGAACAGAGTCCGTTGCTGCTGGTCGCCCGCAACGACCTCCCAGTCGGGGTGAACGTGCGGCTCAAGGTCGACGCGCCACCGGAAATGACCGTCAGCGACGTCGGCGCCATGGCGCTGCCTGCGCGAGGAAGCCGAACGATCACAGTTCCGGCCCAGGTCGACGACAGCCGCAACCTGGCTGTCGACTTTTCCCTGACCACCCTCGACGGCCAGCAGTTGGGCGAAGCGTCGACGGTGTCCGTACGGTCTAACGCATACGGACAGGCGCTGGCGATCATCACCGCCTCCGCGGGGGTTCTGCTGCTACTACTCGCCGGCCGCAGACTTCTGCACAGGTTCAGGGGTCAGCCGGACCCAGCAGACGAAGGGTACGAACGGCCATGACGGGTAGCGATATCCCCCACTCGGGCGACATGCCCTACCGGGGGGACGGCCCGCGCACTCGGCTGCCCGCAGCCCAGGTGTTCAGGCGCGTCGATCCACCTCGTCAGGCGCCGTGGGAACGCGACGCGTATGCACGGCCACGCGAGATGCGCAGCTACCCGGCTCCACCGTCTCCCGACGGCGGGCCTGCTCCGGACAATTCCGTCACCCAACTCATTCCCAGGTTCCGCGACGAGGACTTCCCGCCGGTCCCGGACCAGCCGCAACCGACACCCGAACCCGACGCTCGCCCCCCGGCGAAGCAGAAGAGCCTGCTCGCGTCGACGGGGTCGATCGCCGTGGCAACACTGGTCAGTCGGATCACCGGGTTCTTCAAACAGGTCGTCATGCTCGCGATTCTCGGCGGCGCGATCGCAAGCTCCTTCACGGCAGCGACGATTCTGCCGAACATGATTTCCGAGCTGGTCCTCGGCGCGGTGCTCAGCGCGATCGTCGTACCGGTTCTGGTGCGGGCCGAAATGGAGGATCCCGACGGCGGCACGTCGTTCGTGCGCAGACTGTTCACGATCGCGTTCACGATGCTTGCCGTCGTCGCGGTGATCGCAACCATCGGCGCGCCGGTGCTGAGCCGAATGCTGATCGACGACGATGCCAAGGTCAGCAGCGAACTGACAATTGCGCTGTCGTACCTCGTCCTACCAGCGATTCTGTTCTACGGCCTGTCCGGGCTGCTCACCGCGGTACTGAACACTCGGCAGAACTTCCGCCCCGGTGCCTGGGCGCCTGTGTGGAACAACCTGGTCGTACTCGGGATCTTCTCGCTGTACTTCCTCGTGCCGGGCGAGATAACGCTCGATCCTGTCGAGATGAGCGACCCACACATCCTGATCCTCGGTCTCGGCGTCACCGCCGGTGTCGTGACCCAGGTGGCGGCCCTGATCCCGGCTCTGCGGCGAGAAAAGATCGACCTGCGACCACTGTGGGGATTCGACGCCCGGCTCAAGGCCTTCGGCGGCATGGCGGCCGCTATCATCCTGTACGTCGTCATCAGCCAAGCCGGTCTTGTCTTCGCGACGAAGATCTCCGCCGGGGCCGACGAAGCCGGCCCGGCGATCTACTCGCAAGCGTGGATTCTGCTGCAGCTGCCCTACGGGATCCTCGGCGTGACGGTGTTGACCGCGATCATGCCGCGGCTCAGCCGGAACGCGGCCAACGGGGACACCCCCGCTGTCGTCGACGATCTGTCGGTCGCTACCCGACTGACGCTCGTCGCACTCGTACCCATCGTGGTGTTCCTGACCTTCGCCGGACCATGGGTCGGTGAAGCCCTGTTCGGTTTCGGCAACTTCGCCAGTGATGCGGGACGACTCGGCGAAGCAGTCAGCTGGTCGGCCTTCACTCTCATCCCGTACGCACTGGTCCTGATCCACCTTCGAGTCTTCTACGCACGAGAACAGGCGTGGACGCCGACCTGGATCATTCTCGGCATCACCGGCGTCAAGATCGCCCTGTCCGCGTTGGCACCCGTCCTGGCACGCAACGATCAGCAGGTCGTCCTCTGGCTCGGCGTCGCGAATGGCCTCGGATTCGTCGTCGGTGCCTGCATCGGCGGATTCCTGCTGCATCGAAGCCTCGGCAACCTGCGGATGATCAACATCGGGAAGACCATCTGGATGGTGCTCATCGCATCTGCAGCGGGCGGCACCGCGATGCTCGCCATCGACCGGATTGCCGACCTCGGAGCTGTCACCGAACCGCTAGGCGTGGTCGGCGCGTTGCTGCGCGTCGGGATCTGTGCCGTCCTGATGCTCGGTATCACCTTCGGAATCCTGTGGTTCGGCCGAATTCCGGAGGTGCTGGCGGTGACGGTCGCCGTGCGCAAACTGGTCGACCGAGTTCGGGGCAGGACCGCGTCCGTCACCGAATCGGCCGAACCTTTCCCCACCCAGCAGACCGAAGCGATACCGGTCGTCAGTTCCGCCGCTGCATGGGACACTGCACGCGACCGACTCCCGTACCCTGGACCTCGGCGAACCGGGACGCAGTCCCCGCCACGTCCGCCCGAACGGGGTGGTCATGTGGGGCAATCCGGGGCACATACGCGTGAAGGAGTGAGAGTGACCGACGACGAAGTGGCTGGGGGGCCGGCCGAATCCGTGAAGAACGGCGCCGACCGAGCACCTGGTGGAGTCGAGGTGGATGAGCGCGCACACATGCCCTCGGTTCCGCCCAAGACAGCTGCGCCCACACCATCGTCGTCCGACAGCACCGACTCCGACACGAGCTCGACCGACAAGACTCCCGCTGTCGACGAGTCCACGGTCGAGGCATCGGTGCAACAGCCGGGCAATCCCGACGAGGTTGTTGCCGACGAGAACCCTTCGGAGACAAGCGCACTCGCGCCCGAGAAGTCAGCGGCACCGGACAAGCACGATTCCGACGACGCACCAGCGGATCAGGCTTCCGACCAGAACGCCAGCGCTGCATCGCAGGTCACGCCCGGTACCGCAACAGTCGGCGGCTTGACGGCTTCGCCCGCTGCAAGTGAGAACCCGCGCGCGCTGCGCGGCCCCAAACTCATTCCCGGAGCGTCGGTTGCCGGTGGCCGCTACCGGCTGCTCGCCCCACACGGCGGTGCTCGCGGACTCAAGTTCTGGCAGGCACACGATGTGAAGCTCGACCGCGAGGTGGCTCTCACCTTCGTCGACGCCGACCAGCGCGCCGGCGATGCCTCGGCAGATGGGCCGGAAGGTCCGCAGGCAATCCTGTCGCGCACATTGCGTCTCGGCCGCATCAACTCGCCCGGACTTGCGCGCGTGCTCGACGTCGTGCGCGGTAGTTCCGGTGGCATCGTCGTCGCCGAATGGACGCCCGGTCGTTCACTGCGCGAGATGGCGGACACCGTTCCATCCCCGACTGGTGCAGCGCGAGCGATCAAGGCGCTGGCGGGCGCTGCCGAAGCGGCTCACCGCAGCGGCGGCGCACTGTCGATCGACCACCCCGATCGTGTTCGCATCAGCACGAGCGGAAACGCCGTCCTTGCGTTCCCCGCGACACTCGCCGACGCCGACCCGGGTTCGGACGTTCGTGGACTCGGCGCCATGCTCTACGCCCTGATCACCGCACGATGGCCCCTCGTCGACGCAGCCGGCAACACCCGTCCGGACGGACAGTTGCGTTCTGTCGGTGGCATGAAGCCCGCAGATCGAGACGCCAGTGGCCATGCCGTCGAGCCACGTCGGATTCGGTCCGATGTTCCGTTCGAAATCTCGGCTGTTGCTGTACGCGCGCTCGAGCAGAACAGCGGAATCAGGACTGCGGCAACCGTTCAGCACGTCCTCGACCAGGCTGCCGTCGTCAACGACAAGACCGACATGATGCCCGCGCTTCGTCTGGGACAGCGAGCTCCAGGGGCCAGCGGGCATTCCCTCGCCGACCCCGAAGAGATTGCGGCACAACAGCAGCGATCGAGACGAACCAACATCGCGCTTGCCGTTCTCGGTGCTCTGACCGTCGTTGTCCTCGGCTTCGCCGGGTACTGGCTGTTCACCACCATCGCCGGCGGCAACTCCGATGAACCGTTGACGCAACAGGATTTCGGTCTCACGACGCCCGAGACAGTGCCGCCCGCACCAGGGGCCCCCGAGGCTGCGACCCCGGCCGCGGCGCCCGTTGCTATCGACTCGGTCGAGGTGTTCTCACCGCAGGGCAGTGCGGACAATGCCTCGACGGCGTCCAATGCGACCGATGGCGATCCTTCGACCGTGTGGGCGTCGGACTCCTACTTCCAGCCATTCCCCTCACTCAAGGAGGGCGTGGGCTTGCTTGCGACACTGCCATCGTCGTCAGTGCTCACCAGCGCGTTCGTGAACTCTCCGTCACCCGGAACAGTCGTCGAGATCAGATCGGCCCCGAGCGATTCTCCGAGCCTCAGTGATACGACGATCATCGGCGAGGCAACTCTCGGAAGTGGTGTCACCGATATTCCTCTGCAGATGACGGAGCCGACGAGCCACGTTCTGGTGTGGATCACCGGCCTCAGCACCGACAGTGGACGCAACCAGTCGTCGATCGCGGATTTCGGCTTCACCGCACAATCCTGATCCTCGCCCTGTAAACACCCGCTTCACCTGCACAGTGCTTGAAAAGAACATCTTTTCGTACTGCGCGGTCTCTATGCTTTAGGCTCTCCAGCAATGCGGTAACACGGGGGGAGCCGTTTTCGTATGGGGATTGCAGGTGTAAACGAAGGGGTCGGGGATCTGCTCGGTGGGCGCTCCGATGTCGAATTGCTGGAGGCGCACGTTGCGGGTGACACATCGGCGTTCACGACGCTTGTTCATCGACATCAGGAGCACCTGTGGATGACCGCACGCCGGACCAGCTACACGACCGAAGATGCTGCGGACGCGCTGCAGGAAGCCTTGCTGTCGGCGCATCGTACGGCGGCGTCGTTCCGCGCAGACGCTGCTGTGCGCAGCTGGTTGCACAAGATCGTCGTGAACGCGTGCCTGGACCGCATCCGACGGAATCGATCGAGGCCGACGGTGTCGTTACCCGACGGCGACTCGTTCGATCCCGCCGATTCGCGCGACCCGATGGCGACCGTGGAGACCTCTATCGAAGTGCACAAAGCCCTCATGACGCTGGCACCCGAGCAACGCGCGGCAGTCGTCGCGGTCGATATGGAGGGGTATTCCGTAGCTGATGCGGCACGACTCCTCGGGGTACCCGCAGGAACGGTGAAGAGCCGCTGCGCTCGCGGCAGACTCAAATTGGCCGTTCATCTCGAATTTCTTCGATACGACGGGAACCGTTGAACCGTTCGCTGCGTCATAGCATGTGTAGGGAGACTGTGCATGGAAGGAGATCGTGATGGCGTCGCACGGCACCGACCCCCTTCCTACCCAGCCGTACTCACTGGAACTTCTCGCTGATCTACATGCGGGTGCACTTCCCGAGGCGGTCAGCTCGCAGCTGTGGCCCCTCGTACGGCAGGACCCGGACGCCATGGATGTCCTCGCTGCGCTCGATGCGGTCACCGCCCGCCTGGGAGGAGCCAGCCGCGAACCTGCCCGCGGAGAACCGCTTCCCCCTGAGGTCGCCGAGCGAATCGACCGAGCTCTCGCCGAGGCGGAACCGCCGACCGCACTTCACACCAGCGCCGAATCCACCGACGTCATCACGCTGGCCTCACGTCGACGACGTGGTCGAGTCGCGATCGTCGTCGGGGTCGCAGCCACGGTTGCACTCGGCGTCGTGATGACGGCCGTCGTGGTGAACAATGTGACGTCAGATGGCGAAGGTACGCAGGATCTCGTCGCCGAGGCTCCGTCGGCGGATTCACCGGCCCTGGTTGTCGACTCCGACAACCTGGATGCATCCGTCGCCTACGAAGTCATGACGAATCGCGAAACCAACGATCTTCTCGAGTCCGGTGCGTTGTCCGGGTGTCTTGCAGCCAACGGCTTCGAACCCTCGACCACCGTGCTCGGGTCCGCTCGAGTCGAGCTCGACGGTCAACGCGGCGTCATGCTCGTCCTACCGAAACCCGGTCAGGAGACCGGCCTGACACTCCTGGCCGTCGACACCGACTGCGGTCTCGGAAACCCCGGTGTCCTGGTCCGCCAGGATGTCGATTGACGATGCTCGTCCCGCCAGTCCGATTCTCCGACGTCGACCCATACGAGCGGGAACAACACCCCTTACCCTGGTGTTGAACACACACGTCTGGAGTCGGCGACTACAGGCAGTTCGTCCTCGAACTTCAATCGGAAGGTCCGCATGACTACGCCCAAGGTTCACGATCTCATCATCGTCGGTTCGGGACCCGCCGGTTATACCGCTGGCGTGTACGCAGCCCGCGCCGAGCTCGAACCCATCCTGTTCGAAGGAACTCAGTTCGGCGGCGCCTTGATGACGACCACCGAGGTCGAGAATTTTCCTGGCTTCCGCGAGGGAATCATGGGCCCGGACCTCATGGAGCAGATGCGCGAGCAAGCCAAGCGTTTCGGTGCCGACATCCGCACCGAAGATGTCGAGGAGCTCGACCTGACCGGCGAGATCAAGACCGTCTCGGCCAACGGTGAGACCTACCAAGCTCGCGCGATCATCCTGGCCATGGGTGCGGCGGCGCGCTACCTGAGCATTCCCGGCGAGGAGAAGCTTCTCGGCCGCGGAGTCAGTGCTTGTGCCACCTGTGACGGGTTCTTCTTCCGCGATCAGGACATCGCCGTGATCGGCGGTGGCGACTCCGCCATGGAGGAAGCCACGTTCCTCACGCGATTCGCCCGCAGCGTGACCGTTGTTCACCGTCGCAGCGAGTTTCGCGCGTCGCGGATCATGCTCGAGCGCGCCAAGCTCAACGACAAGATCACCTTCCTGACCGATACCAAGGTCCTCGAGGTTCTCGGTGACACATCGGTCACCGGACTGGCTCTGGAGAATGCGCTCACCGGCGAGAAGACGACTCTGGACGTGACCGGAATGTTCGTCGCGATCGGACACGATCCTCGCAACGAGCTGGTCAAGGGTCAGGTCGACCTCGACGAAGCCGGCTACGTCAAGGTCGCATCTCCGTCGTCGGCCACATCCGTCGCAGGCGTCTTCGCAGCGGGCGACCTGGTCGATCACGTCTACCAGCAAGCGATCACGGCCGCAGGTACCGGCTGCACAGCCTCGATCGATGCCGAGCGCTGGCTTGCCGAGCAGGGCGACATCACCAGCAACACCCTCGAACACGCCGATCAGCCCGTCGATGTCGGGTCTGCCTGACGCTCGACCGATCTCATCACTCGAACTATTTCACCGACCCAGGGAGCACAGCCAAATGTCCGATGACAAGAAGACCGTCACGATCACAGACGCATCGTTCGTCGACGATGTATTGACCAGCGAGAAGCCGGTTCTCGTCGACTTCTGGGCCACCTGGTGCGGCCCGTGCAAGATGGTTGCACCGGTCCTCGAGGAGATCGCTGCCGAGCATGCCGACAAGTTGACCGTCGCGAAGCTCGACATCGATGCCAACCCGCAGGCCGCGCGCGACTTCAAGGTCATGTCCATCCCTACGCTCATTCTGTTCCAGGGTGGCAAGCCCGTGAAGCAGATCGTCGGTGCAAAGGGTAAGGCGGCCCTGCTCAAGGACCTCGAATCCGTTTTGTGACGCAACCGCAGTAGGACCGAGTCCACGCCAAAGACGGTGTGGATTACGGTCCTACGGCCATTTTCTGCGACAATCGTCTGATGTGCCGGCACAGGGTCGGTACATCGACTTTTGTGTTCGACGACTGATTCGCCGGGGAGTTACGTGAGTTCCCTGGTTGCGATGATTCGACACGTAGTCGTTCTTTCTGCGAGAGGTCAATAGGTATGCACCGACTCAGGCACGGCGACTCCGGTCCCGCCGTCGCGGAGGTGCGGAGCACGCTGATCTCCCTCGGCTTTCTACAGGACGAGCAGGACGACGCAGCTCGAGCCGGCGATCCACTCCACTGGAGCGCGCCCGCATCTGACTACGACTCCGCACTCGACGGGGCCGTCCGGGCATTCCAACAACACCGCGGTCTGCTCGTCGACGGCGTCGTCGGCCCGGCAACATATCGGTCACTGAAGGAAGCGTCGTACCGGCTCGGCGCGCGCACGCTGATCTACCAACTGTCGGCGCCGCTATACGGCGACGACGTTGCCACATTGCAGACGCGGCTCCAGGACCTCGGTTTCTACAGCGAACGCGTCGACGGCTACTTCGGTCCCAAGACCCACGAAGGTTTGTCCTCGTTCCAGCGCGAAATCGGCCTGTCGCCCGACGGCATCTGTGGTCCGGCCACGCTGCGCTCCTTGGAACTGCTCGGCGCGCGAGTCACCGGCGGATCACCGCACGCCATCAGTGAAGAAGAGCTGGTCCGCCAGTCCGGCCCACAACTGACCGGCAAGCGCATCGTCATCGACCCCGACCTCGGTGGCTCGGAAACAGGAATGATCGTCGACGGGGTGTTCGGTCGGATCTCGGAAGCCGAGATACTGTGGGATGTCGCCAGTCGCCTCGAGGGACGGATGGCCGCAACGGGAATGGAGACTTTCCTCTCCCGAGCGCGGGGAACCAACCCGAGTGTTGCAGACCGAGCCGAGACCTCGAACGCATTCAACGCCGACCTGATGATCTCGCTCAGGTGCGCGTCCAGTACCAGCTCTGCGGCCAACGGTGTCGCGAGCTTCCACTTCGGAAATTCGCACGGTTCGGCCTCGCTGATCGGTCAGGTCCTCACCGGGTACATTCAACGTGAGATCGTTGCTCGCACACCATTGTTGGATTGCCGCAGTCACGGACGTACCTGGGATTTGTTGCGGCTGACCAACATGCCGACCGTACAGGTCGACTTGGGCTATCTCACGAGCGCTTCCGATGTCGCGGTGTTGAGCGATCCACGCTCACGCGACGTCATCGCCGAGGCGATTCTCGTCGCCGTCAAGCGTCTCTACCTTCTGGGTCAGGACGATCAACCTACGGGCACATTCACATTCGCAGAACTGCTCGCTGAGGAGTTGGCCGCCGCCGACCGCCGCTGACGTGCGGCCGGTTGCGCGTGACGATGATTCAACGGACGCCGACGGTGTCCTTGTGCTCGATGTCCACCATCGTCAGGCTTGCCGCGATCAGCAGTCGTTCCAACGCGGACTCGACGTCTTCCTTCCACCCGTGATCTCGATCCAGCTCGAGCCGAAGCCGCGGATATCGATGGTGCGGCGCGATCACGTCGAAACCCGCCTTTTCCAGGAAGTCCGCATCGATCATGCAGGTCGTGTCCGAGCATGACATCGACGCCGTGGCGCGCGGAACGTCGGTTTCGTCCGCTGCGGTGCGACGGATCCCGAACGCCTCCAATGCGCGGACACCTCGGTTCACCAGATCGGACACGACTGCCTGGATCAAGGCTGCAGAGTTGCCTTCTCTGTCCACTTCGGATTCGATTCGCAGTGTTGTCAGCAGCACGGCGTCGGGACTCACCGGTGAGGTCGGGAAGGTCGACGCTCGCGGGACGACGCCGGGGGGAGCGTAGATAGCGCATCCAGCCGTGGCGCCATGCGAAGTGAGCAATTGTCCGCACGATCCCCATTCGAGCATGATCATCGACAACCATGCTTCGTTCTCCAACTCGAGATCGAGGGTCTGGCGGTCGGCGCCGTCGGTCGCTGGATCGAGAACCCAGAACCCACACCGACGGGTATGGTTCGGCAATCGATCGAAGGAGTTCAATGTGACTCCGGTGACGAGCGTCGACACTGCTTACCTCAGCCTCCAAACCCTTGCATGTCATTTGTCGGGTGTCTCGAGCGCCGACACTCTCGACAAGAATAAGCGATGGAACCTCATCAGGTGTCGTCGTAGGCGCCATCCTCGAAAACAGTTGTGATGCAGTATCTTTCAACCAGAATTGGTTCGTTCTTGGCACGAAATCGGAACCTATCGTCACAGTGACGTATGTCCCGCTTGTATCTATACCTTGAAGATCGTGACTATTTTTTCTTCTGACTTTCCATCATGTCGACGATCCGCTGAAGGTCGTCGACCGAGCCGAACTCGACGACGATCTTACCTTTTTTCTTACCAAGGCTTACAGTTACGCGCGTATCGAAGGAGTCCGACAGCCGATCCGCGACATCCTGAAGCCCTGGCATCTGGATCGGCTTGCGGCGCGGAGCGGGATTCGGTGCACTATCGTCGTTCCGGTTTGCGAGAGTGACTGCCTCTTCGGTTGCTCGAACAGACATCCCTTCGGCGACGATTCGAGCGGCCAACGACTCTTGAGCATCCGTCCCAGCGTCCAGCGACAACAATGCACGAGCGTGTCCGGCGGACAGAACACCGGCCGCGACTCGTCGCTGAACCGGGATGGGAAGCTTGAGCAGTCTGATCATGTTGGTCACGACGGGTCGGGAGCGGCCGATCTTCGCAGCGAGCTCCTCGTGAGTAACATCGAATTCTTCGAGAAGTTGTTGATAGGCGGCAGCTTCCTCGAGCGGATTCAACTGCACTCGATGGATGTTTTCCAGGAGAGCGTCTCGAAGCATCGCGTCATCTGCAGTCTCGCGAACAATGGCCGGAATCGACTCGAGGCCGGCTTCCTGACTCGCGCGCCACCGACGCTCACCCATCACGAGTTCGTACTTGCCGTCGTCCACAGCGCGAACGACGATCGGTTGCATCAGTCCGAATTCGCGGATCGAATGCACCAATTCCGCGAGGGATTCCTCGTCGAAAACGCTTCTAGGCTGTTTCGGATTCGGCTGGATGAGGGACGGTGCGATCTCGCGATACACGGCGCCTGCGGGGGAGAGGTCCTCCTCCGAGCTTCGAATCGGCGGGGCAGGGGTCGGCGCAGTGGCGACTTTCTCGGCCGTAGCGGTTACCCGCGGCTTGTCTCGAGTAGCCGAATTGTCCTTGCCGATCACGACGTCCGCAGCTGCACTGCCCAGTCGGGGTCCTGCTTCGGGACCGGTCGGGATCAGCGCTGCCAACCCACGTCCCAAGCCACCCTTACGTGTCTGACTCATCTTCCTACTGCTCCTGCGTTCCGTCTGATGTCGCGACCGCGGACCGCGCTGCTAGTTCTCTACCTGCATCCAGATAGCTCATCGCCCCCCGCGAACCGGGGTCGTAGTCGAGAACGGTCATCCCATAACCGGGAGCCTCCGATACCTTGACGCTTCGGGGGATGACGGCCCTCAACACCGCATCGCCGAAGTGCTTGCGGACTTCCTCGGCGACCTGATCTGCGAGCTTCGTCCGGCCGTCGTACATCGTCAAAATGACGGTGGAAACGTGGAGGGCAGGATTCAGATGCGCTTGGACCAACTCGATGTTTCGCAGGAGCTGTCCCACACCCTCGAGGGCGTAATACTCACATTGGATCGGAATCAGAACCTCGGTAGCTGCCACCAACGCATTGACAGTCAACAGGCCCAGCGACGGGGGGCAATCGATGAGAACGAAGTCCGCATCGACGTCGTCCAAGTCGGTGAGCGCGGTCTTCAACCGACCCTCGCGAGCCACCATGGACACCAGTTCGATTTCCGCACCCGCCAGATCGATTGTCGCGGGGATGCAGAAGAGTCGTTCGCTGTGCGGGCTCTGCTGAATGGCCTCTCTGGCGCTGACTTCACCGATGAGGACCTCGTAGCTCGAGGGCACCCCAGAGTGATGCTCGACGCCGAGCGCTGTGCTGGCGTTGCCCTGAGGGTCCAGATCCACCACGAGAACCGTCAGACCCTGAAGGGCTAGAGCAGCGGCCATATTCACAGCGGTCGTAGTCTTGCCCACGCCGCCCTTCTGGTTCGCGATGGTGAGCGTTCGACGATGCGCCGGCTTGGGAAGCGCCACGCTGCCCGGGTGCAAGATCTGACTGGCACGGTGAGCGGCGGCACCGATCGGGGTGTCGTTCGGGGAGATGCTGTTGTACGCGCCGAAGCCAGATCCGCCCGTCGCGTCCGTAGGGGATGCCTTGGGTGCCTTCGGCGCACCGCTGGCTGCGGACTCTGTTTCACGTGAAACAGTTGGATCGGATCCACCCGACATACGTGCTCCTTAATGCGGAACTGGATTGAAGTAGAAGAACTTGATCTGAGGTACGGGACGAGTTACGAACGCGGAAAGCGGCGTGGCACCCTCTCAGCGCGAACAACGATTGTCGGCGTCGGCAGTACGTCGACGCCACACCTCACAACCTCTAGCTTGCCAGCACCCATGCGATTAAGGGAAGTCCGATCCCGCTCGATTTCTTCCTCGGCGCTACTTCCCTTCATTGCGAGCATCCGGCCGCGTTCGTGGATGAGCGGGAGCGACCATTTCGCCAGCTTCTCGAGCGGCGCTACGGCGCGTGATGTGACGACATCCGCTCCACCCGCTTCCTTCTTCACGCCGGGCTGTTCGGCACGGCCCCGAACGACGAGGACATCGAGACCGTGAGCTTCGATGAATTCGGCTAGATACACGGTTCGACGCAGAAGAGGTTCGACAAGTGTCACGCGGAGATCAGGCCGAGCAATCGCGAGTGGGATACCCGGTAGTCCCGCACCGCTGCCAATGTCGACAACCCGTTCACCTTCGTCGATCAGCTCGCCGATCACTGCACAGTTGAGTAGATGACGTTCCCAAAGCCGCGGCACTTCGCGGGGGCCGATCAGGCCACGCTCGACGCCATCCGTTGCGAGGGAGTCATGATATTGCTTGGCCAGATCCAGGCGCGGACCGAACACACGCTCTGCGATTTCCATCAAACGATCGTCATCCAAGGCATCAGGTTCCACAGCTCCTATCCTCCCGCGTGGCGGCTCACTTCGCCAAACTGTCGGCCCCGTTGACGTCGAAGTCACTCGAATCTTCGCTTGAAACGCATGTTTCACGTGAAACCGGTTGGCCAATGCGATGGCTCGTCCCTCCCGAATACCCGGTGTCGGCTCTGCGTCGTCTTGTCTTCTCCGCCCCTGGGGATTGATCGCGAGGATGCTCGTAGGCGTTGGCGGGGATCGACGACGAACAGCTCCGCGATGTATGCAAGTTCGACGAGGGGCCGGCCCGTGTTGCCGCGTCGCCCTGGGCGCCGCGAGGGTCACTATCGCTACGCCAACATCGTCGGATCAGTTTCACGTGAAACAACGATCCTTCAGAACGCTTGTACCCGCGGCCGTCCCCACGTAAGTAACAGCAAAGACGCTCCCGGGCGGCGAGCGTCGTCGCGGCTCCGCCGGTCCCGAAGCTACCGAGCCGGAGAGGCTGCCCGTCCGCGCACGAGGGCAAATGTGTCTGGGTGCCCTGACAACAACCGGCACCACCAAGCCACGGTAGGGGATGTCGATGCATCAAGCACCCACGCGAACGCAGGCAGAGCACCCGCAGTAGGAACCCGACCCGTCGGTCAGTCGGCGGACCGTTTCACGTGAAACAGAGCGGTTGTCGTGAAATACCAAGCTGGCCGAACTCTCAACCGAACACCCCTCGGAGATCGACGGCGGCCGCGGTGACCACAGCACCCTCCGCCAACGACACGACTTGCAGCGTACCGATCTCACCACTGATACACGGTGGCGTGACGCAGGTGGCGCCGGGCTCCACGCACCGCCGACCGCACACCGATCACCTACATTCGCGGCGTGAGTCGTTTCACGTGAAACACGGATCTAGTCCGACAACGGGCACTCCTTGTCACAACCGTGGGCGGGTCATGGTGGCCACAGACGCAGGGGACACTCATCACCACGAGTCGACCCCACATCTGGCATGTGTTCAGCGCGCGAAAGAACCATGCGCACTCGGTGCGTTGAAGACTTGCGACCCGTCACGATTCCGCGTGGGCCTCTCGCTACACAGTTGCTCGCATCGGCGACACCAGTTCGCGGATCGACATTGTGTCGCGCACCGTCATCTCCGGAATTAGCTATGGCCACCGTCGCGATGTGGAATTCGACTGCGCCCAAATCCAACACATGCGCCTGTTCGCGACTCACAGATCATCCACACTTCTTACCGTCGCCGCGGTCGGGGTTCCGGACCACGGAATCGAGAGACACCCAAATCGATCCATCAGTCGATCGCTACACCTGATGTCCTTGACGAGCCTGCGACAACACACGTCGCTAGATCGGCCGCCGCGCGCCAACCGATGTTTCACGTGAAACACCAACTGAGGGCTAGCCGACTAGCCCATCCAACCTAACTACCGCAGCTGACATCCACACCCGGCACAGATGCCAGTGGTACTCAAAGAAGGGATGCATGTGAAGCACCAACCGCTGAAACGTCAACGAGTCACGGCCTCCTGCGCACGAACTACGCCGAATGTGGGGGAGCACCACTACACAGAAATCCAAGTCGTACCCGGACGTCCAGCCTCTGGTTCGGTTCTACATCACGGCGGATCGGTCGTTTCACGTGAAACATCACGCAATAGCCCATCCGCTTCAGCCGTCACAGTGACGTTTCGTCCCCTACTCCTATGTTTCACGTGAAACGGCCGAAATCCGAACTACATGCCTGTCATTCAGGTGTCGCGTCAGCAACACATATCCCGAACTAGGGACTGCAGACAAAAAAAGTCCCCGACCGAAGCCGGGGACTCTTTCCTACACTCTGCTCAGGACTTGACGACGACCACACGACGTGAGGGTTCGACGCCCGTGCTCTCGCTGTCGACACCGTCGATCTGTGCGACTGCGTCGTGCACGATCTTGCGCTCGAACGGAGTCATCGGCGTCAACTCTTCACGCTCTCCGCTTTCGAGAACGCGCTGTGCAGCATCGATACCGAGGGTGCTCAGTTCGCTTCGGCGATTCGCACGCCAGCCCGCTACGTCCAGCATCAGCTTGCTTCGCTCGCCGGTCGACTGCTGGACTGCCAGTCTGGTCAGCTCCTGAAGTGCGTCGAGTACCTCGCCCTTGCGGCCCACAAGCTTCGTCAAGTCGGATCCGCCGTCGATACTGACTACGGCGCGATCACCCTCGACATCGAGGTCGATGTCACCGTCGAAGTCCAGGACGTCGAGTAGCTGCTCGAGATAGTCGCCTGCAATTTCGCCCTCTTCGACGAGGTAGTCCTCTGAGTCCTCATCGTCGTCCTCGAGTTCATCCGCGTCAGCAACCTCGGGCACGACGTCTTTCAGATCTTCGTCAGACTTCTCCGTTTCGCCAGACTTCTCCGATTCGACTGCCACGTCTTCACTCGCTCCATCCCCAGCGTTCACTGCGTTGTCCGTGTTGGCTACTTCTTCTGTTTCTGCAGACATGTTCGGTCCTCGGTATCTGAGCGTCAGCGACGCTTGCGCTTCGACTTGCTTCGGTTTGCCTGCGGTCGCGGCTTCGGAGCCGTCGAACTCGAACCGTTCGTCCCACCCGCAGTCGTCCCCGAATCCGAAGAACCACCCGCGCTGTTCGCATCGTTGGCGGCCGATTCGATTGGCGTCATCTTCGACAGCTTCGGACGCGCGCCCGGCTTCGGCTTGGACATGGGCTTTGCGCCTGGCTTCGGCGCATTCTCGGTCCGCTTGTCGAGCGCAACCTGCTTCTTGGCCGCTTCTTCCTTGTCGATCTTTCCGAAGACGAGGTGCTGCTGACCGTAGGTCCAGGCGTTGTTGCTGACCCAGTAGAGAAGGATCGCGATAGGGAGGAAAGCGCCGAAGGCAAGGACACCCAACGGGAAGACATACAGCGCCAGCTTGTTCATGATCGCGGACTGCGGATTGGCAGCAGCTGCCTCACTCTGGCGAGCCACCGACGCTCGCGAGTTCATATGCGTCGCGATGGCAGCGATGATCATCAGCGGCACCGACACTGCGACGATCGTCCATACCGATGGAATCCCTAGCCCCAACTCAGGGTTGGCGAACGCATCGAGCTGCGATTTCGGCATCGTGATCCATGCCGAGATCGGCGCACCGAACAGACGAGCATCGAGGAACGAGTTCACGTCGGCAACGTCGAACGCATAGTTCGGGAGTGTTCTGTTGACCTCGGGATCAAGACCCAACTGTCCGATGCCCGTGCCGGTTCGGTTGAACGAGCGGAGCACGTGGAACAGACCGATGAACACCGGCGCCTGTGCGAGCACTGGAAGGCAACCCATGATGGGGTTGAAGCCGTGTTCCTTCTGCAGCTTCTGCATCTCGACGGCCATGCGCTGCTTGTCTTTGCCGTACTTCTTCTGCAGCGCCTTGATCTGCGGCTGCAACTCCTGCATCTGACGCGTCGTTCGAACCTGCTTGACGAAGGGCTTGTACAGAATGAGTCGCAGAGTGAAGACGAGGAACACGACGGACAATGCCCACGCGAAACCGTTGTCGGCACCTAGCAAAGCGCCGAACACTTTGTGCCACACCCAGAGAATCCAGGAGACCGGAATGTAAATGAAATCGAGCACGGCTCTATGTACTCCTCTGTTCGTCCACTTTCACGTGCGAGTGGATGTCTTCGGTCGAAGTCTGATCGGCATCGCTGCGGGTTCGGTGACGCCACGAACCACGCTCTGGCACCGGGTCCCACCCACCAGAGTGCCAGGGAGCACACTTGAGCAACCGCGCGACAGCCAAAAGAGATCCTTTGATTGCGCCGTGGGTCTTCAACGCATCGACTGCGTACTCACTGCAAGTGGGATAAAACCTGCAGGTCGGCAGCCGGAGCGGAGACACGTACGTTCGGTACAGCTCGATGCAGAAAACCAATGTTCGCACCGGGAGCGAACGGATGAAACGTAGAACGGTCATGAATGCGCATCTCTCGACGCCGTTGTGCTCGAGGTTTCCAGGTATCCCAGCTTCTTCAGTCCCGACCGAACCTGACGATGCAGGTCGGCGGAGGACAACCCCGCCGAGCCGGGCAAAGCACGGATGACAACGTCTGCGGTCGACGGCACATCCGGAAGTAACTGGGCACAGATATGCCGAAGCCGGCGCGCAACTCGATGACGAGTTACCGCCGGCCCGACAGCCTTGCTCACGATCAGTCCGAATCTAGGTTCGCCCACGCTGCAGACAACACCTGCGTCGTCACGCGTGTAAGCGTGAACTACCAGGTCTTGTCTACCCATTCGACGGCCTCGACGCACGGCACGCGAGAAATCCGCGCTGCGATGCAATCTGTGCGGCTCAGGTAACACCCCGAGCTCCGTAAACTCAGACGAACAATGATTTAGGCGGTGAGTTCCTTGCGGCCTTTGCCGCGACGCGCAGAAACAATTGCACGACCTGCACGCGTACGCATACGAAGACGGAAGCCGTGAACGCGCGCGCGGCGTCGGTTGTTCGGCTGGAACGTCCGCTTGCCCTTGGCCACGGTCAACACTCCTCGAAAGTTTCGACGCCCACACGGACGTCTACTGGCGGTAGTAGCGAGTTCGGTCGAACTCGAGTTACATCCCAGAGCGAGAAACCCGAGTGAAGACAGACTGTAAGCAGCCAGCAAGCATCGGCCACCTCGCCTTGGGTGACTGTTCGAGAGTACTGATCGAGTGCGCGAGGGTCAAACTCGTCTTCTCGCCACCGCAAAGACTACATCGATGTCATTCATCCACAAGGCTGGGGACGAAGACCTGTGAACAACTTCTCCACCTGAATATCCCGCGTCCATTAACAGGCACCTGCCGTAGCTCGAGATTTCGCAATTTCACAACGGTGCAGGTCAACCGCCACAAATCGGCCGAAAACGCCGGCTGGCCAACGCTCTGGCTCACACCGATGTCGTTCATCCACACCTGTGGATAATTGTGTGGAAACACGCGCCAGGTGGCATATTCGTACGGGGGCGGGCACACACCACTTCGGTGTGACTCCCCGATACGTTCGTCGTCGGGGACGATAGTCGAACTTGGGGTGGTGTACGGCGCTTCGATGACATCAGTTTTTTCAGCGCACTCTGCGCAGTTCGTAATGTGTTCGGTCGAATGGGAGGCACCGTGAACGAGGATCCGGGTGCGCTGGCGCGCGTCTGGCCAGAGGTTGTCACGGAGTTGACGTCCGACCGGCACAGCGGACAACCGCTGACCAAGGGGCAGAAGGCGTGGCTCGCGCTCGTCGAACCCCTGACACTGACCCAGGGATTCGCACTCCTGGCAGTTCCATCGTCGTTCGCCCAGGAAGCCATCGAGCGCGACCTTCGTGAACCGATACTCCATGCGTTGGGCCGACACCTCGGACAGGGAGTCGAAGGCCTCGGTGTCCGTATCTCGGCGCCGGATGACGAGAAGCTCGAGCCCGAACGCGGATATCCGGAGGCTGCGAGCTCACCGACCTACCGTCGGCGGTTCCTCACAAGCACCGACAACGATCCTTCGGATTCCGAAACTGCGGACTACGAAGAGGTCGACGACGAGCGTGAGGCTCTGGCAAGTGTTCAGAATTCGTGGCCGACGTACTTCACCAAGCCTCCCGAGTCGTCGAACACGACTCCAGGTGCAGGCAGCCTGAACTCCAAATACACCTTCGACACTTTCGTCATCGGCGCGTCCAACCGATTCGCGCACGCTGCAGCCGTCGCGATCGCGGAGGCACCGGCCCGTGCGTACAACCCGCTGTTCGTATGGGGTGCCTCCGGTCTCGGCAAGACTCACCTTCTGCATGCCGCCGGTCACTATGCGCAGCGTCTCTTTCCGGGCATGCGAGTCAAGTACGTCTCGACAGAAGAATTCACCAACGACTTCATCAACAGCCTTCGCGACGACAGGAAAGTGGCTTTCAAGCGTCGCTATCGGGAGACCGACGTACTGCTCGTCGACGACATTCAGTTCATCGAAGGCAAAGAGGGCATCCAGGAAGAGTTCTTCCACACCTTCAACACCCTGCACAACGCGAACAAGCAGATCGTCGTGTCGTCCGACCGTCCGCCGAAACAACTGGCGACACTCGAGGAACGACTACGCACGCGATTCGAGTGGGGTCTGATCACGGACGTTCAGCCACCCGAGCTGGAAACGCGCATCGCGATTCTGAGCAAGAAAGCACGGATGGACCGGCTGGATGTGCCGCACGACGTGCTCGAGCTGATCGCCAGTCGTATCGAACGCAACATACGTGAGCTCGAGGGTGCGCTGATCCGTGTCACTGCGTTCGCCTCACTCAACGGACAGGCACTCGACCTGACTCTGGCTGAAGTCGTACTACGAGATCTGATGCCGGATTCGACGAGTCTCGAGATCAATGCGGCGACGATCATGGCCGTCACAGCCGAGTACTTCAACACGTCGATCGATGATCTCTGCGGTCCTGGTAAAGCACGTGCACTTGCAATGGCCAGGCAGATCGCGATGTATCTGTGCCGCGAACTGACCGATCTGTCGCTGCCCAAGATCGGTCAGACGTTCGGTCGCGACCATACGACGGTGATGTACGCGGACAAGAAGATCCGCAAAGAGATGACCGAACGCCGGAAGGTCTACGACCAGGTACAAGAACTCACCGCACGGATCAAGCAGCGATCCAAGCGTTAGGGACTGTGACGAGTACTCCGAGCAGACAAAGGGCGGACCCGATTCGGGTCCGCCCTTCTTGCATGTTTCGGTGATCCGAATCCACCGCGAGGGCGGTCCGAGAACAATTTCTTGCACTTCTCGTCCATTGATTCACACCTGTGGATAACCATGTGGATAGAAGTACGTATCTGGGGATGAACTGTGAAGCCCTGTGTACCGCTGAGATTTGTCCACATGCCGTCCCGACGCAACCACTGATTGGTGCAGAGTTCATCCCCACGACACCACGCCTGCCGACCAGCATCGAGTGGCACGTGTGCACAGATTCCACAGGACCTATTAATACGAAGAATTTCTCTTGAAGAGAATCTCTTTGAAAACAGGTGTTGGGGAGCGATCCGTTCACAGGCCGTTCGACAGCGCCTCACGCATCCCTCGGGGACGACAGTTCGGCTTTCAAGTTGGTCGCGAAGGGCATACGGTGTGCATGACCATCGCCTGTGTCAGACTCTTCGATGCACCGGTATCGAGCGCAACAGGCACTCACCGAAGACAACACTTCGAGATGGACCGCTGCCGAACGAGAGGAAAAACCGAGCGATGGAGCTTGGAAGTCTGAAGTTTCGCGTTGCTCGCGAAGATTTCTCCGATTCCGTTGCCTGGGTTGCTCGAAGTCTGCCGTCGAGGCCGCCTGTCCCGGTTCTCGGTGGCGTGCTGCTTGCCGCCGACGACCAGGGTCTGACCGTGTCGGGCTTCGACTACGAGGTCTCGGCTCAAGTTCGAGTGTCGGCCGAGGTTGCGACGGCAGGTCGAGTACTCGTTTCCGGCAAACTGCTCGCCGACATCACGAAGTCGCTGCCGAACAAGCCCGTCGACGTCGGCGTCGAAGGCACTCGGGTACTCATCACGTGTGGTAGTGCGAAGTTCTCGCTGCCGACCATGCCCGTCGAGGACTACCCGCAGCTGCCCGAACTCCCCACCCAAACCGGGTCCATCGCAGTCGACGTGTTCTCGGAAGCCATCGCGCAGGTCGCCGTCGCTGCAGGCAAGGACGACACGCTGCCGATGCTGACCGGTATTCGCGTCGAAATTCACGGAACCACGGTCGTGCTTGCCGCCACGGACCGATTTCGCCTCGCCGTCCGTGAGCTCGAGTGGATGCCGGTCGGTGGCGAGACCAAAACCGAGGTTCTGATCCCGGCTCGCACGCTGTCCGAGTCCGCAAAAACGTTGACCGGCAATGCAAATTCGCCGGTGGAGCTGGCGCTCGGATCGGGTTCATCCGTCGGCGCAGACGGCCTGCTGGGCATCATCAGCGGTGGACGGCGGACCACGACGAGACTCCTCGACGCGGATTTCCCCAAGTTCCGTCAGCTGTTGCCGCCGGAGCACACCGCGGTCGCGGTAGTCGAGATTGCTCCGCTCGTCGAGGCGATCAAGCGCGTCGCCCTCGTCGCCGAACGTGGTGCGCAGGTCCGCCTCGAGTTCTCCCCGGACGGAGTGTTGCTGTCTGCAGGCGGCGACGACGCGGGGCGCGCCGAGGAAGCACTCATGGCCGATTTCCAGGGTGAGGCGCTGACCATTGCGTTCAATCCCGGCTACCTGATCGACGGGCTGTCCTCGTTGCACAGCGAAAAGGTCACATTCGGGTTCACGACGCCCAGTAGGCCTGCGGTTCTTCGTCCGACCACGGATGATGAACTCGTACCCGATTCCTCGGGCAAGTTCGCGGCACCGCAGAGCGCCTACACGTACCTGTTGATGCCGGTTCGCCTTCCGGGCTGATCGGGGTACGCCAGCGTGTGGAGGGCCTCCAGCCAGGGTAAGTCGTCCACACCACCACCCGCACACTAGAGAAGGACGCTCCGCATGCAGCTGGGACTGGTCGGACTCGGGAAAATGGGCTTCAACATGCGCGAGCGCCTGCGCGCTCACGGACACGAGGTCATCGGATACGACCCCCGGCCCGAGGTGACGGACACGCCGTCGCTCGAGGGCTTGGCCAGTGCACTGACGGCTCCGCGCGTGGTGTGGGTCATGGTTCCGTCGGGAAACATCACTCGGGACACAATCACCGGACTTGCCGACGCCCTCGAGGAGGGTGACCTGGTGATCGACGGTGGCAACTCGAGGTTCACCGACGACGGACCGAACGCTGAGCTGCTTGCGAAGAAGGGCATCGGTTACATCGACGCAGGAGTGTCCGGCGGTGTCTGGGGACTAGAGAACGGTTATGGCCTCATGGTCGGAGGTTCGGAGGCCGACGTCGAGCGTGCGCTTCCGATCTTCGACGCTCTGCGTCCGGAGGGCGAGCGCGCCGACGGTTTCGTTCATGCGGGTCCGGTCGGTGCGGGCCACTATTCGAAGATGGTCCACAACGGCATCGAGTACGGCCTGATGCAGGCATATGCCGAGGGCTACGAGCTCCTCGAGGCCGAAGAGCTGGTGCAAGACACTCACGGAGTTCTCCGCGCGTGGAGCAAGGGAACCGTCGTACGGTCGTGGCTGTTGGACCTTCTCGTTCAGGCTTTGGCGCAGGATCCCGAGTTCCGGGAAATATCCGGATACACCGAGGATTCGGGTGAGGGTCGCTGGACCGTCGAAGAGGCGATTCGTCATGCGGTGCCGGCCCCTGTGATCTCGGCGGCCTTGTTCGCGCGGTTCGCGTCCAGACAGGCCGACTCACCCGCGATGAAGGCTGTATCCGCACTTCGGAATCAATTCGGGGGGCACGCAGTCAAGCGCGCCACCACCGAAGAGACGCTCCGCGCACCCGACCCCAAGAAATAAGTCTTGTTCGTTCGCTCCTTCACCCTGCGTGACTTTCGCTCGTGGGACGACGTCACCATCGATCTCGAGCCAGGGTCGATGGTGTTTGTCGGACCGAACGGACATGGTAAGACCAATCTGATCGAATCCCTCGGTTATCTGTCGACGCTGTCCTCTCATCGAGTGTCCGCCGATGCACCGATGATCCGAGCGGGAGCCGAGCGCGCATTCGCCAGTGCGTCGGTCGTTAATCTCGGCCGTGAACTGACGATCGATATCGAATTGCTCGAGGGCAAAGCGAACAAGGCCAGAATGAACCGTTCGCCGGTTCGGCGACCGAGGGAAATTCTCGGTGTCCTGCAGACTGTCCTTTTCGCTCCTGAGGATCTGTCGTTGGTGCGTGGCGATCCTGGTGAGCGTCGACGTTATCTCGATGATCTGGCAACGACGCGGCGGCCTCGAATGGCCGCTGTGCGAGCGGATTACGACAAGGTTCTCAGGCAGCGTTCGGCGCTGTTGAAGACTGCGGGTGGTGCGCTCAGGCGTGGTAGCCGGTCGAGTGACGGCACCAGTGCCCTTGCGACGCTGGATGTTTGGGACGGTCATTTGGCAGCCCATGGTGCACAGGTGCTCGCTGCTCGTATTGCGTTGGTACACGAATTACTTCCGTTCGTGGCGGAGTCCTATTCTTCGATTGCACCCGAATCTCGTCCTGCTGCAGTCAGATATCGGAGCAGTCTCGGTGATGCCTTGCCCCCGGAGTTCGCCGATGCACGCCGCATGCCCGAACCGGACGACGTCGAAGTCCTCGAGGCCGCGTTTCTTCATCAACTGATGCAGATGAGGCAGCGGGAAATCGAGCGTGGAGTGTGTCTGGTCGGACCGCATCGCGACGATCTCGAGTTGGCGCTCGGCGATCAACCCGCGAAAGGCTTTGCAAGCCATGGAGAATCGTGGTCCTTTGCTCTGTCCCTACGGTTGGCATCGTTCGCGTTGTTACGGGCCGAAGGATCCGATCCCGTCTTGATGCTCGACGATGTTTTCGCCGAACTCGATCGCAAGCGACGCAGTGCTCTTGCAAAGGTCGCTGCCGATGCCGAACAGGTACTGATTACCGCGGCGGTGGCCGAGGATGTGCCTGCCGAACTCAACGCGAACAGACTGGAAGTCGAAGCGGTGCAACATGAATCGGCACGAATATCGACGATCGTTGCCTTCGAGACGGAAGAAGGTCTGCAGCTGTGAACGACGATCGATCCGATGCGGACATCCCCAGTGCGACATCCGAACCCGAACTGAAAGGCGTCGATTTGGCGCGCCGAGCCCTCGAGGACGCGCGAGCGGCGGCCAAAGCCAGCGGAAAATCGGTCGGTCAGGGCAGATCCTCGCCGACGGGTGGGGTCAGAGCACTTCGCGGTCGCCGGAAGCGTGGTTGGTCCGGACCGGGCCCCGATGATCGTGATCCGCAGACATTGGGTTCCTTGACCGGGTCCATCGCCAAATCACGTGGGTGGTCCGACAAGGTTTCCGAAGGAACGGTTCTCGGTCGCTGGGCCGCAGTGGTCGGGGAGGACATCGCATCCCACGCGACACCGACGAAACTCGAAGACGGAGTGCTCAGTGTGAGCGCAGAATCGACCGCATGGGCTACTCAGCTGAGGTTGATGCAGGCTCAGATCCTGGCGAAGATCGCTGCGGCCGTCGGACATGGTGTTGTGAAGACGTTGAAGATTCACGGGCCCACAACGAAGAGTTGGCGCAAGGGCGATCGCCATGTCAAGGGCCGTGGACCGAGAGACACATACGGATAGTAAGAAGTCCCAGAACAACGAATCACATGTGTTGTCGAGAGTGATCTTGGTTGCTCTCCAGAGGCTCCATGCGTAGCGTCTCGGTGATCGACAAGATAAGCGACGAGGTCGGGATCGTCGCTCTTGGATGTCGTCCATTCTAGGAAAGGGATGCGTGTCTTCACCCGAACATTCGCAAAAGTCCAGCACATCGGTTGCTGGCCGTGCGCCTGGTGATCGGGTCGTGTTGCAGGCCCGGAACGTCTCGTTCGACTGGGCGTCGTTGCCGTTGCACTACG